>NZ_BAABDQ010000010.1:0-348814 GCF_039539705.1 Nonomuraea rosea | reverse complement strand
AAGTGGTTGTATCCCAACCAAAAAGGAATCCATCAAAACAGCCGAAACCGTTTCGACGGGGTTATGCATGGTATTTCATGCACTGGCTTTTAACACACTGTTGAGTTCTCAAGAAACGGACGCGTACTCCCTCGTCTGGATCTTTGATCCCGAGTCAGGGGCGCATTTACCGTTTTCAACATCTTATCAGGTTGGCTAATTTCGTGTCAAATCCGGAGACTTGCCGAAACCCGGTCAAACCTGGCTAGGATGGTGTGCCCCGGTCAAGGGGCAACCCTCGTAACTTACCGTGCCATCCTGCGCTTGTCGAATCAACCGATTTTCCGGTGATTGCGGCACGCACGAAAGACGCCTCAAGCGGGGGGCACGCCGAAGCGGCTCCGCCGAGTGGCTCGTCATTTCAAGGGGCTTCGCCCTGGGGCCCGTCCGCCTGACTGCGGCGTCCGGCTCACTCCCGGGGCGAAGTGAAAGATTAGGTCGCGATCCGCGAGACGTCAAATCGCCCCGCCTGAGGACCGGCGGGCGCCCCGACCGGCGGGGGCGCCGTGCCTGGCAAGCCAGCCGGTGCCCCGCCTTCACCATGGCGGTTGTCCGTGGAACGCCCTGTCGCGCAGGTCCCGAAGAGGGTTCTGGCCGTAGAAGCCAGGCCACGCCCGAGGCTCTCGTCGGAGACCTCGTGTATCGGCGCTTCTGTCACAGGGGTCCCCGCGTAGGTCTTTGAACTGCGGGGTTACCTCAGGGGTTTCCTGCTGCAGATTCCTGGCTTGGAGGTACTGCCCTTGAGGTTCGGGCGCAGACGTTCGGGCGGGGGGGTGGAGTGGCTTTGGGGTTTGGCGGGGTCAGAGGTCTGCGGTGGCGCGGGTGATTGCCTCGCCGCAGCGGGTCAGGAGGTTGCGGAGCGTTGTTCGTTCGTCGGCGCTGAATTCGGCCGCGATCGCGCGCTCGACCACCTGGGTCCGTTCGTCGGCGGCTTGCAAGGCCGTGCGGCCGGTTTCGGTGAGCCGGGTTTCCAGGACGTTGCGGTGCCATGGGTGGGGGGAACGTTCGACGAGTCCCCGTTCCTCGAGGTTTTTGAGCACCACGGTCATGGCCTGCGGGGTGACCAGGCATGCGCGGGCCAGGGCGGCGCCGGAGATGCCGGGACTGTCGGCGAGGGCGAAGAGGGCGGCGTACTGCGGGACGGTCAGTCCCGCGGGCCGGACGGCGACCTGTTTGGCGGCGATCAGGGCCTGTTCGGCGCGCTTGATGTCGAGGCCGAGCCGTTCTTCCGCAGGCATCCCCATATCGGGGATCGTACAACCTCATATGATGATTCGAGTCTTGATGATTATCAATGTTTTGATACTGTGCCAAGCGTCATCTGATCTGGAGGAGAGGCGTGATGATTCCTGAGAGCCACCTTGACCTGCTGACCCGGCCGCTGTTCGCTCATCTGGCGACGATCGGCCCGGACGGAGGTCCGCAGGTGAACCCGGTCTGGACGATCTGGGACGGAGAGTTCCTGCGGTTCACGACCACGAGGGACCGGAGGAAGTGCCGGAACGTTCTGGAGAATCCGCACGTCGCGGTCTCCATCAACGACCCCGAACGGCCGTACCGATATGTAGAGATCCGTGGCATCGTCGAACGCGTGGAGCCCGATCCGTCGGGCGACTTCTTCGACGTGCTGGCCAACCGCTACGGCCTGGAGTACGAGCGGCCGGTCGGCGACGCGGACCGGCGGGTGGTGATCGTCGTGAGGCCGACGCACACCACCCAGCAGTGACCGGAGCGCGTTCCTGAAGTGAGCGGGAGGTGGGAATGGGGGTGGCGGCGGCGCTCGGGGTGAAGGATCACTGCGGGTGGGCGATGCTGGTGGCGGTGGCCGGCGAGCCGGGCTCACCTCGGGTGCTGCTGCGGGAGCGGGTGTCCCTGCTCCACGACCCCACGCTGCCCGACCAGCCCTTTCACGCCGCCGCCGGGCTCGCGCTCGACTCCGCCCGCGACCTGATCTCCCGGGTGGAGCAGTGCGCTCGTACGTCGGCGCACGACGTGCTCGCCGCGGCGGTCCATCGGCTGAACGGGGCCGGCCACGACGTCGCCGGTGTCGCGCTCGACCTGGGCGCGGTCGGCGCGGGACGGATGACGTTGCCGGACGATCTGGCCACGGTGCTGAGCAAGCACCACTACCTGCACGGAGCCGAGGGCGAGCTCTATCACGAGGCGCTGATGGAGGCGGCGCGCGACGCCGGGCTGGCGGTCAGCCGCTACGACTTCAAGGAGTTGCGGGACGTCGCCGCCAGGCTGCTCGGCGTGGGTGCGGTGGAGCGGGTGGACGGGCTGCGGGCGCAGGTCGGCACGCCGTGGACGCGCGACCACAAGGATGCCGCCTTGGCCGCCCTGCTGTTGCTGGTCGATGGCCGGGCCGCCTAGCTTCCCGCAACCGGTCGATCGCCGGTCCGCCTAGCTTCCCGCGATCGGCGGTCCGCCTAGCTTCCGGCGGCTGGTCGATGGCCGGGCCGCCTGACTTCTCGCGGCTGCTCGATGGCCGGTCCGCGCGGGTTCCGGCTGCTGCTCGGCGATGAAAGCTCGCTGGTCATGGGGTGAGCGCCACGTGTTGGGCGAGGGTTCGGACCTGTTGCGCGGACTCGAACACCTCTGCCGTCATCCCGGCCTCCCGGGCAGCCAGCACGTTCGCCTCGTTGTCGTCGAAGAACAGAATGTCCCCCGGTGTCGTTCCCATCCGCTCCGCGCAGATCTCGTACGCCCGCCGCTCCGGCTTGGCCACCCCGATCCGGCACGAGTACGTCAGCGCCGCGAACCGCCCCAGCCAGTCACCGTGCCGCATCTCCCACCTCGGCACGAGCTCCTGGATGATGTTCGAGAGCAGGCCGAGCCGATGGCCCTGGTCCGCCAGCTCGTGCACGACATCGACCATGGCGGGGTCGACGTGGCACCAGCTGTCCAGGTCGGCGTCGATGAGCGCGGGCACGTCCGCGAAGCGCGTACCGAGTCGTTCGGCCACCGCGTCCCAGTACGCGGCGCCGTCCTGGCCCGCGTCGTACGGCGGGCGGCAGGCCCAGTACGCCTCCCAGAACGGCTCCTCCGGCGCCCCCGCCAGCTCGACGATCCGGTCCCGTGCCGCCGCGGACTGGGTACGGGCGATCACCCCGTAAAGGTCGAACACGATCACATTCGCCATGTACCCGACCTTATGCCGCGTATCCTGCCCCGGTGACCACTGCCGCCACGCTCGCTCCCCCTACCCGCCCCGCCCAGCGTCTTCGCACGTCAACCCCCTGGTGGATGGCGTTGATCTCGGGTGCGGCGGCGTTCTCGGGCACGGGCTCGTCCACCCTGAACGGCGACGAGCTGGCGACCATCAGCGCCGCCTCCCGGTCGCTGTCCGGAATGTGGGAGCTGGCCCGGCATATCGACGGTCACTTCCTCCCGTACTACCTGTTCATGCACTTCTGGGGGAAGCTGGGCACGGCTGAGCTCTGGCTGCGGCTGCCGTCGGCGGTGGCGATCGCGGTGACCGCCTGGTTCCTGGTCGATCTGGGCAGGCGGCTGCACTCCACCCGGGCCGGAGTGATCGCGGCGGCGATCTTCGCGATCCTGCCGTCGGTGTCCTACTACGGCGCTTTCGCCCGGTCTTATGCCTTCGCTGCCGCGGCCGTCGTGTTCTCGTTCTGGGCGTTGCACCGGGCGCTCGAAAGGTCGGATGGCAGGCGGTGGGTGCTCTACGGGGTGGCGGTGGCGCTCGTGTGCGCCACGCATCTGTTCGCGGTGCTCGTGCTGCCCGCCCAGCTCGTGCTGGCGCGCCGTGCCGTCCTGGTGCGGATGCTGGCGGCGCTGGCCGTCGGGTGCCTGCCCGCGGTGGTGCTGGGGCTGGTCGGGTACGGCGAGCGGCACGCGATCAGCTGGGTCCCGCAGCGGGGACCGGAGGTGTGGCTGAAGTTTCCGAAGATGGCGGCGGGGGCGACCGGGCTCGGGGCGCTGCTGTTCGTGCTGGCCCTGGCCGGAGCGGTGCTGCTGTGGGTCTCCGCGCGCGGCCGGACGGAGCCGGGCGGCCAGGCGGACGTGCGAGCGGGCCAGGGGGCCGTTAGCCAGGTGGGCGGCCGGCAGGCCGGTAGCCGGGTGGGCGGCCAGGCGGCGGTGCGGTTGTGGGCGTTCGCGCTGGTGGGGTGGCTGGTGTTGCCGCCGCTGCTGCTGCTCGCCGTGTCGCAGCTGGTGACGCCCGTCTACGTGGACCGGTACCTGTTCGTGACCGCCCCAGCGCTGGCGCTGCTGGCGGGGCTGTCCGTGGCGGCGCTCCCCCGCTTCCACGTGGTGGCCGCCGTGATAGTTGTGCTGCTCGGATGCGGGCTGGCCGTCCCCGACCACCTGGAGGTACGCGAGGAGAACGGGCGGTTCGAGAACATCCCGTGGGCCCTGCGGGTGGTCAGGGCGGAGCCCGGGGACGCGATCGTCTACGGCCAGAGCCAGTTGCGTTCCGGGTTCGAGTACTACGCCGACTCGGCCATGCCCGTGGACGTGCTCAAGACCGGGGACGCGCCCGACCCCGACGGCTTCGGCTATCCGGAGCGGTCCGATGTATCGGGGGCGTTGAAGGGGCGCGAGCGGGTGTGGGTGGTCTGGCGCGGGACGAAGCAGTCGGGGCTGGAGGGCGACGGGGTTCCGCGGGTCGGGGAGGTGGAGCGGGCGGGCTTCGAGCTCACCTCGGCCAAGCACTCCGCCGATCTGCCGGGCCTGACCGTGGCCCTGTTCACCCGCCGCTGACCGCCGCCGGGCAGAAGTGCAAGAACGTGGAAAGCGGGCCTTCCCATCGCAAAAAGGAAGGCCCGCTCCGCGAACCGGGGTCGAGGTCAGCCGACCTCGACCCCGCCGATCGACTTCTTGCCGCGCCGCAGCACCATGAAGCGCCCCGCCAGCAGGTCGCCGGCGGAAGGCGCGTACGACTCGTCAGTGATCTTGACGTTGTTGAGGTAGGCCCCGCCCTCCTTCACCGCCCGCCTGGCCGCCGACCGCGACTCCACCAGGCCGCTGTCGGCCAGCAGGTCCACGAACGTGGCCCCGAGCGCGCCGACCTTGGCCTTGGGGACCTCGGCGAGCGCGGCCTCCAGGGTGGCGGCGGGCAGCTCCTCCAGCGCCCCCTGGCCGAACAGCGCCTTCGAGGCCGCCACGACGGCGTCGAGCTCGTCCTTGCCGTGCAGCAGCTCGGTCAGGTCCTCGGCCAGGGTCCGCTGCGCCTCGCGGGCGAAGGGACGCTCGGCGACGGCCTTCTCCAGCTCCTCGATCTCCTCGCGGCTCCTGAACGTGAACACCTTGAGGTAGTGGATCACGTCGCGGTCGTCGGCGTTGAGGAAGTACTGGTAGAAGGCGTACGGCGAGGTCATCGCGGGGTCGAGCCAGAGCGCGCCGCCGGCCGTCTTGCCGAACTTGGTGCCGTCGGCCTTGGTGATCAGCGGCAGGGTGAGCGCGTGGACGTGCCCGCCCTCGATGCGGCGCACCAGGTCGGCGCCCGCGGTGATGTTGCCCCACTGGTCGCTGCCGCCGATCTGCAGCGTGCACTCGTAGCGGCGGAACAGCTCCAGGTAGTCGTTGGACTGCAGGATCTGGTAGCTGAACTCGGTGTAGCTCAGCCCCTCCCCCGACAGGCGCGCGGAGACGGCCTCCCTGGCCAGCATGCGGTTGACCGGGAAGTGCTTGCCGATGTCGCGCAGGAAGTCGATCGCGCTCAGCTCGCCGGTCCAGTCGAGGTTGCTGACCATGAGGGCGGCGTTCGGCTGGGCCTCGAAGTCGAGGAAACGGCCGACCTGTCCGCGCAGGCGCTCCACCCATTCGGCGACGATGTCGCTGGAGTTGAGAGAGCGCTCGGTGTTGCGCCCGCTCGGGTCGCCGATCAAGCCGGTGGCGCCGCCGACCAGGCCGATCGGGCGGTGCCCGGCGAGCTGGAAGCGGCGCAGCGTGAGCAACGGCACGAAGTGGCCGACGTGCAGCGAGGGAGCGGTCGGGTCGAAGCCGGAATAGACCGTGATCGGTCCCTTGGCCATAGACGCGCGCAGGGCGTCGAGGTCGGTGGACTGGGCGATCAGGCCTCGCCACGCGAGGTCATCGAGAATGTCGGTCACGGTGCCGGCTTTCCTAGACGTTGGACATTGAGGTGGTACAAGCGTGCCCGATCGCCCGGGTCGACCGCCACTTGGATACTCTCTGTCTCCATGTGGAGGGTCCGTCGCGAGCTGGCCGTTTTCAAGATCTTAGGGGCTCTGGTGTGTACCGGGCTCGCCGTGTATTGGGGGGTTCAGGGCGATGTACGAGGCGTGATCCTGGCCGTGCCCGCCGCCGTTCTGGTGGGCGCGATGGGGCTGCGTGACGTGCTCGCTCCCGTACGGCTGGCGGCCGACGAGAGCGGCATCACCGTGGTGCACGGGTACGCGGGCCGCCGGCACGTGCCGTGGGAGGCCATCTGGGACATCAAGGTGGACGTACGCAGGAGGTGGGGGCGGCGCAGCGAGATGCTGGAGATCGACACCGGCGACTACCTGCACATCTTCAGCCCTCACGACCTCGGAGCCTCGCCCACGGAGGTGGCCGCGACGCTGCGGCGGCGGGGGACGTGAGGCCGGTACGGAGACACGGTCGGATCGCCGTCGATCCAGAACCGCCACGGCGTCTCCTTGGCCGTCGAGATCCCGGTGCGCGGACCTGACCTGATCGCGGCGGGATCCGGCGGCCGGCCCTCCAGCATCGTGACCGAGCCTCGGGGGCGACCCGCGGCCGCGCCCTCCTGGATGGCGTCAAGGCCGTTGTGCTCGCGCAGCAGGCCGAGCGCGACGGCCAGCCGGGCCGGGCCGCGCGCCAGGTCCCGCTCCGCGATCAGCTTGCCGGAGGAGACGGACCGGCCAGAAGCACCCGGCCCACCGGAAGAGCCCGGCTCGCCCGGAGGGACGGCCCTGCCGGAGGAGCGGCGGGCGCGGGCCGTGTCCAGGCCGGAGACGACTTCCCCCGCCCGCAGCAGCACGGCCGAGCCCGAGCCCTCGGGCAGGCAGACCAGGTTCGCGCAGAAGTGCATGCCGTAGGTGAAGTACACGTACAGGTGCCCGGGCGGCCCGAACATGACCGCGTTGCGCGGCGTCTTGCCCCGGTAGGTGTGGGCCGCCGGGTCCTCGCCCGGCCCGCCGTACGCCTCGACCTCGGTCAGGCGTACGGCGACGACGCCGTCCGCGCCGCCGTGCACGAGCACGCGCCCGAGCAGGTCGGGCGCGACCTCGTGTGACGGCCGGTCGAAGAAACCCCGCGGCAGCGCGGCGGAGCTCAGCTCCCCGACGCCCATGCCGCCTGCGCGTCGACCGCCTCGCGCAGGGCGATGAGCTGGTCACGTACGCGGTCGGGCGCGGTGCCGCCGTGGGCCTTGCGCGCGGCCAGCGCGCCGGGCACGTTGAGCACGTCGCGCACGTCGGGCGTCAGGTGCGGCGACACCTTACTCAGCTCGTCGTCGGTGAGGTCGCCGAGGTCCTTGTCGTTGACCTGGCACCACACGACGAGGTGGCCGACGGCCTCGTGCGCGTCGCGGAACGGGACCCCGCGGCGGACGAGCAGCTCGGCGAGGTCGGTGGCCAGCGCGAACCCGTCGGGGGCCGAGGCCTCCATGCGGGCGGTGTTGACCCGCATGGTGGCGACGAGCCCGGCCACCGCGGGCAGGACCAGCAGCAGCGTGTCGACCGCGTCGAACACCGGCTCCTTGTCCTCCTGAAGATCGCGGTTGTAGGTCAGCGGCAGGCCCTTGAGCGTGGTCAGCAGCGCCATCAGGTTGCCGATGAGCCGGCCGGACTTGCCGCGGGCCAGCTCGGCCACGTCGGGGTTCTTCTTCTGGGGCATGATCGACGAGCCGGTGGAGTAGGCGTCGTCCATCTCGATCCAGCGGAACTCCTGCGAGGCCCACAGGACGATCTCCTCGCCCAGCCGCGACAGGTGCACGCCGATCATGGCGGCGTCGAACAGGAACTCCGCCGCGAAGTCCCGGTCGGAGACGGCGTCCATCGAGTTGGGGGCCGCCGAGTCGAAGCCCAGCTCCTGGGCCACGGCCTGCGGGTCGAGCGGCAGCGAGGAGCCCGCCAGCGCGCCGGCCCCGAGCGGGGAGACCGCGGCGCGCTTGTCCCAGTCTCTGATCCGGTCGATGTCGCGGGCGAAGGCGTGCACGTGCGCCAGCAGCTGGTGGCCGAACGAGACCGGCTGCGCGTGCTGCAGGTGTGTCATGCCGGGCGCGGCCGTCTCGGCGTGCTCGGCGGCCTGGGTCATCAGCGCCGTCTCCAGCTCGACCAGGCGCGAGACGATCGTGCGGGCGTGGTCTCGCAGGTAGAGGCGCAGGTCGGTGGCGATCTGGTCGTTACGCGAACGACCGGCGCGCAGCTTGCCGCCGAGCGAGCCGAGCCGCTCCAGCAGGCCGCGCTCCAGCGCGGTGTGCACGTCCTCGTCGGCGACCGTCGGCCGGAACTCGCCCTCCTTGCAGGCCCGCTCCAGGTCGTCGAGCGCGCCGATCATGCGCTCGAGCTCTTCCACGCTCAGCAGCCCCGCCTTGTGCAGCACGCGGGCGTGCGCCCTGGACGCGGCCAGGTCGTAGGGCACCAGCCGCCAGTCGAAGTGCACACTCACCGACAGCCGGGTCAGCGCATCGGCCGGGCCCCCTTCGAAACGCCCGCCCCAGAGCCGCATCGGCTTGCCATCACTCACCGTCATCCCCTCCGTTTCCCCCGCGACCATAGTGCATTCAGCCTTTCTTGGCGTCACGCGCGGCCGCGATCTTGGCCGGGAGCGAGAACAGCTGGACGAAGCCCTTGGCGAGGGACTGGTCGAAGGTGTCGCCGGTGTCGTAGGTGGCGAGCGAGAAGTCGTACAGGGACTGCTCGGAGCGACGGCCGGTGACGGTGGCGTTGCCCGCGTGCAGCGTCATCCTGATCTCGCCGGTGACGTGCTTCTGCGCCTCGGCGATGAGGGCGTCCAGGGCGGTCTTCAGTGGCGAGAACCACAGGCCGTCGTAGACGAGCTCGCTCCAGCGCTGGTCCACGCCGCGCTTGAAGCGGGCGAGGTCGCGCTCGACGGTGACGTTCTCCAGCTCCATGTGCGCGGTGATGAGGGCGATCGCGCCGGGCGCCTCGTACACCTCGCGGGACTTGATCCCGACCAGCCGGTCCTCGACCATGTCGATCCGGCCGACGCCCTGGGCGCCCGCTCGCGTGTTGAGCTCCTCGACGATCTGGAACGCGGTCAGCTCCCTGCCGTCGAGCTTGACGGGGACGCCCTGCTCGAAGGTGATGACCACCTCGTCGGCCGGGCGCGGCTGCGCCGGGTCGGCGGTGTAGGAGTAGACCTCCTCGGTGGGGCCGTTCCAGATGTTCTCCAGGAAGCCGGTCTCGACGGCGCGGCCCCAGAGGTTCTGGTCGATGGAGAACGGGTTCTTCTTCGAGGTCTCGATGGGCAGGCCCCTGGCCTCGGCGTACTCGATGGCCTTGTCGCGCGTCCAGGCGAAGTCGCGGGCGGGCGCGATGACCTGCAGGTCGGGGGCGAGGGCGGCCAGGCCGGCCTCGAAGCGGACCTGGTCGTTGCCCTTGCCGGTGCAGCCGTGGGAGACGACCGTGCCGCCGAACTGCTTGGCCGCCGACACCAGGTGCTTGACGATGAGCGGGCGCGACAGGGACGAGACCAGCGGGTAGCGGTCCATGTAGAGGGCGTTGGCCTGCAGGGCGGGCACGCAGAAGTCGGCGGCGAACTCCTCCTTGGCGTCCACCACGACCGACTCGGCGGCGCCGCAGTCCATGGCGCGCTTCTGGATGATCTCCATGTCCTCGCCGCCCTGGCCGAGGTCCACGGCGACGCAGATCACCTCGGCGTCCATCTTCTCGGCGAGGTACGGGATGGCGACGGAGGTGTCCAGCCCCCCTGAATAAGCGAGTACTACTCTTTCCGGCATTTTCCAAACTCCAGGTTCAAAGTCTCGTGACGATCGGGAAGCCCACCCGGAGGTGGGCTAACTACGTCGCTCGGTCAGCTTCAGCAGCGCGTCGGCGACGGCCTGCCCGCCCGCCGGGTCGCGGCTGATGACCAGGATCGTGTCGTCGCCCGCCACCGTGCCGAGTATCGACTTCCAGTCGGCGTGGTCGATGGCGGAGGCCAGGAACTGGGCGGCGCCGGGAGGCGTACGGACGATGACCAGGTTGGCCGAGGCCTCGGCGCCGACGAGCAGCTCCTCCGCGATGCGGTGCAGCCGCGCGACCGGGGACTCGCCGGTGCCCAGCCGGGCCAGCGGGATGCGCCCGCCGCCCTCGCCGGGCAGCGCGTACACCAGCGAGCCGTCCTCGGCGCGCAGCTTGAGCGCGCCGAGCTCGTCGAGGTCACGCGAGAGCGTGGCCTGGGTGACCTCGACGCCGCTCTCGGCGAGCAGCTTGGCCAGCTCGGGCTGGGAGCGCACGGCCTCGCGCAGCAGCAGGTCGGTGATCTTCGCCTGCCGCGCGGCCTTGGTCATCGGGATCGTCATGCGTGTGTGACCAGCCAGTGGAGGAGGGCCTTCTGGGCGTGCAGCCGGTTCTCGGCCTGGTCCCAGACCGCGCTCCGCGGGCCGTCGAGGACGTCGGCGGTGATCTCGTGGCCGCGGTAGGCGGGCAGGCAGTGCAGCACGATCGCGTCGGGCGCGGCGTGCTCCAGCAGCTCGGAGTTCACCTGGTACGGCATGAGGGCGGCCACCCGCTCCTCCTTACCGTCCTGGCCCATCGAAACCCAGGTGTCGGTGGCGATCACGTGCGCGCCCTGGGCGGCCGCCACCGGGTCGGACAACGCGATCACCGAGCCGCCGGTGCGGGCCGCGATGGTCGCGGCCCGGTCGAGGATGACCGCGTCCGGCTGGTAGTCGGCGGGGGCCGCGATCCGCACGTGCATGCCCGCGGTGGCGCCGCCGAGCAGGTAGGAGTGGGCCATGTTGTTGGCGCCGTCGCCCACGTACGTGAGTGTGGTCCCGGCGGTGCCGCCCAGCCGTTCCTGGACGGTCTGCAGGTCGGCGAGGATCTGGCAGGGGTGGAACTCGTCGGTGAGCGCGTTGACGACCGGCACCCGCGAGTGGGCGGCCATCTCGTCGATGAGCTCCTGGCCGGCGGTCCGCCAGACGATGGCGGACACCTGCCGGTCGAGCACCCTGGCGATGTCGCCGGTCGGCTCGCCGCGGCCCATCAGCACCGAGACGTTGTCCACGACGAGCGGCAGGCCGCCGAGCTCGCCGATGCCGGTGTGGAAGGAGATCCTGGTCCTGGCCGACGGCTTGTCGAACAGGACCGCGACGGTCTGCGGGCCCTCGAAGGGGCGGTAGCCGAAGCGGTCCTTCTTCATGGCGGCGGCGAGTTCGAGCACCTCGGCCTGCTCGGCGGGCGCCAGGTCGTCGTCGCGCAGGAAGTGCCTGGTCGTCATTTCGCCGCCTCCGTGAGGATCGCGGGGTAGGCGGCCACGAAGGCGTCCACCTCGTCGGCGGTCACGATCAGCGGCGGCGCGAGGCGTACGGCGTCGGGCTGGAGCGCGTTGACCAGGAAACCGGCGTTCGCGGCGGCCTGCTGCACCTGGGCGGAGCGCGGCTCGCGCAGCACGGTGGCCAGCCACAGGCCGCGCCCGCGCACGCCCTTCAGCAGCGGGTGGTCGAGCTCCTCCAGGCCGGTGCGCAGCCGCGCGGCGATCGACTTGACGTGGTCGAGGTCGACGGTGCCGAGCACGGCCAGGGCCGCGGCGCACGAGACCGGGTTGCCGCCGAAGGTGGAGCCGTGGTCGCCCTTGCCGAACAGGGTGCCCGCGTCGCCGAACCCGATGCACGCGCCGATCGGCAGCCCGCCTCCCAGGCCCTTGGCCAGGGTCAGGATGTCGGGGGTGACGCCGTCGGCCTGGTGGGCGAACCAGTGCCCGGTGCGGCCGATGGCGGACTGGATCTCGTCGGCCACCAGCAGGGCGCCGGTGGAGTCGCAGATCTCGCGGGCGGCCTCGAAGTAGCCCGCCGGGGGCGGGACGACGCCGGCCTCGCCCTGGGTGGGCTCCAGGAAGACCGCGATGCAGTCGCCGGACACGGCCTCCTTGAGCGCGTCGGCGTCGCCGTAGGGGACGAAACGGACGTCCACCGGGAACGGGCCGAACTGGTCGCGGATGGCCGGCTTGCCGGTCAGCGACAGGGCGCCGATCGTCCGGCCGTGGAAGCCGTTCTCGGCGGCGACGAAGTAGGAGCGGCCCTCACGCCTGCCGTACTTGAGCGCGAGCTTGTAGGCGGCCTCGTTCGCCTCGGTGCCGGAGTTGGCGAAGAAGATCCTGGCCGGGGCGTTCAGCAGGTCGAGGAGCTTCTCGGCGAGCAGGACCTCGGGCTCGTGCAGGAACAGGTTGCTGGTGTGCGCGAGCGTGGCGACCTGCGTGGAGACGGCCTCGACGAGGGCGGGGTGGGCATGGCCGAGCGAGCTGGTCGCGATGCCGCCGATGAAGTCGAGGTATTCCTTGCCGTCCACGTCCCACACACGGCTGCCCTCGCCGCGCGCCAGGGCGACCGGGGGGACGCCGTAGTTGGGCATGAAGGCCTTATCGAACCTCTCGTACAGGCTCATCAGGGCATCACCATCGTTCCGATTCCCTCATTGGTGAAGATTTCCAGCAGCAGTGAGTGGGACACGCGTCCGTCGAGCACGTGGGCCTGCGGGACGCCGCCCTGGACCGCCGTGAGGCAGGCCTCCATCTTGGGGACCATGCCGCTCGACAGCGTGGGCATCATCGTCTCAAGCTCGTCGGAGGTGAGCAGGTCGATCACGTCCGTGTCGTCCGGCCAGTTCGCGTACAGGCCTTCGACGTCGGTGAGGACGATGAGCTTGTGCGCCTGCAGCGCCACGGCCAGGGCGGCCGCGGCGGTGTCGGCGTTGACGTTGTAGATCTGGCCGTCCTCTCCCCTGGCGACGCTGGAGATGACGGGGATGCGGCCGTTCTCGATCAGCGCGTGCACCGCGCCGGGATCGACCTTGATGATCTCGCCTACCTGGCCGATGTCCACGGCCACGCCGTCCACGAGGGCGTGCTTGCGCTCGGCCGTGAACAGGTGGGCGTCCTCGCCCGACATGCCGACGGCGAACGGGCCGTGCCGGTTGACCAGGCCCACGATGTCGCGGTTGACCTGGCCGGTGAGGACCATCCTGACGATCTGCATGGCCTCGGGCGTCGTGACCCGCAGACCGGCGGTGAACGTCGACTCGATGCCCGCCTTGTCCAGCGCCTCGCTGATCTGCGGGCCGCCGCCGTGCACGACCACCGGGCGCAGCCCGGCCTGGTGCAGGAAGACGACGTCCTTCGCGAAGCCCTCCTTGAGCGCCTCGTCGGTCATCGCGTTGCCGCCGTACTTGATGACGACGGTCGCGCCGTGGAAGCGGGTCAGCCAGGGCAGCGCCTCGATCAGCGCCTCCGCCTTGGTCTGGGCGGTGGTGAGCCTCATGAGGAGTACGCCGAGTTCTCGTGGACGTAGTCGGCCGTCAGGTCCGTGGTGTGGACGGTCGCGGTGTGGGGGCCCGCCGACAGGTCGATGGTGATCGTCACGTCCCTGGGGCGCATGTCCACCTTGGAGCGGTCGTCGCCGACCGCGCCGCCCCGGCAGATCCAGATGCCGTTGATGGCCACGTTGAGCCGGTCGGGCTCGAACGCCGCGTCGGTGGTGCCGACGGCGGCCAGGACGCGGCCCCAGTTGGGGTCCTCGCCGTGGATGGCGCACTTGAGCAGGTTGGAACGGGAGACCGCCCGGCCGACCGTGACCGCGTCGTCCTCGGAGGCGGCGCCGACCACCTCGATGGCGATCGCCTTGGAGGCGCCCTCGGCGTCGACCAGGAGCTGCCTGGCCAGGTCGGCGCAGACCTCCGTGACCTTCTGCTCGAACTCCGCCAGGTCCGGCCGCACCCCGGAGGCGCCGCTGGCCAGCAGGAGCACGGTGTCGTTGGTGGACATGCAGCCGTCGGTGTCGAGCCGGTCGAACGTCGTGGACGTGGCCCTGCGCAGCGTGGCGTCGAGCTCCTCGCTGGTCAGGTCGGCGTCGGTGGTGATCACGCAGAGCATGGTGGCCAGGCCGGGCGCGAGCATGCCCGCGCCCTTCGCCATCCCGCCGACGGTGTAGCCCTCGGCCCGGCGGAAGGAGATCTTGGAGACGGTGTCGGTGGTCCGGATGGCGTCGGCGGCGGCCAGGCCGCCGTCACGGGAGAGCTGGGCGGCGGCGCCCTCCACGCCGGACAGCAGCTCCTCCATCGGCAGCCGCTCGCCGATCAGGCCGGTGGAGCAGACGGCGATCTCGCCCGCCGAGTCCTCCAGGACCCCGGCCGCCTTCTCGGCGGTGGCGTGCGTGTCCTGGAAACCCTCGGGGCCGGTGCAGGCGTTCGCGCCGCCGGAGTTGAGCACCACCGCGCGCAGCCGGCCGCCCGCGAGGACCTGCTGGGACCACAGCACGGGGGCGGCCTTCACCCGGTTGGCGGTGAAGACGCCCGCGGCGGCGCGGCTGGGCCCGTCGTTGACGACCAGGGCCAGGTCGCGGGAGCCGCCGGACTTGATTCCCGCGGCCACGCCTGCGGCTCTGAACCCCAGGGGGGCGGTGACACTCATGCGGTCTCCTTCGCCGGCCGCATGAGTGCCGGGCACCCGTGCTCGTCGGTTCGTTCGCTGCGCTCTCTCACGGAGCAACTCCTGTCAGGGGGAGGCCGAGCTCTTCCGGCAGGCCGAGGGCGAGGTTGACGCTCTGGATCGCGCCGCCGGCCGTGCCCTTGGTGAGGTTGTCGATGGCGATGACGGCGACCACGCGGCCCGCGCGCTCGTCGAGCGTCACCTGCAGGGCGGCGGTGTTGGCGCCGTAGGTCATGGCGGTGGCCGGCCAGGTGCCCTCGGGGAGCAGCCGGACGAAGGGCTCGCCCTTCAGCGCGACCTCGTACGCGGTCCGCAGCGACTCCTTGGTGACGCCGGGCGCGGCGGGCGCGGAGCAGGTGGCGAGGATGCCGCGGCTCATGGGGGCCAGCGTCGGGGTGAAGGAGACGCGTACGGGCTGGCCCGCGACGGTGGACAGGCCCTGCTCCATCTCGGGGGTGTGCCGGTGGCCGCCGCCCACGCCGTAGGCGCTGACGGAGCCCATGACCTCGCTGCCGAGCAGGTTCGGCTTGAGCGACTTGCCGGCTCCGCTGGTGCCGCTGGCGGCCACCACGACCACGTCGGGCGCGGCCAGCCCCGCGGCGAACGCCGGGGACAGGGCGAGCAGCACCGAGGTGGGATAGCAGCCGGGGACCGCGATGCGCGTCGCCTTGCGCAGGATCTCGCGCTGGCCGGGCAGCTCGGGCAGGCCGTAGGGCCAGGTGCCGGCGTGCTCTCCGCCGTAGAACTCCTGCCAGGCGGCCGGGTCGGCGAGCCGGTGGTCGGCGCCGCAGTCGACGACGATCGTCTCCTCCCCGAGCTGGGCGGCCACGGCGGCCGAGTGCCCGTGCGGCAGGGCCAGGAAGACCACGTCGTGCCCGGCCAGGGTGTCGGCGGTGGTCTCCTCGATGACGCGCTCCGCCAGCTGCGGCAGGTGGGGCTGGTGCGTGCCGAGCCGCCCGCCCGCGCTGGAGGCCGCGGTCAGCGCGCCGATCTCGAACCCGGGATGACCGAGCAGGAGCCGGAGCAGCTCACCTCCCGCGTAGCCGCTGGCTCCCGCGATCGCTGCCCTCATTCAACCCTCCTGCATAATCATGCATGCTTGCTCATGACCTTGCTTGCTTGTGAAGATGATGCACTCCAGGGGATGAATATGCAAGCTCGCACAACAGAGACGACCATATGGTGAGATCGATTCCCCCGAGCGGGCGCGTCCAGTCCTCTGCAGGTAAAACCCAAGTGGTGGCATAGATGATCGATACATGAGCGAGTTATTACCCGATGTCCAGTTTGTCACCCCTACGAGTCACGGCAAGGGCGGGCCGGGGCCCGTGGGGCGCATCGTGCTGGTGCTGCTCTGGGTGGCGATTGGGGTGCTGCCGCTGGTGTTCGCGGTGCCGGATGTCGAGCTGGCCACCGGGCGGACGGGGACTCCTGGCACGCTGCGCGTCCTGTCCTGCGAGGCGCTCGGCAAGGGACGATACGACTGCAAGGGGACCTTCAGCCCCGACTCCGGCGGGGCGGTCGTGACGGTGGACGCCTCGCCGGACTCGGCCGTGGGGAAGGTGCTCCGGGCGCAGCTCACGCCCGGCGGGGACCGCGCCGTGCCGGCCGGGACCAAAGGGCTGCTGGCCGCCCTGGCGCTGCCCGCCGTCGGGCTGGGCGGGCTCGGGTTCCTCCCTTACGTGCTGATGTACTGGGGCGGGGTGCGGCGCGGGCGCCGGCTCGCCGTGGCGGGGGGCGTACTGGTCACGGCCGCCGGGGGCGTGCTGGTGATCGCGGGCATGGTGGCGGCGTATTCGTGATCTTTCTCACGTGTTCATTTTCAGGGGCGGCGCCAGGGGCCGGTGATGGCCAGGACGTGGCCGGGCGACTGGATGTTCGCGAACATGATCGAGCCGTCGGCGTTGAAGGTGGGACCGGCGAACTCGCCCTGGTTCAGCTCGTTGCGGGCCAGCGCGTAGGACTCGCCGCGCCGGGTGACGCCCACCAGGTGGCTGAGCCCCTCGCCGTCCTCGGCCAGGATCACCCCGCCGTACGGCGAGAGCGAGATGTTGTCAGGACCGTCGAAGTGCGTGTCCTGGCCCGGGTCGGGGTTGACGCCGAAGATGGTCTTGAGGGTGATCGTCTGGCCGGCCGGGTCGTAGAACCACACCTGGCCGTCGTGCTCGTTGACGCTGCCGTCGGAGGCGCGGGCGAAGCTGGCCACGAAGTACGCTCCCCCGTCGCCCCAGTACGCCCCTTCCAGCTTGCGCGACCTGGTCACCTGGTCATCGGCGAACTGGGCGCGTACCGAGACCGTGCGGGCGTCGCGGTCGGGGACGTCCACCCAGCGCACCCGGTACCTGGTGCCCGGCGCGGTGGCCTCCGACAGGTCGGCGATGTGCTGCGAGCCCCGGAAGCAGGTCATCGCCTGTAACCGGCCCGCCGTGTCCCCGCCGGTCGAGAGCGCCAGCTCGCGCAGCGCCCCCTTACGCCCGCGGAAGCCCTTGGGCGGCAGCCAGCGGAAGTACAGCCCGTGCGGCGCGGTGGCGTCCTCGGTCAGGTAGATCGCCGAGGTGCGTGGATCGACGGCCACCGCCTCGTGCGCGTAGCGGCCCAGGAACTTCAGCGGCACCGGCTCGACGTTGGCCCGCCGGTCGAAGGCGTGCACCTCGAAGACGTAGCCGTGGTCGCGCTGGTAGACGGCGTCGGCGCGCTGCTCGGTCTCCTCACAGGTCAGCCACGAGTTCCAGGGCGTCGGGCCGCCCGCGCAGTTGGTGTGGGTGCCGGCCAGGCTGACGTACTCGGCGCGGCGCCCGCCGTCCCGGCCCGTGACGATGGTCGTGGTGCCGCCGCCCGCGGCCGGGTCGTAGGTCACGCCCGGCAGGGTGGGCACGTGGAAGGGCTCGCTGCCGCTGACCTCGTGGTTGCAGACCAGCGTCGACCCCGACCGGGTGGTGAAGCAGGCCATGCCGTCGGGGTCGCTCGGCGTGGGCTCGCCGCTCTCCAGCGCCGTGACGCCCGTCTCCGCGACGATCCGGTAGGAGAATCCGGCGGGCAGGGCGAGCAGCCCCGCCGGGTCCGGGAGGAGCGGCCCGTACCCCGCGGGCGAGCGGGTGGCGGCCCGGGCGGCGCCGGGGCCGGCGATGGCCTCGACGCTGCCCGCGAGGACGATGCCGAGACCTCCGGCCGTACTGTGACTGATGAACGAACGACGGGACACCGGTGCGGACACGGGACATCGCCTCCAGCTTTGAGGGGTGCCGGCTCCTTCCAGATCTTCCACGTAAACACCCGGTGAATGCGCGATGAACGGGATATCGGCATTTCCCGTTGCGGAAGACGGTTCCCTCGGACGGGCCGCCGCGGCGAAGGCGGCGGCCCGTTTGGTCAGCGGAGGAAGGCCGCCGCCACGCCCGCGTCCACCGGCACGTGCAGGCCGGTGGTGTGGGTGAGGTCGCTGCCGGTGAGGGCGAAGACGGCCGCGGCCACGTGCTCGGGCAGCACCTCCCGCTTCAGCAGCGTCCGCTGGGCGTAGAACTCGCCGAGCTTCTCCTCCTCGACCCCGTACACGGCCGCCCGGTTGGCGCCCCAGCCGGAGGAGAAGATCCCGGACCCGCGTACCACGCCGTCGGGGTTGATGCCGTTGACCCGGACGCCGTGCGCGCCGAGCTCGGCCGCCAGCAGCCGGACCTGGTGGGCCTGGTCGGCCTTGGCCGCGCCGTAGGCGACGTTGTTCGGGCCGGCGAAGACGGCGTTCTTGGAGGAGATGTAGACGATGTCGCCGCCCATGGCCTGGTCGATCATGACCTTGGCGGTCTCGCGGGAGACCAGGAACGAGCCCCGCGCCATGACGTCGTGCTGCAGGTCCCAGTCCGCCAGCGTCGTCTCCAGCAGCGAGCGGGACAGCGACAGGCCGGCGTTGTTGACCACGAGGTCCACGCCGCCGAAGGCCAGCACGCCGACGCGGACGGCCGCGCCGATCTGCTCCTCCGACGTGACGTCCACCCCGACCGCCACGGCGACGTCGGAGACGCGGTAGGCGGCCGCGCCGAGCTCGGCGGCCACCTTCTCCGCGGCGGCCACGTCGCGGTCGGCGACGATCACGCACGCGCCCTCGGCGGCCAGGCGGCGCGCGGTGGCCGCGCCGATGCCCGAGCCGCCGCCGGTGACGAGCGCGACGCGCGTGGCCAGCGGCTTGGGCTTGGGCATGCGGCGGAGCTTGGCCTCCTCCAGGTCCCAGTACTCGATGCGGAACTTCTCCGACTCGGGAATGGGGGCGTACGTGGAGACGGACTCGGCGCCGCGCATGACGTTGATGGCGTTGACGTAGAACTCGCCGGCCACCCTGGCGGTCTGCTTGTCCTTGCCGAAGGAGAACATGCCGACGCCGGGCACCAGCACGATCGCCGGGTCCGCGCCGCGGATGGGCGGCGAGGCGGGCGTGGCGTGCCGCTCGTAGTAGGCGGTGTAGTCGGCCCGGTAGGCGGCGTGCAGCTCGCGCAGCCGCTCCGCCGCCCGCTCCAGCGGCGCGTCCGGCGGCAGGTCCAGCACCAGCGGCGCGACCTTGGTGCGCAGGAAGTGGTCGGGGCAGGACGTGCCCAGCGCGGCCAGGCGCGGGTGCTCGGCGCGGGAGACGAAGTCCAGCACCTCGGGGGTGTCGGTGAAGTGGCCGACCGTGCGGACGTCGGTGGAGGCCAGGCCGCGGATCAGCGGGAACAGCTCGGCGGCGCGGGCGTGCCGCTCGGCCTCCGGCAGCGTCTCGTGCACCGCCGCGCCGAACGGGTCGGGGCGGCCGTGCTCGGCCAGGTACGCCTCCGCGGTGCGGATGATCTCCAGCGAGCGGGACTCGCACTCCTCCGAGGTGGCGCCCCAGGCGGTGATGCCGTGGCCGCCGAGCACGCAGCCGATCGCCTGCGGGTTCGCCTCCTTGATGGCGGCGATGTCGAGGCCGAGCTGGAAGCCCGGCCGCCGCCACGGCACCCACACGACCCGGTCGCCGAAGACGCGGCCGGTCAGCTCCTCGCCGTCGGCCGCGGTGGCGATGGCGATGCCGGCGTCGGGGTGCAGGTGGTCCACGTGCGCGGCCTCGACGAGCCCGTGCATGGCGGTGTCGATCGACGGGGCCGCACCGCCCTTGCCGTGCAGGCAGTAGTCGAACGCGGCGACCATCTCGTCCTCGCGCTCCACGCCCGGGTAGACGCCGGTGAGCGCGCGCAGCCGGTCGAGGCGGAGCACGGCCAGGCCGGACTCCTTGAGCGTGCCGAGGTCTCCGCCCGAGCCCTTGACCCAGAGGAGCTCGACCTCCTGGCCGGTGACGGGGTCGGGAGCGGCGCCCTTGGCCGAGGTGTTGCCGCCCGCGTAGTTGGTGTTGCGCGGGTCGGCGCCCAGGCGATGAGAGCGTTCGAGCAGTTCGTTGACGGTGTTGGCAGCATCCATGGTGTTGCTAGGCCCCCCAGCCGGCCTGCTGGCCGCCGACTCGCTCGGCGGCGATCTTGTCGAAGTATCCGGACTTGGCGTACGCGGCCATCGGGTCGGGCGCCAGGCCCGACTCCTCGCGCAGCTCGGCCAGCAGCGGCCGCACGTCGGTGTTGTAGGCGTCCATGAAGACGGCGTTCGCGCCCAGCACGTCACCCTCGGCCTGGGCCGCGGCCAGCGCCTCGGCGTCCACCAGCAGCGCCTTGGCGGTGGCCTCCTGGACGTTCATGACCGAGCGGATCTGGCCCGGGATCTTGGGCTCGATGTTGTGGCACTGGTCGAGCATGAACGCGACCCCGTTCGCCGGGTCGAACCCGCCGCCCCTGACGACCTCGTACATGATGCGGAAGAGCTGGAACGGGTCCGCCGCCCCCACCATCAGGTCGTCGTCGGCGTAGAAGCGGGAGTTGAAGTCGAAGCCGCCGAGCTTCCCCTCACGCAGCAGGAACGCCACGATGAACTCGATGTTCGTGCCCGGCGCGTGGTGGCCGGTGTCCACGACGACCTGCGCCTTGGGGCCGAGCTTGACGCAGTGGGCGTACGCGGTGCCCCAGTCGGGCACGTCGGTGGCGTAGAAGGCGGGCTCGAACAGCTTGTACTCCAGCAGGAAGCGCTGGCCCTCGCCGAGCCGGTCGTAGACCTCCGCGAGGGAGTCGGCCAGGCGGTCCTGCCGGGACCTGATGTCGTCCTGCCCCGGGTAGTTGATGCCGTCGGAGAACCACAGCTTGAGCGTGTCGGAGCCGGTGGCGTCCATGATGTCCACGCACTCCAGCAGGTGGTCCGTCGCCTTGCGCCGGACCCCGGCCGAGGGGTGGGTCACGCTGCCGAGCATGTAGTCGTCGTCCTGGAAGACGTTGGAGTTGATCGCTCCGATGCCGACGCCCAGCTCACGGGCGTGCCTGGCCAGCTCGGCGTAGTCGTCCACCTTGTCCCACGGGATGTGCAGGGCGACCGTGGGCGCGATCCCGGTGTAGGCGTGCACTTGGGCGGCGTCGGCCAGCTTCTCGTACGGATCGCGCGGCACCCCCTTCTGCGCGAACACCTTGAACCGGGTGCCGCTGTTGCCGTACGCCCAGGACGGCGTCTCGATGTGCTGGGCCCTCAGCGCGGCCTTGATGTCAGTCATTACTCCCCGATCAATCCAGGTGGAACACTTCGTCCAGCGGGTGCATGCCCTCGTCGGGCCGCCCGTCGAGACTCTCGAAGAACGGCGCCATCTCGGCCTGCCAGCGGGCGTTGACCTCGGTCTCCGCCATGGCCTTCTTCGCTGCCTCGAAGTCCTCGGTCTCCAGGTAGCCCACGAGCAGGCCGTCGTCCTTGAGGAAGAGCGAGTAGTTGTGCCAGCCGGTGCGCGCGAGCGCATCTCGCATCTCCGGCCAGACCTCCCGATGGCGGTCGCGGTACTCCGCGAGCCGCTCTGGGCGGACTTTCAGCAGGAAGCAGACGCGTTGCACGGACACTCCCTTCAAAACGTTTTAATCCTTCGCGAGGAAACTATGATTCCTGGTGCGCTGTGTCAATGCGATCCCCGCCCCCGATGCGGTGGAGAGCACGCTCGGGGGCGGTGACACGTTTTAATCCATCAGCCGTTGAGCTGGTCGCCCACGAGGGCCAGGTTCTGGATGGCGGCCAGTCCGTAGAGCGCGGTGGTGTTGGTGGAGACCCAGGCCGCCTCGTCGGTCGGGGTGAGGGTGGTGGCCACCTTCTCCGACTTCCACGGCAGGGTCGGGGCGTAGCCGTCGCCGGTGGCGAACTCCGTCCAGGCCCTGGCGGCCAGGTCGGCGCGCCGCAGCCGGACCGACGCGTACGCCGTGAGCCTGGAGTGGCCCTGCTTGAGTATGAGGTTGCCGAAGTCCGCGCCCGTCTCGGCCGCCTGCTCGGCCTTGGTGGCGTTGAACAGCCGGCAGTACTGCAGCCACGCCCGCTCGAAGTCCGGCATGTCGATCAGGTCGATCAGCTCGGCGCAGATCTCGACCTGCCCGAACATCGCCGACAGGTGCGACACGGCCACTTTCCTGGCCGCGGGCGCGAACTCGCCGGTGCTGAGGTTGTACAGGCCCTCACCGGTCACGAACCCGTTGGGCATGGCCGCGATCGTGCGCATGGTGGACATGAGCTTCTGCTGCGCGACCGGGTCGCCGCCGCGCTCCCACTCGGTGAGCCAGGCCGCGGCCAGGCCGCTCCAGTCGGTGCCCAGGCCGATGGCCAGGGCCTGCGGATCCGGCGTGTACGGCTCCGTACGGATCTTGCGCAGCGGGTCGATCGCCAGGAACGTCTTGTCGGAGTCGACCAGCGAGCGCATCAGGTCGCCGGTGCGCTCGTCGGCGGTCAGGTAGTAGAAGATCCGCCGGTAGGCGGCCGTCGAGATGCGCTGCTGCTTGGCGCTGCAGCCCCAGTGCTGGACGTTGTGCCTGGTGCCGAGCCCGGCCCACGGGCCGAGGTGGTAGACGTCCACCTCGCCGGTGTGCCTGGTCATCGCCTCGGCGAACCTGAACACGTCGGACCGGCCCGAGCGCAGGTAGGCGTACCAGAGCCAGAGGTCGGGCGAGAGCTCCGAGTTGTCCCAGGCGTAGCCGCCGACGTCGTAGCGCCACACGTGCCGGTCCTCGTCGAAGGTGTGCATGATGTCGCCGTAGTCCCAGAAGCCGTACCAGTGACGCTGTTCGACCTGCTTGCGGTAGTAGTCGAAGAGGAAGTCGAGCCGGTCCTCGATGGTCTTCCTCTCCGGCGTGGACCTGTCCACCGGGCTGAACAGGCCGCCGAACACCTTGGCCGCCGCCAGGTGCGCGGGCGGCGCGACGATCAGCGGCGGCGTCCGCACGGCGTCGGCCATCGCGGCCAGCCTGGCCGCGCCGGGCGTGGCGGCCACGGCCCAGAACGTGAGCTCCGTGGTGCGCGCGATGCCCAGCGGCGTGCCGAAGCCCGGCTCGTAGTCCTCGTAGGTGATGTTGAGGCCCTCGATCTGCTCCGGGTAGGTGTCCTGGCCGAGCCCGTCGTGGTAGAAGCGGGTGTCCATCGGCCCGGCCTCCGGCGACCAGAGCCAGACGGTGGCCTCGGCCTCGCCGGTGGCGGCCCCGCGGATGTCGAGCTGCGTGGGGTGGCGCTGCCAGAAGTCGCGCATGCCGAACGCGAGCCCGCCGCTCGTCCCGCCCACGTAGCCGAATCCCGAGGCCCGCTTACCCTGGTCGACGGCGACCCAGCCGTACCCCTTCTTGGTGCGCTTCTTGAGGGTGAAGCCCTCGGAGGAGAGCTGGGCGAGCGTGTAGTCGCCCCAGTCGGGGATCAGGTGGATCCGGCTGCTGACGCGGGTGTCCCAGGTGGCGAGGGCGGGCAGCTTCGTGCCGGCCACCTGCGCCTGGCGCACGGCCAGGCCGGGATCGCGGCGCAGCCCGGTGATGCCCTTGACCGCCTCGGTGAGCAGCCCGTGCCCGTCACCGACGAACCTGACGTGCCGGTCGTACGCCTCGTCGCGCATCGGGACGCGGAAGCGCACGCCGAGCCCGGCGACGAAGTCGTGCTGCCCGTCCCGGTCGAACACGAAGGTGTGCGTCATCCGCACGCTCTCCCCGCCGGCGTAGAAATAGAGCCTGATCGTGAACGGCAGCCACGACCTGCCCTTCTTCGAGGTGTGGCGGCCCTCGATCCGGACGACCGCGCGGACCGGGCCCGACTGCTCGACCACCACCTTGGCGATGTCGCTGAGGTAGGAGTCGACCTCGACCGTCCGGTCGTCGCCGTCCTCGATCCTGGCCTGCCTGAGGCTGACGAGCTGGCCCTTGCGGGCGATCTCCGTCTCGCCGCGCCAGATCTGACTGATCAGCTCGCTGCCGCTCTTGCGCACGCGGGCGCGGATCACGCCGGTGTCCACGTCCACGTACTGCTTCTTGTCCTCGACCGTGACCGGCTTCGCGGGCGCGGCGGCGGTGCCAGGCCGCAGCGTGTACGTCTCCGCCACCGGCGCGTCGGGGCCGATCGCGTGGGCGGTCCACTTCAGCGTCCCGTCCGGCCAGTAGGCGAGCGGCCAGGTCTGCAGGGGCACGGCGGCCCCGCCGGCGGCCGTGAGCGCGAACGCCTGCTCCTTGGCCACCGCGCCCTTCGGCCACGGGACGCCCCAGGTGGTGCCCGGGGCCTCGGCCGGCTTGTCCTCCAGCCAGCTCAGCGTGACGTCGGGGATGGCGTCGGGGATGGACAGGGCGGCTAAAGCGGGCGACTCCAGCATCGAGGCCAGCGGAACGGCGGCTCCGGCCGCGGCCATTCCCTTGAGAGCGTTTCGTCGCGAAATTTCGGACATGTGCACCTCCGTACGGGAAGGGGCGCCTCGGCGGCGCCCTGGGGGGTGACCGGGACCGGCGTGCGGCCGGGCTCGGGAAGCGCTTTCCCAACGGGTACGGGTAACCGCTGGATCCTGCACCCGCCCCGGGGGTGCCGGGGCGGGTTCGGGCTGCGGTGCGATCGGGCCGGGCGCGCGCCCGGATGGGGCTGGGACCCTTACGGGTCAGACGGGGATGACGTGGGCGTCGCCGGCGGGGACGGTGACCGCCTCACCGGCGGGGGTCTTCACGACCGCGTCCTCCTCCGTGTGGTTGATCACGAACAGGTAGGAGCGGCCGTCGGCGTGCGAGCGCCGTACCACCTCCACGCCCGGCGGGACCTCGGCGGCCGGCTCGACGCCCGCCTCGGCGCAGACCGTGGCGACGACCTCGGCGAAGGCGTCGTCGTCGAGCCGGGTGGTCAGGTAGTGCGCGGCCCCCTCGCCCCACTCGTTGCGGGTCCAGGCGGGCTCGCCGGTGACGTACGCGTCCAGGACCTTCGCCCCGGCGACGTGCGCCACCTCGCTCCAGACGCTCCCGGTCGCACCGGAGCCGAGCAGGATGGCCCGCTCCAGCGGGAAGAACTCCTCGACGCTCACCCCGAGCAGGTCGCGCCACGCGCCGGGGTAGCCGCCCAGGCGCACCCGGTCGTGCTCGTCGACGATCCCGCTGTACGGCCCCACCAGCACGACCCCGCCCCGCCGGGCGAACTCGCGCAGATTGGCCGCCCCCGCGTCGCTCACCAGGTAGAGCGCGGGCACCAGGACCAGGCGGTAGCCGGTCAGGTCGCCCTCCGGGTGCGCCAGGTCGCAGGTGACGCCGGCTCGCCAGAACGCGGCGTGCCACCGCTTGGTCTCCTCCACCGGGTCCAGATCGGCGACCGGCTGGGCGGGGTGGTCCTGGGCCCACACGCTGGCGTGGTCGATCAGGATGGCGACGTCGGCCGTAACCGTGCTGCCCGCCACGTGCGCGAGCTCGCCCAGCTCCGCGCCGAGCGCGCGCACCTCGCGCCAGATCTTGGTGCCGGTGCCCGCGTGCGGCAGCATCGCCGAGTGCCACTTCTCGGCCCCGGCGCGCGAGGCCCGCCACTGGAAGAACATGATGCCGTCCGCTCCCCTGGCCAGATGGGCCAGCGAGTTGCGGCGCAGCTCGCCCGGGGTCTTGGCGAGGTTGCGCGGCTGCCAGTTGACGGCGCTGGTCGAGTGCTCCATCAGCAGCCAGGGGCGGCCGCCGTTCAGCGAGCGCGCGTAGTCGGCGGCGAAGGCCAGGTCGATGTGCGGCTCGGGGCGGGCCCCGATGAGGTAGTGGTCGGTGGAGACCACGTCCAGCTCGGCGGCGAAGGCCCAGCAGTCCATGTCCCAGTGCGCGCCGGCCATGAGGTTGGTGGTCGCGGGCACATCGGGGGTGAGCCGCTTGAGCAGGTCGCGCTCCGCGATGTAGAGCTCCACGAGCGCGTCCGAGCTGAACCTGCGGAAGTCGAGCTGCTGGCCCGGATTGGTGAAGCTGGGGGTGGCGCGCGGTGGCAGGATCTGCGACCAGTCGCTGTAGCGCTGGGACCAGAACGCGGTGCCCCACGCGTCGTTGAGCGCGTCGAGCGAGGAGTGGTGCGTACGCAGCCAGGCACGGAAGGCCGCCGCCGAGGTGTCGCAGAAGCAGCGGGCGTTGTGGCAGCCGTACTCGTTGTGGATGTGCCACATGACCAGCGCCGGATGGTCCCGGTAGCGGAGGGCCACCTGCTCGGCGATGCGCAGCGCCTTCTCACGGTAGATCGGCGAGCTGGGGCAGAAGCCCTGCCTGCTGCCGTGGTACAGCCGCCGCCCGTCGGCGTCGACCGGCAACGCCTCGGGGTAGGCCTCGCCGAACCAGGGCGGCGGGGAGGCCGACGGCGTGGCCAGGTTGGCCCCGATCCCGTTCGCCGCCAGCAGGTCCATCACGCGGTCGAACCAGTCGAAGTCGAACACGCCCTCCACCGGCTCCAGCAACGACCAGGAGAAGATGCCGACGCTGACCCTGTTGACGCCGGCCTCGCGCATCAGCGCGACGTCCTGCTCCCACGTCTCCTCGGGCCACTGCTCGGGATTCCAGTCCCCGCCGTAGGCGATGACATCCGGCATGAAGCCTGCCTTTCGAATTACTGTTAGCGCTCACAGCTTGTTACGCCAGCGTTTACGGGGGATTAAAACGTTTCCCTGTCGGGCCGCACAAGACCCGGACTCCCTCGGTGAGCGGGTCCGGCCTGGTCAGCGGGGGTGAAATCGCAGGACCACCGGCGAGTTCGCCGACAGGCCTTTCCCCTCGTAGTTATCTGAACGTTATGAAGTGGCGGTGCTGGTGAAGAACGTTTCAATGCCGCCGTCGAGCCGGTGGTAGAACGGGCTGTCCGGCGTGATCTCCGCGCGGCGCACGGGACGGCCGGTGAAGGCGGAGGCGTACAGGCCGGTGACGAACTCCATCGCCCGCCGACCGTCCGCGCCGCTCGCGGGCGGGCGCACGCCGCGCTCGTAGGCGTCGAGCAGCAGGCCGAGCTGGGTGGCGTGGCTGCTGGGCAGGTCGCGCGGCGGGTTCCAGAGCGGCGAGGTGGAGGTCCAGTCCGCGTTGCGGTAGCCGTACAGGTGGCGCAGCTCGACGGTCGCCTGGGCGAAGTCGAAGCGCAGGTAGCTCTCCTCGCGCGGCGACAGCACGCTGGTGACGACGGAGGCCATCGCGCCGTTGTCGAACCTGACCATGGCCATCGACACGTCCTCGGTCTCGATCGGCCGGTCGAGCGTGCCGGCCATGGCGCGGATCTCGGCCCAGTCGCCGAACACCGACAGCATGAGGTCCATCTGGTGCACGCCGTGCAGCACGGTGGTGCCGCCGCCCTCGGTGGCCCACTTGCCGCGGTAGGGGACGGCGTAGTAGTCGTCGCCGCGGTGCCAGGTCGTCTGGCAGAGCGCGACCAGCGGCCGGCCGAGCGCGTCGCCCAGCTCGCGCAGGTGCTCGGCGCCGGAGCCGAAGCGCTGCTGGTAGACCACCGTCATGTAGGGGCCGCCGTCGCCCTCGGCGGCCTGGATCCTGTCGAACTCGGCCAGCGACAGCGTGGCGGGCTTCTCGCACCACACCCACGCCCCCGCGCCCAGCGCCGCGAGCACCTGCTCGACGTGCACGTGGGGCGGCGTGCACACCATGACCAGGTCGGGCCGCTCGGCGTCGAGCAGGTCCCCCAGATCCGGGTACGCCGAGGGGATCCCGTGCTCGGCGGCGAACGACGCCGCCCTGGCCTCGTCCACGTCCGCGACGGCGACCAGCTCCACCCGGTCGCGGTGAGCCCTGACGGCGGGGACGTGACTGTGTGCGGCGATGGCGCCGGCGCCTACGATGGCAGCCCGGATCACGAATGCTCCCCCTATAGAAACGTTTTACTTCTGGCGCGCGACGTTAGGGTCCTCCGTCGCGTGATGTCAACGCGAATCCGCGTTCCCACCGGTGCCGCGACTGGCGCGCAGTTCGTTAGTACGTTTTAATTGGGCTCCATGGCCATGGTCAGCATCAAGGACGTCGCCGCCCACGCCGGCGTCTCCCCAGGCACGGTCTCCAACGTACTGAACCGGCCCGGCAAAGTCGCCCCCTCCACACGGGAGCGCGTGGAGGCGGCCATCAACGAGCTGGGGTTCGTCCGCCACGGCTCCGCCTCGACGCTGCGCGCCGGCCACAGCAGGACGATCGGCCTGAGCGTGATCGACATAGGCAACCCGTTCTTCACCGAGGTCGCGGCCGGGGTCGAGGACGTGGCCAGCGAGCTGGGCTACGCGGTCATCCTGGGCAACTCGGCGGGCTCGCTGGACAAGGAGGAGCGCAACCTGCGCGTGCTGGCCGAGCACCGGGTGCGCGGCGTGCTGATCACCCCCTCCGGCGAGGACCCGAGCCGGCTTGAGCGGCTGCGCGACCGCGACATCAGCGTGGTGCTCGTCGACCATCCGGCGCACCGCCCCGACCAGTGCGCGGTCGCCGTGGACGACGTCGCGGGCGGCCGGGCCGCCGTGGCCCACCTGCTGGCCAGGGGCGCGCGGACGATGGGCTACGTCACGGGACCGATGACGATCAGGCAGTGCGTGGAGCGGTGCGAGGGCGCCAAGGCCGCGATGCGGGCCGCCGGGCTCGACCCGGGCGACCTCCAGGTCGCGGAGGCGGCGACGATGACCGCCCGCGGCGGCGAGAAGGCGGCCGCCGACCTGCTCGCGCGTGGCCTGCCCGAGGCCGTGTTCTGCGCCAACGACCTGCTCGCGCTCGGTGTGCTGCGCGCGCTGCTGCGGTCGGGGGTGCGGGTGCCCGAGGACGTGGCGCTGATGGGCTACGACGACATCGACTTCGCCGCCGCCTCGACCGTGTCGCTCAGCTCGATGCGCCAGCCGACCTACCAGCTCGGCCGCATCGCCACCGAGCTGCTGCTCGACGAGTGCGACAACCCCGAGACGCACGCACATCAGCACATCATGTTCCAGCCGGAGCTGATCGCCAGGGAGTCGACGCAATGAGCCGCCGTTTCGCCGCCGTCGACCTCGGCGCGTCCAGTGGCCGGGTGATGCTGGCCGACCTGTCCGACGGGCTGCGGCTGACCGAGGCGCACCGCTTCCCCAACGGCCCCGTGCGCGTGGCGGGCCGCCTCTACTGGGACATCCTCGGCCTCTACCGCGAGATCCTGACCGGCCTGCGCAACGCGGGGCCCGTCTCCTCGATCGGCGTGGACTCGTGGGCGGTCGACTACGGGCTGCTCGACGAGTCCGGCGCGCTGCTGGGCAACCCGGTGCACTACCGCGACGACCGCACCCGCGGCGTGGCCGAGCACGTGGCCGAGACTGCCGGGGCCGCCACGCTGTACGAGACGTCCGGGCTGCAGGTGCTGCCGTTCAACACGATCTACCAGTTGCTGGCCGACCGGCTCGACGGGGCCGCGACGATGCTGCTGATCCCCGACCTGATCGGCTACTGGCTGACCGGCGAGCTCGGCGCCGAGGTGACCAACGCCTCGACGACGGGGCTGCTCGACGTACGCACGAGGTCGTGGGCGTCACCTCTGATCAAGCAGCTCGGCCTGCCCGCCGGGCTGTTCCCGCCGCTGCGGCAGCCCGGCGAGGCGGTCGGCGGCCTGCGGCGCGACGTGGCCGCGGAGATCGGCTGGTCGGCGCCCGTCAGGTCGGTGGCCTCGCACGACACGGCCTCGGCCGTGGCCGCGGTGCCCGCCACCGGGCCCGCCTTCGCCTACGTCTCCTGCGGCACCTGGTCGCTGGCCGGGGTGGAGCTGCCCGGACCGGTGCTCACGCCGGAGAGCCGCGCCGCGAACTTCACCAACGAGGCGGGCATCGACGGCACCGTCCGCTACCTGCGCAACGTCATGGGCCTGTGGCTGCTGCAGGAGTGCCTGCGCGCCTGGCCCGGCGCCGACCTGGGCGACCTGCTGGCCACCGCGGCGAGCGAGCGGCCTTTCGCCGCCGTGGTGAACCCGGACGAGCCGGGCTTCCTGCCGCCGGGCGACATGCCGGCCAGGATCGCCGCCGAGTGCCGCCGTACCGGGCAGAAGCCGCCGGCCACGCCCGCCGCGTTCGTGCGGTGCGTGCTGGAGAGCCTGGCGCTCGGGCACCGGCTGGCGGTGCGGCAGGCCATGGAGCTGTCGGGGCGCGACGTCGAGGTCGTCCACCTGGTGGGCGGCGGGTCGCGCAACGAGCTGCTGTGCCGGCTGACCGCCGACGCCTGCGGGCTGCCGGTGGTGGCGGGCCCGGCGGAGGCGACCACGTTCGGCAACGTGCTCGTCCAGGCGCGCTCGGCCGGGCTGGTCGCCGACCTGGCGGAGATGCGCTCGCTGATCGCCGCGTCCCAGCCGCTGCGCCGCTACGAGCCGTCGGGTGACGCCCACGCGTGGGACGAGGCCGCCGCCCGCATCTCCTGACCCCCTCTGGACTGCTCCCTCCGGTTTTCCACCGCTCTGACCAGGGCAGGAGTCGGTCCGGGGACATCGGGGGGCTTCATGGATTTCGCATGGCCGCTGCTGCGGCAGCTGACCGGCAAGGACCGTCTGGGGCGGGGGCAGGCGGTGAAGTCGGCCAAGACCGCGGCGCTGCGCGCCCGTACGACCGAGGCCGACCGCGTCGTCAAGTCGGTGTGCCCGTACTGCGCGGTGGGCTGCGCCCAGAACGTGTACGTCCGCGACGAGCGCGTCGTCCAGATCGAGGGCGACCCCGACTCCCCCGTCAGCAGAGGACGGCTGTGCCCGAAGGGCGCGGCCTCGCTCCAGCTCACCACGGCCTCGGGCCGCCGGTACAAGACGCTCTACCGGCCGCCGGGCGCGGCGGACTGGCAGGAGATCGACCTGGACACCGCCATGGACATGGTGGCCGACCGGATCATCGCCACCCGGCGCGCGACCTGGGAGTGGGAGAAGGACGGCAGGCGCACCGCGCGGACCATGGGCATCGCGAGCCTGGGCGGCGCCACGCTGGACAACGAGGAGAACTACCTCATCAAGAAGCTGCTGACGTCGCTCGGCGTGGTCCAGATCGAGAACCAGGCCCGCGTGTGCCACAGCTCGACCGTGGTCGGGCTCGGCACGTCGTTCGGCAGGGGCGGCGCGACCACGTTCCTGCAGGACCTGCAGCACTCCGACTGCGTGGTCATCCAGGGCTCGAACTTCGCCGAGGCGCACCCGGTCGGCTTCCAGTGGGTGATGGAGGCCAAGGCGCGCGGCGCGGTGATCATCCACATCGACCCGCGCTTCACCCGCACCAGCGCGCTGGCCGACCTGCACGTGCCCATCCGCGCCGGCTCCGACGTGGCCTTCCTCGGCGCGATCATCAACCACGTGCTGGAGAACGACCTGTACTTCCACGAGTACGTGGTCGACTACACCAACGCGGCCACCATCCTGCGCGAGGACTACCGCGACGCCGAGGACCTGGACGGCGTCTTCTCCGGCTTCGACGCGGACAAACGCGTCTACGACGACGACTCCTGGCAGTACGAGGGCGCCAGGGTCGCCGCCGCCTCGGGCGACCGCGACGCGGGCTACGGCGAGGACGGCGCGGCCCCGCCGGGCCGCAGCGAGGTCCCCGGGGCCACCGGGCTGCCGATGGAGGGCACCGCGCACCGCGACGAGACGCTGCGGCACCCGCGCTGCGTCATGCAGGTGCTGCGCCGCCACTACGCCCGCTACACCCCGGAGATGGTCGAGCGGGTGTGCGGGGTGCCGAAGGAGCTGTTCGCACAGGTCTGCCGGCATCTGACGGAGAACTCAGGACCGGAGCGGACCGCCGAGTTCGTGTACGCGGTCGGCTGGACGCAGCACAGCGACGGCTCGCAGTTCATCCGGGCGGCGAGCATCCTGCAACTGCTGCTGGGCAACATGGGCCGGCCCGGCGGCGGCATCCAGGCGCTGCGCGGGCACGCCAGCATCCAGGGCTCCAGCGACATCCCGACGCTGTTCAACCTGCTGCCCGGCTACATCCCGATGCCCCACGCGCACGAGCACGAGGGGCTGCGCGACTTCCTGCGGGCCGACGCGCCGCACAAGGGCTTCTGGGCGAACATGCCCTCCTACCTGGTGAGCCTGCTCAAGGCGTGGTGGGGAGAGTCGGCGCAGCCGGACAACGACTTCCACTTCGACTACCTGCCCAGGCTGACGGGGTCGCACAGCACGTACGACACCGTGCTGGCGCAGCTCGACGGCACCTGCAAGGGCTATCTGCTGCTCGGCGAGAACCCGGCGGTCGGCTCGGCCAACGCCAGGATGCAGCGCCTGGGCATGGCCAACCTCGACTGGCTGGTGGTGCGCGACCTCAACCTGATCGAGAGCGCCACCTGGTGGCAGGACGGCCCGGAGATCGAGACCGGCGAGCTGAAGACCGCCGGCATCGGCACGGAGGTGTTCTTCTTCCCCGCGGCCACGCACACCGAGAAGAACGGCAGCTTCACCAACACCAACCGGTGGCTCCAGTGGCACCACCGGGCCGTCGAACCGGCCGGCGACGCCCGCAGCGACCTGTGGTTCATGTACCACCTGGGGCGGATCATCAGGGCGAAGCTGGCTGGCTCCACGGACCCGATGGACGCGCCGGTGCTCAGCCTGACCTGGGACTATCCCGTCGAAGGCGACACCGCCGAGCCCGACGCGCAGGCCGTGCTCGCCGAGATCAACGGCTCGGACGCCGACGGCCGGCCGCTGAGCGGCTATCAGGAGCTCAAGGCCGACGGCTCCACCACCTGCGGCTGCTGGATCTACTGCGGCGTGTACGCCGGCGGCGTCAACCAGGCCGCCCGCCGCAAACCGGCCGCCGAGCAGGACTGGATCGCCGCCGAATGGGCGTGGGCCTGGCCGGCCAACCGCCGGGTGCTCTACAACCGGGCCTCGGCCAGGCCGGACGGCAGTCCGTGGAGCGAGCGCAAGAAGCTGGTCTGGTGGGACGCCGGCGCCGGCGAGTGGACCGGCTTCGACGTGCCCGACTTCGAGGCGGGCAAGAGCCCCGGTTACCGGCCGGCGCCGGACGCGCAGGGCGTGGCGGCGCTGTCCGGGATCGACCCGTTCATCATGCAGGGCGACGGGAAGGGCTGGCTGTTCGCGCCTTCGGGAGTGGTGGACGGGCCGCTGCCCACGCACTACGAGCCGCAGGACTCGCCGGTCGCCAACCCGTTGTACGGCCACCAGCGCAACCCGGCCCGCAAGCTCTATCCGCACGAGGACAACCGCTACCACCCGAGCGGGAACGAGCCGGGCGCGTCGGTCTATCCGTACGTGGTCACGACCTACCGGTTGACCGAGCACTTCACCGCGGGCGGGATGAGCCGGCACACGCCGTACCTGGCCGAGCTGCAGCCGGAGATGTTCTGCGAGGTCTCGCCGGAGCTGGCCGCCGAGCGCGGGCTCGTGCACGGCGACTGGGCGACCGTCGTCACCGCGCGCAACGCCATCGAGGCCAGGGTGCTGGTCACCGACAGGATCGCGCCGCTGCACCTCGACGGGCAGGTCGTGCACCAGATCGGGCTGCCGTTCCACTTCGGGCCGAACGGCCTGGCCAGGGGCGACGCGGCCAACGAGCTGTCGGCGATCGCGCTGGACCCCAACTCCCACATCCAGGAGGTCAAGGCCCTGTCGGCGGACATCAGACCGGGGCGGCGGCCACGGGGGCCGGCGCTGCCCGAGCTGGTCAGGTCGTACCAGGAGCGGGCGGGCGTCCGCGGCGGCACCGGAACGGAGGTCTGAGCCATGGCCTTCGACCTGGACGAGAAGCTCGGCGACGGGCGGATGGGGTTCTTCACCGACACCAGCATCTGCATCGGCTGCAAGGCGTGCGAGGTGGCCTGCAAGGAGTGGAACGCCGTCCCCGAGGACGGTCTGACCTTCACCGGCATGTCCTACGACAACACCGTCGGGCTCGGCGCGGACACCTGGCGGCATGTCGCCTTCATCGAGCAGCGGCGCCCGCTCGGCCACCAGGAGCCGGGGGTCGGCGACATCGACTTCCGCTGGCTGATGGCCTCCGACGTGTGCAAGCACTGCACGCACGCCGCCTGCCTGGACGTGTGCCCGACGGGCTCGCTGTTCCGCACCGAGTTCGGCACCGTCGTGGTGCAGGAGGACATCTGCAACGGCTGCGGCTACTGCGTGCCGGCCTGCCCGTTCGGGGTGATCGGCAAGCGGGAGAGCAGCGGCACGGCGGCCAAGTGCACGATGTGCTACGACCGGCTGGGCGCCGGCGAGGAGCCCGCCTGCGCCAAGACCTGCCCGACCGACTCCATCCAGTTCGGGAACCTGGAAGAGCTGCGCGAGCGGGCCGCGCAACGCCTGGAGCAGGTGCGCGAGGCGGGCGTGACGTCCGCCCGCCTGTACGGCCACGACCCGGGCGACGGCGTGGGCGGCACGGGGGCGTTCTTCCTGCTGCTCGACGAGCCCGAGGTGTACGGCCTGCCGCCGGATCCCGTGGTGACCACCAGAGACCTGCCGTCGATGTGGCGGCACGCCGGGGTCGCGGCCCTCGCCCTCATCGCGGGCGTGGCGGCGACGGCTTGGAGGAGACGCTCATGAGCCAGACCGACGTCCGGCTGGACGGCTCGCCCGGCCTGCGTACCGAGCGGGAGGCCACGCCCGGCTCGGCGGGCCGCAGGCGCGAGCGGCTGATGGTGCCCAAGGCGGACTTCGACTCCTACTACGGGCGGCCGGTGCTGAACGAGCCGACCTGGCAGGCGCAGGACATCGCCGGCTACCTGTTCCTCGGGGGCCTGGCCGGGGCGTCCTCGACCTTGGCCGCCGCCGCCGAGCTGACCGGCAGCCACCGGCTGGCCAGGGTGAGCAAGGTCGCGGCCGCGGGCGCGCTGGGCGGCTCGCTCTACGCGCTGATCCACGACCTGGGGCGGCCGGAGCGTTTCGTCAACATGCTGCGGGTGTTCAAGGTGACCTCGCCGATGAGCGTCGGCACCTGGATCCTCAGCGTCTACGGCCCGCAGGCCGGGTGCGCGGCGGTGACGGATCTGACCGGGCGCTTTCCTCTGCTGGGCCGGGCCGCGACCGTCGGCGCCGGGCTGGCCGGGCCCGCGGTCGCCACCTACACCGCCGCGCTGATCTGCGACACCGCCGTCCCCGCCTGGCACGGCGGGTTCCGCGAGATGCCGTTCCTGTTCGCCGGCTCGGCCACGGCGGCGGCCGGCGGGCTGGGCATGCTGGCCGCGCCGCTGTCGGAGGCGGGTCCGGCTCGCCGGGCGGCGCTGCTGGGGGCGGCCGTCGAGTGCGTCGCCGCCGCGCGGATGGAGCGGCGGCTCGGCGCGGTGGCCGAGCCGCTGAAGCGGAGCAGGCTGCTGCGCGCGGGCGAGATGCTGACGCTGGCCGGCGCGCTGACCGGGATCACCGCCGGCCGTCGCAGCAGGATCGCGGCCATGGCGGCGGGGGCGGCGCTGCTCGCGGGGTCGGCGTGCACCCGGTTCGGGATCTTCCGGGCGGGGCTGGAATCGGCCCGCGATCCGAAGTACACCGTCCAGCCGCAACGCAGGCGGCTGGCCAAGGCGAAAGCTGAGCGTGACCTAACATGAAACGAAAAGTCATCGAATACCTGCCGTTCATGGGCATCGTGCTCGTCATCTGCACCACGTCCTGGCTGGCGGGCCGGACCATGCCCGCGCCCGAGCCGGTCAGCCGGCGTCCCCGGCTTCCAGCCGCGTCCGGGTGACGTGGTGATGACGCCGTACACCGGCAACCTGCCGGCCGGCTCCGTCACCGTCGTCGGCCGGGAGATCTCCGGTGGGGCGTCTCTTCCGGGGGTCAGGCAGGGACGTACGATCAGCAGATGACCGAAAAGACCGAAACCGCGACCGGCTGGCTTGCACCCGAAGAACTCGAATCGGTGCGCGGCCGGCTGCCGATCCTTTACGTCGACGCCGTACCGGTGCGGGTCGACGAGACCGGCGTGGTCACCCGCGTCGGCACGCTGCTGCGCATCGCATCAGACGGGACGGTCAGCCGGGCGCTGGTGTCGGGACGGGTGCTGCACCACGAGCGGGTCCGCGACGCGCTCCTGCGCCACCTGGAGAAGGACCTCGGTCCGGTGGCGCTTCCGAACATCCCCCTCTCCCCGCAGCCGTTCACCGTGGCCGAGTATTTCCCCACGCCGGGCGTCACCCCGTATCACGACCCGCGCCAGCACGCCGTCTCGCTGGCCTACATCGTGCCCGTCGCGGGCGACTGCCGGCCCCGGCAGGACGCCCTCGACCTGGTGTGGTTCACACCCGAGGAGGCGGCGTCCCCGGTGGTGCAGCAGGAGATGACGGGCGGGCAGGGAGTGCTGCTGAAGCAGGCGCTCGCCCACGTCGGCCGCCTCACCTGAGCGCGGGTCAGGGGCGTTCGGCGCCCTTGCGCACCCAGCGATAGAGCGGATCGCCCGGGCACGAGGTGTCGTAGCCATCCCGGTGGCCCTTCACCTCGCGCCCGGCGTCGCCGTGCTCGCGCAGGTATTCGATCGCGTCGACGAGCGCGTTGAGCAGGTCGTCGTTGGGGTCGGTGAATCCGGAGCTGCCGATGAGGGCGAGCACCGCGTAGTGGTCGGAGTTGAGGCCGGCGCCGTTGGCCGCCGGGAGCGCGTGCGGGCCCCGGCCCATGAACGTCCGCCCGTGCGGGCAGCAGACCATGTTGTAGCCCACGTCGATGTACGTCTCGCCGCGTCCGCCCGACATGTGCATGCGCTGGATGTCCCTGACCAGGTCGACACAGCGGTCATGGTTGCCGGAGTCCGCGAGGTCGGCGGGGACCTTGCCGCCGGTGTAGTGGATCTTGACGCCTTGGGTGGAGGACAGGCGCGTGTAACCGGCGCTGGGCTTCTTCGCGTGCCACTCGGGACGGGTGATCAGATTCATGTGTTCCTCTCGTGAACGGAATGCCTTGACCACTAGAATGTCAACAATAGGTAGCCATGTCATCACTCTTTGTCACTAGAGTGGGGTGCCGTTCTGGTAACGGTTCCATGCCAGGTGACCTGGCTGATCACGGTTTCGGGGACGGCTAACGCCGGGGAAACACCATGATCGGGAGGCTCAGCCCATGAGCCGCCGGTTGCTTCGATATTTCGTGATACTTACCGCCGTGGTGCTGGTGACCCTGGCGATCCTCCTGGCCCTCGAACGGCCGGGCCCGCCACGGTCGGCACCCGCCGTGACACCAGTCGTGACACCGCCCGGGAGCGCGCCGGTCATCCGGATCACGCCCGCCGACGGCGGCAGGAACGTGCGTCCCGAGCGCGGGATCACCGTGCGGGTGTCGGGCGGGACCCTCACCGGCGTCACGGCCGGGGGCGTGAGGGGACGGTTCAACGCGGCGCGTACGGAGTGGACGTCCGATCGCGCCCTCGCACCCGCCAGGTCGTTCACCGTCACCGCCACTGCCAGGGGCAGTGCGGATGCGGCCGCCACGAGCCGGTTCACGACGTTGAAGCCCGCCAGGACGCTGGGGATCGCGAGCGTGACGCCGGGGCGCGGCGAGACGGTCGGGGTGGGACAACGGGTGGGGCTTCTGGCAGTTGAGCTGGAAGCAGTGGCGCAAGAACGCCCTGGGGTGACCCCGGGCGTTCATGCGGGCAGGCCGCCGGGAGCGCGCACGGGCAGGTCGTAGCGGACGCCGGTGAGGTCTTCCGAGAGCTCCCACAGCCGGCGGGCGGTGTCGGTGTCGCGGAGCGCGGGATGGCCGTTCCTGATGGCGGGCTCGCCGCGCAGCTCCAGGAATCCGCCGGGCGCGATGTAGCCGCCGCCGGGCAGGCCGGGGAGCGTGGCGGCGTACAGGGAGGTCTTGGCGCCTTCCTGGGTGGGCCTGAACAGGGTGCGGACCAGCAGCGGCAGCAGCGCCCGGTAGAGCCGGCCGCGGCCGGCGTTCGCGCCGCCGGTGAGGACGTTCGTGCGGGTCAGGCCGGGGGCGACGGCGAGGCCGCGCAGCGGCAGGCCCGCGGCGGCGGCGCGGCGGTGCAGCTCGACGGCGAAGTACAGGTTGGCCCGCTTGCTCCGCAGGTAGGCGAACGGCGCGGAGTAGCGGTGTCCCGCGTGCACGGCTTCGAGGTCGAAGCGGGCGTAGCGGTGGCCCTCGCTGGAGACGGTGACCACGCGCGGCTCGGGCGCGGCCAGCAGGCGGGGCATGAGCAGCCCGGTGAGCGCGTACGTGCCCAGGTGGTTGATCCCGAACTGCGACTCGAACCCGTCGGCGGTCCGCGCGAACGGCACCATCGCCACCCCGGCGTTGTTGACCAGCAGGTCGAGGCGAGGGTGCGCGAGCTCGGCGGCGAACTTCGCGATGGACGCCAGGCTGGCGAGGTCCACGGTGCCCAGCTCGGCGCGCGCGCCGGGGATCTCGGCGCGCAGCCGGTCGAGGGCCGCCCGGCCGCGTTCGGGGCTGCGGCAGGCCAGCACGACCAGGGCGCCGCGGCGGGCCAGCTCGCGGGCGGTGACGTAGCCGATGCCGCTGTTGGCGCCGGTCACGACCGCCACGCGGCCGGACTGGTCGGGGATGTCGGCGAAGGTCCAGATGCCGGGCACGATGATCTCCTTTGCGGGTATCGCAACTTGAAGTTGCGATAGAGTGATCGTGCCATTCTGTCCCCTGTAACGCAACTTGGAGTTGCAATGGATCGTCGCCAGCCGGTCGGACGCGGCGCGAAGGTGCGGGCCGCGGTCCACGCCGCCCTGCTCGCCGAGCTGGTGGAGAAGGGATACGCGGCGCTGAGCGTGGACGGCGTGGCCCAGCGCGCCGGGGTGCACAAGACGACCGTCTACCGGCGCTGGCAGGATCTCGAGGCGCTGCTGGTGGACGCGCTGGCCGAGCACATCGCGGCCGACGTGCCGATCCCGGACACCGGTGCGGTCGAGGACGACCTGCGGGCGCTCGCGCGGGCGCTGGTGGTCTCGCACACGAGCCCGACGGGGCAGGCTGCGGTGCTGGCGGCGATGTTCACGGGGGCCGCGCACCTGCCGGAGGTGGCGGCGGCGCGGCGGCTGGTGTTCGAGGAGCGGTTCCGGCGGGCGGAGCCGGTGGTCGCGCGGGCGGTCGAGCGGGGGGAGCTGCCCGCGGGCACCGATCCGGCCGAGCTGCTCAAGACGATGATCTCGCCGATCTACTTCCGGCTGCTGCTGACGGGCGAGCCGGTGGACGAGGGCACCGCCGACCAGGCCGTCCGCGTCACGCTGGCCGCCGCCCGCGCCGGCGCGCTCCGCCCCCGCTGACGACCTGTCCAGCCTTCCCCGCAAGGGCTGGGAGGGCCGGAAGGCCGGAGAGGGTTGGGCGGGGACTAGGGGCCGGAGAGGGTTCGGCGGGGGCCGGGAGGTCAGAGGGTGGGTTCGGCGGCGGTGCTGTGGTGGCGGCGGCGGAAGGCGTGTGACCGGCCGTTCGCGTCGAAGTCGGCCCGGACCGTGATCCGGGCGCGGCCCGCGGCGGGCAGGGGGAAGCCGACCGCGATCGCCGTCCCCGGGTCCACGCGTTCCACGGCATGCGACCGCAGCTCGCGGGGGCCGTCAAGGCCGAGCCGGACCGAGCGCCACGGCACCGACGACCCGTTGTGCAGGGTCACGACGATCTGGCCGTCCGCGATCTCCGACCTCAGCCCGTACGGCACCCGCGGGTCCTCGCCGATCGACCGGTCGAGCCGGTCCAGGAGGTCCCCGGCCAGCTCCGGCCGGGCGGCGGCGAGGTCGCGGCGCTCCCCCGGGTCGGCGGCCAGGTCGTACAGCTCGACGCGGCCCTCCGGCCCCGCCCCGGAGATGTGCGGCGCGAACCTGACGGCCTTCCACCGGCCGCGGCGGATGGCCTGGGCCTTGCGCGGCCGGTTCCACACCAGGTGGTCGTGCTTGGGCGCCCCCGCGCCGGTGAGCAGGCCGCGGAAGGAGTGGCCGTCGAGCCGCGCGGGCACCGGCACCCCGGCCAGGTCGGCGAGCGTCGGCAGCACGTCCCACGCCGCGACCGGCTGCTTGACCACGCGGGGGCGCAGGCCGGGTGACCAGGCGATCATGGGCACGCGGATGCCGCCCTCGTACACGTCGCGCTTGTCGCCCCGGAAGGGGCCGTTGGAGTCGAACAGCTCCGGCGTCACGCCCTTCTCGCTGTGCGGCCCGTTGTCGCTGGTGAACAGCACGAGCGTGCGCTCGGCCAGGCCGGTCTCGCGTAAGGCCCTGACGAGCGCGGCGACGTCGGTGTCCAGCCGGGCCACCTGCGCCGCGTGGCGGCGGTTCGGGCCGCTCCAGGGGCGGCTCTCGTACCGGCCGGCGTCGCCCGCGATCACGCTCGGCGAATGCGGCAGGTTCGTGGCGAAGTAGAGCAGGAAGGGGTCGTCGCCGCCCTTGCGCATGAACGCGACGGCCCGCTCGCGGAACAGGTGCGGCGCGTACGTCTTGCCGTCCAGGCGCACCTTGGCGCCGTTGTGCCACAGGTACGTGGGGAAGTACTGATGGGCGTGGACGTGGCCGATGTAGCCGTAGAACTCGTCGAAGCCGCGCAGGTTCGGGTGGGAGGCCTGATCGGGCTGCTCGGGGCCGAAGCCCCACTTGCCGATGCAGGCCGTCCGGTAGCCGGACAGCTGCAGCAGCTCGGCGAAGGTGAGGTCGGCCTCGGTGAGCGAGTGCTGCGGCCCGCCCTCGGGGTTCTCCCGTACGGTGCCGTGGCCCGCGTGCAGGCCGGTGAGCAGCGCGCAGCGGGACGGCGCGCAGAGCGGCGCCCCCGAGTACGCGGTCTCGAACCGGACGCCCTCGGCCGCCAGCCGGTCCAGGTTCGGCGTGCTGATCAGCCGCTGCCCCTGGCTGCCGATCTCACCCCACCCCAGGTCGTCGGCCAGGATGACGACGATGTTGGGCCGCGAGGGCAGGGCCGCCGACTCGGCGTCCGAGGCGAGGGCGGCCGAGGGCAGGGCGACGCCGGCGAGACTTCCGGCGAGGGTTCCGGCGAAGAAGGCGCGGCGCGAAGGCGCGTTGATCACGAAGGGCAACATATCGGAGGCCCAGGCGAATAGCGGGCAAATCCCGGGCGAACTCTGTCACAGCCCTGTGACGTCACAGCCCAGGCGACCTGACCGCCTGCGACCGGAGCAGCCCGCGACCGGGGCCGGCCCGCCGCCGGTCAGCAGTCGTAGTCCCACGCGCGGCAGATCTCGCGCAGCTCGCCGGGCACCTCGCCGGGCGACGGCAGCGGGCGGCCCGCCACCACGGTGCCGGTGCGGATCTTGTCCCGCCAGTCGCCGATCCCCTTGACGAAGCCGCCGTGGTCCTGCGCCCCGTAGTCCAGCATGGCCGGCTCCCATTCGACGCCCAGGAACAGGCAGAGCCGCCGCAGCTCGGCCTCGGGGTCGGCGACCAGCGCCTCGTAGCGCACGGTCAGGCCCTCCAGATGGGTACGGGCCTCCTCCAGGTAGGTCATGTAGCTGAGCGTGCGCGGCACCGCCTCCTCCATCGGCCGCTTGACCGGGTCGGCCTCGTGCCAGGACTGCACGATGGACATGGGGTGGCGCAGCAGGAAGACGAAGCGCGCGTCCGGCCAGCAGGTGGCGATGCGCCGCCAGGCGAACACGTTGCTCGGCGTCTTCTCCGCCAGGATCGGCTTGCCGCTGCGGCTCAGCTCGCGGTGCAGCAGCCGGTCCCAGACGAGGTGCTCGATGTCGCTGTGGGTGTGGCCGAGCAGCTCCATGGCCTGCCGCACGGGATCGGTGCCGAGGCCCACGGTCATCCGCCTGAAGTGCGTCTCGATCGGCGAGTGCACCCGCGAATGGCTGTTGAGCATGACGCGCAGCAGCGTGGAGCCGGACCGTACCGAGGACAGCAGGAACACGGGCTCGCGCAGCAGCCGGTCGCGCGCCGGGTCCACGGGCGGCCGGACCACGTCGCCCGGCAGCCGCTGCAGCTCCAGGGGGACCGGCGGCGGGGGCGGCTTCGGCGGCTCCCTGCGCAGCCCGCGCGTCAGCGTGTATCCCGTCAGTCCTTCGAGTGTCGCGTTCGCTCGATACCTCCAGCTCATGGGCCTAGAAGGTAGAGGCAGCCAGTGAACCCCAGGTGAATCCGGCCTGTGAACATGTCGCCGCCTAGGTCCGCTTGTGCACGACCCGATCGTGCACCACCGCGTACGTGTTGCGCAGCGCCGCCATCGACTCGTCGTAGGAGGCCTGCGCGACCCCCGTGAAGAGGCAGTCGACCACCATGAGCTGGGCGATGCGGCTGCCCAGTGCCCCGGAGCGGAACTTGGTCTCGCGGGCGGCCGTCGTCAGCGTCACGTCGGCCGCGGCGGCCAGCGGCGAGTCGCGGAAGTTCGTGATGGCGACCGTGGCGGCCCCCGACTTGCGGGCGATCGAGAGGAACTCGACGGTGTCCACAGTGGCCCCCGTGTGCGAGACGGCCACCGCCACGCACGCGCCGTCGAGCGTGGCCGCCGAGGTCCAGGCGGAGTGCGAGTCGTGCCAGTTGATCGCGGTACGCCCGATGCGCGACAGCTTCTGCTGCAGGTCGAGCCCCACCAGGGCGCTCGCGCCCACGCCGAAGCTGTCGATCCTGCGGGCCGACAGCAGCAGCGCCACCGCCTCGCCCAGCGCGTCCATGTCCAGCGCGCGGGCCGTGTCGGCGATGGACAGGGTCTCGTTCATCGCCACCTTGGAGACGATCCCCTCCAGGCTGTCGTGGCGGCCGATGTCGCCCGACACCTCGGGCAGGCTCGACCTGGTGAGCTCCTCCCGCGCCACCGCCCTGGTCAGGTCGATCCTGAAGTCCTTGTAGTGGGCGTAGCCCATGCGCTGGTAGAAGCGCACCACCGAGGTCGTCGAGGTCCCGCAGCGCGCGGCCAGCTCCGCGATGGACAGGTTCGCGGCCGCGGCGGGGTCGCCGGCGAACTCCTCGGCGATCCGGCGCTCCGACGGCCGCAGCGCGGGCATGGCGGCACGGATGCGGATCAGTACGGTCCCGTCGTCCTCGGCCATGGTCGTCCATCCCCCCGTTAAGGAAAGAAAATACCCTAATGGTAGGGTCTGCGTAATTTTATGACCTACTGCCCTGAGGAGACCACATGCCCCGTGGCTCATTCTCCGCGATCGGCGCCGCCGCCGCGCTGTCCATCGCCCTCACCAGCTGCTCGTCCTCCTCCGGGCCCGCCACCAGCACCGGCGCCGCCGGTCAGCCCGGAGGCAGTCTCGTGGTCGGCGTGACCTCCGATCCCGACACCCTCTTCCCCTGGAAGGCCACCCAGTTCCAGGCGGTCAACGTCCTGCAGGCCCTGTACGGCACGCTCACGGAGTTCGACAAGGACCTCAACGTGGTGCCGGGACTGGCCGAGTCGTGGGAGGCCGCCGGCGACGGCAAGAAGCTGACGCTCAAGCTCCGGCAGGGCGTGACGTTCGCCGACGGGAGCGCGTTCGACTCCAAGGACGTCAAGTCGTCGCTGGACAAGATCATGGACGAGAAGACGGCGGCCGTGGCCAGGGCCTCGCTGTCGTCGGTGAAGTCCGTGGCGGCGCCCGACGCGAGCACCGTGGTGCTGGAGCTGACCGGCCCCGACGCCGCGCTGCCCGCCAACCTGGCCACGGTCAACATGGCCATGCTCTCCTCCGACGACACCGAGGAGAAGCTCAACGCCACCCCCAACGGCACGGGCCCGTTCACGCTGAGCAAGCGCGTGGCCAGCCAGTCGATCACCCTCGCCAAGAACGACAAGTACTGGGGCGGCGAGAAGCCCAAGGTGGGCACCGTCGAGTTCCGGGTGATCCCCGACGAGTCGTCCATCGTCTCGGCCATGCAGTCGGGCAACGTGCAGCTCGCGGTCTTCAACGACCCGCTGGTGGCCCAGACCGCGCAGGGCACGATCAACGTCGCCAAGACGCCGCAGCTCAACTACCACGCGCTGCAGCTCAACGCGCAGAAGGGCGACCTCAAGGACGTCAACGTGCGGCTGGCGATCCAGTGCGCCGTCGACCGCAAGCAGGTGCTCGACACCGCCGCGCTCGGCGAGGGCGAGGTGACGGGGCCGATCACCGCCCCCGCCTTCAAGTCGGACCCGAACAAGCGCCCCTGCCCTGCTCGTGACCTCGCGAAGGCGGCGGAATACCTCGGCAAGGCGGGCAAGTCCGGCGGGGTGACCGTCAAGACCATCGTCTCCCAGGGCGAGTACGCCACCTCGGTCAACGAGGCCCAGAACCTCAAGGCGCAGCTCGCCGAGGCCAAGATCAACCTGGACCTGGAGGTGCTGGAGTCGGGCGCGTTCGTGGACCGCTGGGTCGCGGCCGACTTCGACGCGGCGGTCGCGCTGAACGGCGGCCGTCCCGACCCCGACGGCTCCTACGGCCGCTACTTCACCAGCAAGGGCAACCTGAACAAGGTCGCCGGCTACAGCTCCCCCGAGCTGGACAAGCTGTTCGCCGAGGGCAAGGCGACGACCGACCAGGCCGCCCGCAAGGCGATCTACGACCAGGTCGGCGCCCAGCTGGAGGACAACGCCGCCTGGATCTGGCTGTTCTCCGGCTACACCTACACCGCCACGACGCAGAACGTGCAGGGCTTCGTCCCGATGGCCAGCGGCTCGCTGCAGTACCTGCGTACGACGTCCGTCAGCTGATGCGCGGGCTCGTACGCAACCGCGCGGTCCGGCGCGTGGCGGGGACGATCGGCACCCTGTTCGGGGTGGCCGTGTTCGTCTTCGTCATGCTCCGGGCCATCCCCGGCAACCAGATCACGGCCGGGCTCGGCACCGAGGCCGCGGCGCTGACGCCGGCGCAGCAGCAGGCGCTGGAGCGTTACTACGGGCTGGACCAGCCGCTGGTCACGCAGTTCTTCTCGTGGCTGGGCAACATGTTCACCGGCAACTTCGGCTACTCGGCGCGTTCGCAGCAGAGCGTGCTCGACCTGACCCTGCACTCGCTGCCGGTGACGTTCGAGCTGGCGGTGTTCTCGATCGTGCTGGCGCTGCTGATCGGGGTGCCGCTCGGCATGCTGGCGGCCTCCAGGACGAACTCCCCCAGGGACGTCGCCGGCCAGGTCGTCAGCCTGGCGGGGCTGTCGATCCCCGCGTTCCTGCTGGCCACCACGTTGCTGTCGATCTTCGCGGCGTCGTTCGGGTTCAACCCCAACGGGCAGGGCTTCGCGACGCTGGTGGACGACCCGCTGCTCAACCTGCAGCAGATGTTCCTGCCCGCGCTCGTGCTGGGCTTCGGCATCGCCGCGCCGATCCTGCGCACCACCCGCACGGCGGTGCTGGAGGTGCGCTCGAACGACTTCGTCCGCACCGCCCGCGCCAAGGGCGTGCCGGAGCGGCGGCTGCAGGTCAGGCACGTGCTCGGCAACGCGCTCGTGCCGATCGTGACCATGACGGGACTGCAGTTCGGGTACCTGCTGGGCGGCGCGGTCGTGGTGGAGCAGATCTTCTCCGTGCCGGGCATCGGCAGGCAGGTGCTGCTGGGCATCCAGCAGAAGGAGTACGCGGTGGTGCAGAGCACCGTGCTGGTCATCGCGCTGGCGTTCGTGCTGGTCAACCTGCTGACCGACGTGCTGTACCGGATGATCGACCCGCGGGTGAGGGCGTCGTGAGCGGCCTCCTGCGGCGCAGTCCCGCCGGGCTGGCGGGCGTCGTCATCCTCGTGCTGCTGGCCGTTCTGGCGCTGCTGTCCTTCTCCGGGCTGCTGCCGTACGACCCGATCGCGCAGGACCCGCCGTCGCGCTTCCTCGCGCCGTCGGGCGCGCACCTGTTCGGGACCGACCAGTTCGGCAGGGACGTGTTCTCCCGGGTGGCGGCCGGCGTGGGCAACTCGGCGCTGATCGCGGTCGTCGCGGTGGCGTTCGCGACCGTGGTGGGCACGCTGGGCGGGCTCGTCTCCGGCTTCTACCGGGGCTTCGCCGACGGCGCGATCGGCGGGGTGACGAACGTGCTGTTCGCGTTCCCGCCGCTGCTGCTGGCCCTGTCGCTGGCGTCGGTGCTGGACCGCAACTGGTTCACGATCGCCGTCGCGATCGCGATCGTGTACGTCCCCATCTTCATCCGCGTCACGCGCGGCCCCGTGCTGTCGCTCAGGGAGATCGAGTACGTGCGCGCGGCCGTGTCCACCGGGCAGAGCCGCTGGCAGATCATGCTCCGCCACGTGCTGCCGAACATCACCTCGATCGTCGTCATCCAGGTGGCGCTGTCCCTGTCGTGGGCGGTGCTGACCGAGGCGTCGCTGAGCTTCCTCGGCCTGGGCACTCCCCCGCCCGCGCCGTCGCTCGGCTCGATGATCTTCGAGGCGCGCAGCCTGGTCTTCGTGGCCCCGTGGACGCTGATCGCGCCTGGCGCGGTCGTCGTGCTGCTCGTGGTGGGCCTGAACCTGCTGGGCGACGGCCTGCGCGACACTCTCGACCCCCGAAACCGCGGCGCCGGAACCCGTGGCGCCCGAGACCGAGGCAAGCGGTGAATCTCTCAGAACTGACGACGGAATCGGCCGATCCCCGTTTCGCGGGCATCGACACCATGAGCGTGGCCGACCTGGCGGCGACCATGAACGCGGCCGACGCCTCGGTGCCCGGCGCGGTGGCCAGGGCGCTGCCGTGGATCACCGCGGCGATCGAGGCCACGGCCGAGCGCATGGAGGCGGGCGGCCGGCTGGTCTACGTGGGCGCGGGCACCCCCGGGCGGCTCGGCGTGCTGGACGCCTCGGAGTGCCCGCCGACGTTCAGCACCCCGCCCGAGCAGGTCTTCGCGATCATCGCCGGCGGGGAGAGCGCGATCGTGTCCCCGTGCGAGGGCGCGGAGGACGACGAGGCGGCCGGCGTCGCCGCCATCGAGGCGGCCGGCATCGGGCCGCTGGACACCGTGGTGGGGGTCGCGTCGAGCGGGCGCACCCCGTACGTGGTGGCCGCGGTGCGGCGGGCCGGCGAGCTGGGCGCGCTGACCGTGGGGCTGGCGTGCAACGCGGGCACCCCGCTGGGCGGCGTGGCCGAGCACGCGATCGAGGTGCTCGTCGGCCCCGAGGTGGTCAGCGGCTCCACCAGGCTCAAGGCGGGCACGGCGCAGAAGCTGGTGCTCAACATGTTCTCGACGATCGTCATGGTGCGGCTCGGCAAGACGTACGGGAACCTGATGGTCGACGTGAAGGCCACCAACGGCAAGCTACGCGAACGCGCCGTGCGCATCGTACGGACGATCACGGGGACCGGGCGCGACGAGGCGCTGGCGGTGCTGGACAGGAACGGATTCAACGTCAAGCAGGCGGTCGTCGCCTCGCGCTTCGACCTGAGCCCTCAGGACGCCGCGGCGCGGCTGGCGCGATCGGGCGGACGGCTGCGAGCGGCTTTGGGAGAGCAGGTATGAGAGTTCTCGGGATGATCTCCGGCACCTCGCACGACGGGATCGACGTGGCGGTGGTGGACTTCGAGCCGGCCGGGAGCGTGCTCGAAGGCACGGTCGGCCACACGGCGAGCACCCCGTACGCGGAGGAGTTGCGGGCCAGGCTCATCGCGGCGCTGCCGCCCGCGCCGACGACGCTCGCCGAGGTGTGCGAGCTGGACACGCTCATCGGGCAGAGCTTCGCCGACGCGGCCGCAGCCGCGATCGCCGCGGGCGGGCCCGTCGATCTGATCGTGTCGCACGGGCAGACGGTGTTCCACTGGGTGCGCGACGCGCACGCGCTCGGCACGCTGCAGATCGGCCAGCCGGCCTGGATCGCCGAGCGCACGGGCGTGCCCGTGCTGTCCGACGTGCGGATCAGGGACATCACGGCGGGCGGGCACGGGGCGCCGCTGGTGTCGGTGCTGGACGGGCTGCTGCTCGGCGGGCGCGCGGGCGGAGCGGCCGCGCTCAACCTGGGCGGCATCGCCAACATGACCGTGGTACGCGGTGACGAGCTGCGCGCCTACGACATCGGGCCCGCCAACGCGCTCATCGACGCCGTGGTGACGAGCCGGGGGCTGAACGCGCGGGGCTTCGACGAGGACGGCCGGATCGCCGCCGCCGGCCGGGTGCTGCCCGGGCTGCTGGAGGTGCTGCTTCACGAGCCGTACTACGCGCTGCCCGCGCCGAAGAGCACCGGCAAGGAGCTGTTCCACCTCGGCTATGTGGAGCAGGCGCTGGCGAAGGCCGGCCCGGCCGGCGACGCCGATCTCGTCGCGACGCTGACGGAGCTGACCGTGCGCACGGTCGCCGGAGACGTGCGGGCCGCCGGCGTCGGCGCGCTGGTCGTCTCGGGCGGCGGCTGCCGCAACCCCGTGATCATGGACGGGCTGCGGGCCGCGCTGCCCGGCGTGGACGTGGCGCCGTCCGACGACTACGGCGCGCCCTCCGACGACAAGGAGGCGATCGCGTTCGCCCTGATCGGCTGGCTGAGCGCGCACGGCCTGCCGGGCACCGTGCCGGGCGGGACGGGCGCCCGCGCGGCACGCGTCCTCGGCACGCTGACGCCGGGAGCGGGCCCGCTCGTCCTGCCCGCGCCGCTCGCGGAGGCGCCCCTGTCCCTGGTGCTGACGCGATGAGGCGGCTCCCTGGTGCTGACGCGAGGCGGCGCCGCACCGTGCGGGCGCACGCGTGAACGCGCCCGCCGGGGTCGTCATGGCCGCGCGCACGCCGTCGTTCGACCTCGACGAGTGCACCGGGCACAGGACCGTGCGCTGGGAGGACGGCGAACGCGTCGGCGAGGAGCCGATGACCTGGGACACCTACCACGACCTCGCCTCGGTGACGAAGGTCCTGGCCACCACGACGGCGCTCATCCGCCTGGTGTCGGACCGGCTGGTCGACCTGGACGCGCCGCTGAGCGCGTACCTGCCGCGGTCGTACGAGGCGATCACCGTGCGGGACCTGCTGCTGCACCGCGGCGGGCTGTGGGAGTGGTGGCCGCTGTACATCCAGCGGCAGCTGCCGCCGCCGCGCTACCGTCCAGGCCGCGCGCGGCACTACTCCGACCTCGGCTTCATCCTGCTCGGCCAGGTCGTCGAGTCCGCCACCGGGCTGCGGCTGGAGCGGGCCGTGGCCGAGCTGGTCACCAGGCCGCTCGGCCTCACCTCCACCACGTACGCGCGCCCGGCCGGCGCCGAGGTGGCCATGAGCGCCCTGGACGACCGGGTCGAGATGACCATGCTCGACACCGGCCGGCCCTATCCCGTCCCCTACCGCAGCACCGACTTCGCGCACTGGCGGTACGAGCCCGTGATCGGGGAGGTCGCCGACGGCAACGCCTGCCACGCCTTCGACGGGGTCTCCGGGCATGCCGGGCTGTTCTCGACGGTGCCCGACCTGCTGCGGTACGGCATGGCGCTGTCCCGCTACGAGGAGCACGACGACCTGTGGCGGCCCGAGGTCGTCCGGGAGTTCTTCGCCCCGGGCCCCGACCCGGAGCAGGCGCTCGGCTTCCGCAGGTACGAGCTGGACCTGGCCGGCGAGAGCGTGAAGGTGCTCGGCCACACCGGCTACGTGGGCTGCGCGGTCGGGTTCGTGCCGGGCCGCGACGTCGCCCTGGCCCTGGCCAGCAACCGCCTCCTCGTCGAGGGCGCCCCGGCGCCGACCGACGACCTCTGGACGGGCCTGCTCCAGGCCACCACACAACGATCGAGGACAGCATGACCCCGCTCCTGGAGATCCGCGACCTGTCGGTGGCCTTCCGCACCCGCAGGCAGGACGTCACCGCCGTCAAGAACGTCTCCATGCGCATCCTGCCCGGCCAGACCGTCGCGGTCGTCGGCGAGTCCGGGTCGGGCAAGTCGACCACGGCCGCCGCGGTCAACCGGCTGCTGCCCGACAACGGCCGCATCACCGGCGGGCAGGTCCTGTTCGACGGCCGCGACCTGGCCAAGGCCAGCCCGCGCGAGATGACCGCGATCCGCGGCGCGGGCATCGGGCTGGTCCCGCAGGACCCGATGTCGAACCTCAACCCGCTCATGCGCATCGGCGACCAGATCGCCGAGGCGCTGGAGGTGCACGGCGTCGCCGCCGGCAAGGCGGCACGGGCGCGGGTGACCGAGCTGCTGGAGATGGTCGGCATCCCCGACCCCGAACGGCGCGCCGGGCAGTACCCGCACGAGTTCTCCGGCGGCATGCGGCAGCGCGCGCTGATCGCCATGGGACTGGCCTGCCGGCCGAAGCTGCTCATCGCCGACGAGCCCACCTCCGCGCTCGACGTGACCGTGCAGCGGCGCATCCTGGACCAGCTCGAACAGCTGACCGCCGAGATGGGCACCGCCGTCTTCCTCATCACGCACGACCTGGCGCTGGCGGCCGAGCGGGCCGACGTGGTGGCCGTCATGTACCAGGGCGAGATCGTCGAGACCGGGCCGGCGGCCGGCATCCTGGCCGAGCCCGGGCACGAGTACACCAGGCGGCTGCTGAAGGCCGTGCCGAGCCTGTCGTCGGTACGGGTCGCCGAGCCGCCGCGGCCGGCCGAGGACCTCGTGGTGGTCGAGGGGCTGCGCAAGGTGTACCCGATCAGGGGCAGCGCGGAGGAGTTCACCGCGGTGGACGCGGTCTCGTTCAGCATTCCGCGCGGCCGTACCGTGTCGATCGTGGGCGAGTCGGGCTCGGGCAAGTCGACGACCGCGAACCTGCTGCTCGGGCTCGACGACCTCACCTCGGGCAGCATCCACTTCGACGGCACCGACATGACGGGGCTCGGGCGGCGCGAGCTGTTCGCGTTCCGCCGCCGGGTGCAGCCGGTCTTCCAGAACCCGTACGCCTCGCTCGACCCCCGCTACACGGTCGAGAAGTCGATCGCCGAGCCGCTGCGCGTGCACCGCGTCGGGACGGCGGCCGAGCGCAAGAAGACGGCGGCCGAGCTGCTGGAGAAGGTGTCGCTGCCGGCGTCGATGGGCGAGCGGCTGCCGCACGAGCTGTCCGGCGGCCAGCGCCAGCGGGTGGCGATCGCCAGGGCGCTGGCGCTCTCCCCCGACCTGGTCGTGCTCGACGAGGCCGTCTCGGCGCTCGACGTGCTCGTGCAGGCGCAGATCCTGGAGCTGCTCGCCGAGCTGCAGCGGGAGCTGGGGCTCAGCTACCTGTTCATCAGTCACGACCTGGCCGTGGTACGGATGATCTCGCACGCGGTGCACGTCATGCGCTCGGGGCGGATCGTGGAGAGCGGCACGGCGGAGGAGATCTTCGACCATCCCGGCGACGACTACACCCGCGAGCTGCTCGCCGCCATCCCCGGCAGCGGGTAAGTTGGAATGTCCGACTTACCGGTCATCGGAGGTGCCCGCCATGCCCAGGGAGTGCTCGATCGCCAACGCGCTCGGGGTCGTCGGCGAGCGGTGGAGCCTGCTGGCCATGCGGGAGATCCTGCTCGGGGTACGGCGCTTCGACCAGATCGCCCGCAACACCGGCGCCAGCCGCGACGTCCTGACCGTCAGGCTGCGCAAGCTGGAGGAGGTCGGGCTGCTGCGCCGCGAGCTGTACGAGGAGCACCCGCCCCGGTACGAGTACGTGCTGACCGAGGCCGGCCAGGCCCTGCACACCGTGCTGCTCACGCTCATGGCCTGGGGCGACCGGTACGTCACCGAGGGCCCGCCGCCCACCGTGTGGCGGCACCGCTGCGGCGAGATCATGGAGCCGGTCACGGTGTGCGCGAGCTGCCGTGAGCCCGCGCGCGCCGAGGACATGACGCTCGTCAGCGCCGCTCAGCGGGAGGCCGGGTGAGGATCTTACTGGTCCAGCCGCCGCGGTGGTCCCCCGACGGCCACGCGAACTTCGACGCGATCGAGCGGCTCGTCGCCGAGCATCCCGGGACGGGCGACGTGCTGCTCCTGCCCGAGCTGGCGGGCGCGAGCCTGCCCCGTGACGCCTACCTGGCCAGGGTGCGCGATCTCGCCACGGGGGCCGGGGCGGCGGTCGTCGGCGGGTCGCACTACGACGGCGCGATCAACCGGGGCGCGGTGTTCGGGGCGGACGGCGAGCTGCTCTCGGAGTACGACAAGGTGCACCCCTACGGTCTGGAGCTGCGCTCCGGCGTGCGGCCCGGCCGGCCGGGCGACGGGTTCGAGCTGGGCGGGCGGCGGCTGCACGTGCTGCTCTGCGCCGACCTGTGGTATTCGGCCAGCCTGGCCGGGCGTGACGGGCTCGACGCGGTCCTGGTGCCCGCCTTCTCGGTGACCCGATGGGACGGGCCCGCGCCGGCGCGCGAGCTGTGGCAGCACATGAGCGTGGCGCGGGCGTACGAGTTCATGACGTACGTGGCGGTGAGCGACTGGCATCACGAGAGCACGTATCACGGGCATCCGTGCGCCGGGGTCACCGGCTTCGCGAACCCCTGCCCGGAGACCCGCACGGGGTTCTTCACCGGGCCGCCCGAGGCGCCCGTCTCTGCGCACGACCTCGACTTCGGCCGGCTGGACGCGTTCCGGCAGGACCGCACGGACCGTGGCTTCCGCGAGGGGCTCTCCGGAGGGCTGACAACCGGGTAGGTGGCCTATACCGTCGCAGGCAGTCCGCTGAGGGTGGTGCGCGGTGCGGTCGTGGGCGGAGGAGCTGCCGGTCGGGCGGGTGGTGCGGCTCGACGCCGGCCCGGACGCGCTCGCCCTGGCCGTCGACCCGCTCCCGGAGAGCGGGCCCGCCGTCGTCACCTACTTCGCGGCCGGGGCGTCCTCGGTCGGGGAGGTGGTCGAGTCGGTGCTGCGGGAGCTGGATCGGGCCGCCATCGCCCTGTTCCCGGCCTGGCTGCCGGGGGCGGCGGGCACCGAGGGGCCCGGCGGCGTCAACCTGCCCGCCGTACGCGCGCTGGCGCTGCGCCGGGCGGCGGCCAGCGAGCACTTCGGCCCGTTCCTGGCCGAACTGGCGGAACGATCGCTGACCTCCCCTCCGCAGGCCCTGGCCGCTGCTCTGGAGGCGCGTGGGGCGGGGCCGATCACGGCGAGCGTCTTCGCTCCTGAGGTGCGGGCGGCCGGGCTGGTCCGGGTGCTGGCCGACAGCTTCGGCAGGCGGCGGGCGGCGATCCTGGTCCGCGTCCCCGACGGGCTGGGACCTCGGGCGCAGGAGGTGCTGGCCGGGGCGTGCGAGTGGCTGGCCCAGCGGAGCGCGGCCGGCGTCTGGCTGACCGGCGCACCCCTGGACGCGATCGACCGCATACCGACGGTATCGGTGCACCTGGACCCGCCGAGCGGCGGCCACGCAGGAAGCGGTCACGCGGGCGGCGGGCTCGTAGGTGGTGGGGAGCCTGGTGTTGGGGAGCCTGGTGGTGGGGAGGTGCTGACGCGGGCGACGGCCCCGCGCCCGCCCGCCGTGGGCTATCCGGCCGTCGCCGGGCGGCCGCATCCCGGGAGCCGCAGCGAGCAGGCCCTGGAGGCGGCACTGACCGCGTACGCGTGGGCGGCGGGCCGGGCGTGGAACCAGACCTACCACCCGCACCCGCTGGCCGCCCCCATCCGGGTGGACCTGATGTGGGAGCGGGAGCGGTGCGTGGTGGAGATCGACGGGCCCGACCATCGGGGAGCCGCCAAGTTCGCCGACGACCGGCAGCGGGACGTCCGGCTACAACTGGATGGTTACGCCGTACTGCGCTTCCCCGATTTCCAGGTGTTGACTGACATGGACACCGTAATCCGCCAGATCGGGCAGTTCCTGCGGGGCCGCCGCGGGACGGAAGGATGAGCTATGCCAGACAACGGGCTGTCGCTACCCGAGTTCTCCGCCCTGGTGGTGCTCGCCGTCGAAGCGCGCGAGGTCTCCAACACCGAGCTCAAGGAGCGTCACAAGCTGACGATCGACGGCGAAAGACGGCGCAAGCTCAACGAGCTGAAGCTGGTCGAGAGCCGCAAGCCGGGACGCGCCTTCGTCCACGTGCTGACGGACGCCGGGTGGGCCCGGCTGGCCGAGGACCTGCGCACGGGCACGATCCCGCCGCAGACCGGCTCGTCGGGCGCGATCGCTCGGGCCCTGCTCGGCTGGCTGCCCCGGTTCATGCGGCGCACCGACCAGCGGCTGGCCGAGGTGTTCCAGCCCGATCCCCAGCCCGACTCCCAGTCCGGCTCCCAGCCCGGCTCCCAGCCGGGCGACGAGTCCGGCCGGCAAGCCGGCGAGTTGCAGGGGCGCATCCGGGACGCCTACGCCAGGCTGGCCGCCAAGCCGGGCGCGTGGGTGAGCCTGGCCGGCCTGCGCCCGCTGCTCGGCGACGTGCCGCGGGCCCGCGTGGACGAGGCGCTGATCCTGATGGAACGCCTCCCCGACGTGAACCTCGTCCCCGAGTCGAACCAGAAGACGCTCACGCCCGGCGACCGCGAGGCGGCGGTGATCATCGGCGAGCAGGCCAAGCACCTGCTGTGGATCGGCACACCGTGAGCGCCGGCGGGACGCGGGACCTGGCCGCGCTCAGCTTCAACTACACCGAGGGCGCCGACGACGTGTGGCGCCGCTCGGCGTACCACGTGGAGGGCCTGCACGGCGCGTCCACGAAGATCCTGCTCGACGGGCTGTCGGCGGCCGCGAGCGGGCACGACGCCAGCCCCATCGGCGTGGTCGTGCAGGGCCAGCGCGGCACGGGCAAGACCCACCTGCTCGGCTGGGTACGCGAGCGCGCCCAGCGCGAAGGCGGCTACTTCGTCCTCGTCGGGCTCCTGGACGCCAAGGGATTCTGGGAGAGCACCGTGGTCTCCGTGCTGGACAGCCTCTGGCGCCGGCGCGAGGACGGGCAGGTCCAGCTCACGGTCTTCCTCGACCGGCTGGCCTCGCAGGTCGGCGTCTCGCGGATGGTCCGGCGGGCGATCACCGGGAAGAAGGCCGTCTCCCGGGAGGAGCTGGACGCGTTCGTGGCGGCGCTGCGCCGCTACGACGGGCAGGTCGGCAGGGACAGCCAGGACGCCGCGCGGGCGCTGGTGCTGCTGGCCGGCCCCGATCTCGGCCTGCAGGACGTGGGCGAGGCGTTCCTGTCGTCGGCGCCCGAGGGCGAGCCGGGCGAACGCGCCCGATGGGGCGTCCGCCAGGTCGGCAGGACGCCGCAGGAGATCGTCAGGGACATCTCGCGGCTGCTGGCGCTCACCGGGCCCACGGTCATCGCCGTGGACCAGATCGACCCGCTGATCGCCCAGTCCTCGATCCCCACCCAGGGCGCCGTCCGCGACCGGGGTGAGGCGCTGATGATCGAGCGGATCGCCGGCGGGCTGATGGCCCTGCGCGAGGTGACCCGCCGGACGCTGACCGTGGTGACCTGCATCCCGAACACCTGGACGCTCATCGAGAACGTGGCGGTGGACACGGTGCAGGACCGGTTCAGGCAGGCGGTCCAGCTCATGACCATCCCGGACGCGCACACAGCGCGGGCTCTGGTCGCCAGGCGCTTCGAGGTCCAGTACGGCGCCGCCGGGATCGTGCCCCCGTACCCGACGTGGCCGGTGCGGCCCGAGGCGTTCGAGCAGGCGCCCGGGTTCACGCCGCGTCAGCTCCTCATCCGGATCGACCGGCACGTCCACGCGTGCCTGACGGCCGGTGAGGTCACGGAGCTGAGGGGGTTCGGCACGCCGCGCACCGAGCCGGGCCCCGTCGCACCCCCGGCCGCCGCCGCGTCTGACACGGCGGCCGGGTTCGCCGAGCTCGACGCGCGGTGGGCGGAGCTGCGGGACGGCGGGCGGGCGCCGCTGATCGACCAGGTCACCGAGGACGCGGAGATGCCCGCGCTGCTGTCGGCCGGGCTGTCGGCGTGGATCGCCGAGCAGGGGGCGCCGGGGCTGGAGTTCAGCGTGGACCCGCCGCCGAGCTCGAAGCCGCCGCTGCACGCGCGCCTGCGCAGGACGCTCGACGAGGCCAGGGAGGACGAGGTCCACTGGGCCTTCCGCGCGGTCACCGCCGAGCACGGCAACGCGGCGCTGAACCGGGTGCGCAAGGCGTCGGTCGCGGCCGGGCTGGACGCGGAGGTGCCCAAGCGGCGGCTGTTCCTGCTGCGGAACCTGCCGTGGTCGAAGGGGAACGCGACGCAGGCGGCCATCGCGGCGTTCGAACGGGCCGGCGGGCGGACCCTGCGGGTGAGCGAGGCGGATCTCCGGGTGCTGGCGGCGCTCAAGCTGCTGCTCGCCGGCAACCCGCCGGGCCTGGCCGCCTGGCTGGCCGCCCGCAGACCTGCCGGGGAGGTGACGTTCCTGCGCGAGGCCCTGGCCACCGCCTGGAGCGTTCCCGGCACTCCGGGCCACCCCGGGGGCGCGCAGGCGGTCACGCCGGGCCACCCGGGCAGCGCGCAGGGCGGCGTGCCGGGTGGTCCGGAGGGTGCGCAGACGCTGCCCGCGGGCGGTGCGTGGAGCGCGCATCATCGCGGGTCCGCGGGGTTCGCGACGCGGGCGCCGTACCTGTCCGTCGGCAGGAGGGCCGCGGACGGCGCGCCCGTGAGCGTGGCGCTGGAGGCGCTCAGGAAACACGTCACGATCTTCGCCGGCTCCGGCTCGGGCAAGACCGTGCTGATCCGGCGGCTGATCGAGGAGTGCGCGCTGCTCGGCGTCTCGGCCGTCGTGCTCGATCCCAACAACGACCTGGCCAGGCTGGGCGAGCCGTGGCCGGAGCCCCCTCCGCACTGGGAGGACGGCGACGCGCGCAGGGCCGAGGAGTACCTGGCGGGCACCGACGTGATCGTCTGGACCCCCGGGCGCAGGGGCGGGCGGCCGCTGAGCTTCCAGCCGCTGCCCGACCTCGCGGGCCTGGCCGGCGATCCCGACGAGTTCGCCGAGGCGGTGGAGGCGGCGGTGGCGTTCATCGTGCCGCGCGTCAGGCTCGACGCCAACACGGGCAAGGCGCAACTCGGGCAGGCCGTGCTCAGGAAGGCGCTGGCGTACTACGGCCTGAGGGGGGCGACGAGCCTGAAGGGGTTCGCCGCGCTGCTGTCCGACCTGCCGGAGGGCGTGAGCGAGCTGGCCGGCGCCCCGCGCATCGCGGCCGATCTGGCCCAGTCGCTGACCGCGGCGATGGACAACGACCCCCTGTTCGGCGGGGCCGGGGAGCCGGTGGACCCCGGAATGCTGGTGAGCCCGCCCGAAGGCCGGCGGGCCCGCGTGTCGGTGATCAGCCTGGTCGGGCTGCCCGGGCTGGAGCAGCGGCAGAGCTTCGTGAGCCGGCTGCAGATGGAGCTGTTCGTCTGGTTCAAGCGGCATCCGGCGCAGGACCGGCCGCTGGGCGCGCTGCTGGTGATGGACGAGGCGCAGACGTTCGCGCCGGCCGCCGGCGGCTCGGTCGCCACCCGCAGCACGGTGCTGCTCGCCTCCCAGGCCCGCAAGTACGGCCTCGGCCTGGTCTTCGCCACCCAGGCCCCCAAGGGCCTGCACAACCAGGTCCCCGGCAACTCGGCCACGCAGTTCTTCGGCCTGCTGAACGCCCCGATCCAGATCGCCGCCGCGCGGGACATGGCGCGGGCCAAGGGCGGCGACGTGCCCGACGTGTCACGGCTGAGCGCGGGCGAGTTCTACGTCGCGCTGGAGGGCGGGGCGTTCGTCAAGGTACGCGCCCCCATGTGCCTCACCAGCCATCCGAAGTCGCCGCTGACCACGGAGGAGGTCATCGAGCGGAGCCGGCCGGGGATCAGCGGGCCACGCCTGGCGTGAGCGCGCGGAGGGGGAGTGCCGCGCACGGCACTCCCCCAGCGGTCACAGACTCAGGTACGGCGTTCAGCGCACCGCGTAGGCGCGGATCACCTCCTGCGACAGGGTGTTGCCGTTGACGTCGGAGGCGTTCAGCCGCAGCGAGACGAAGCCCGACGGCGACCTGTCGATCGTGGTCTCGTAGGCGCGGTCGCCCTTGTCACGCAGGCGGGCCGGCTTCCACGTGGCGCCGTCGTCGTAGGACACCTCCAGCGCGACGTTCTTGATCGCGCTCTGCGCCGCGCCCTCCTGGTGGTAGAGCGACAGCCCCAGCTTGCGGGAGCTCGCCTGGTTCTTCAGGTCCGTCGGAGCGTCGAACGTGGCCAGCAGCAGCGGGATCACCGTCGTCTCCGCGGCCCGCTCGGAGCCGAACGTCCACACGCCCTTGGTCCTGGTGGACAGCTTCGCCCACTCGGCCTCGTTGCTCAGCGTGTACTCGATCCGGTACGCCGCCTTCTCCGGCACGAGCGTCCCCGACGCCGCGGGCAGGTAGTCCGTCTGCCACAGCAGCGCGTCGCCCTGGTAGAGCCGGAAATCGGTCTTCATGCCGTGCTCGAACATGCTGGTGTAGGTGTCGCCGTAGTTCTGGTCGGCGTCCACGAACCCCTGCATCGAGATGCGCAGCCGGTCGCCCTCCCTGCGCATCGGGTTGCGCGGGTTGATGCCCGGCAGCAGCGGCTGCTTGAACACCGTCCTGCCGACCTTCTCACCGACCTTGTACGGGCGGAACTCCGGCGAGGACATCCCGATGCGCGGCGTGTCCGGGTGCGGCCACATGGCGTTGTAGTGCCGCTCCGGCGTGACCGCCGACGAGCTCCACCGCAGCTCGGGGTCGGGGGTGACGTAGTCGACGCGGGTGCGCGGGGTCTTGGCCATGGGGTGGTTCGTGGAGACCACGGCGGTGTCCCACGGCTCGAAGACGAAGCGGGTCTCGTTGACGGTCACGTCGTCGGCGAGCTGGCTGTGGAAGCCGGTCTCGATCCTGGCCTGCGCCTTCGCGCGGACCACGTACGTGAGCGAGTCGCGGACCCGGCCCTGCTCGCGCAGGTACAGGTCGTAGAGGTACGGGCTGGCCACAATGCCCTTGGCCACGATCGGCACCGGCAGGCGGCGCAGCCGCTCGACCAGCTTCAGCCCCTGCTCGTGCGTCAGGCGCACGGTCGGGACCGTGAGCTTGACCTTGTTGCCGCCGGTGGTGACGTCGGCGCCCGGCTGGTCGCTGTAGACGGCCACCATCTTCGCCCCGGCGGCCGCCGCCGCGTTGGACTGGGTGGAGACCGGCACGCCCTCCGTGCGGCGGATCACGGCGAGCTTGCCGCGCAGGTTACGCGCCTTGATCTCCTCGGCGCTGCCTCTGCCCGCGTCCACCGCCATGAGGAGCTGGGTGCCGTCCAGGCGCGGGTACTCGGTGGCGAAGTCGCTGAACTGGACCGGGTCCACGTATTCGGGCTCCAGCTCCAGGCCGAGCGTGGAGAAGGCGATCTCGGGGGCCTTGAGCCGCCAGCGGGTGGCGACGGTGAACCTGCCCTTGGTGACCTTCCTGGTGGGCTGGACGAACAGCCGCTCCTCGATCTGCCCGCCGGGCGAGATCGTGGTGCCGCCGCGCAGCGCGGTGCCCTCCGCCCCTGTGCGGTACCACATGAGCGCCGCGGCGGCTCCCGTGTTCCGCTTGGTCTTGTGGTCCGGGGTCTCGACCTTGACCTCGACGGCCTTGCGGGCGTCGAGTACGACCTCGGTGTTCCCGGTGATCTCCATCTCGGGGTCGCCGAGCAGGCTCTCGTTGAGCGGCTTGCCGGAGGTGGTGCTGTCCTGCGTGGCCGGCATGGTGAAGATGTGGCCGAGCACGGAGTAGGTGCCGGGCTTGACGAGCAGGCAGGTGCCCGAGCCGTACTTCTGGTCGCTGCACGGCTGGGCGGGGCTGCCCGGGAGGACGCGCCCGACCAGGGTGCCCTCGTCGAGGTTCAGCACGGTGAAGCCGCCGCGGCCGGTGCGGCCGTCCCTGGCGATGCCGCGTACGCGCAGCTCGACGCGCTTCTCGTCCACGGTGCCGGTCAGCAGGGTGCGTACGGGCGCGCCGCCCGCGACGGCGGCGGTCAGCTCCTGGAGCAGCCGGCCCGGCTTGTCCGCCTTGATGGTGACCTTGACCTCGGCCTTCCCCGCGGCGGGCACCGTGAGCGTGGCCGGCTCGACGGTGAACCCGTCGCCCGTGGTCAGCGTCAGCTCGGCGGGCGTCTGGCCGAGGTTGTGGTAGCCGACGGTGAGGCTCTTGGCCTCGCCCAGGGTGAGCTTGCCGAAGGCGGCCGAGCCCTGCGAGGCGACGACCGTGCCCTTGAGCGCGGCGGCCACGTCGATCCGGCCCGCGCCCTGCGCGTCCACGTCGATGTCCTGGCCCGGCTTGGCGCTGGCCATGAGCAGCGACTTCAGCTCGCCGCCGGTGATGCCGGGGCGGGCCTGGCGCAGCAGCGCCGCCGCGCCCGCGACGTGCGGGGTGGCCATGGAGGTGCCGGACATCGCGACGTGGCCGCCGCCGGTCTTGGCGGCGTTGATGTTCACGCCGGGGGCGGTGACGTCGGGCTTGACGGACTCGTCCGCCACGATCGGGCCCCTGCTGGAGAAGACCGCGAGCTTGTCCTGCTTGTCCACCGCGCCCACGGTCAGCGCCTCCGGGGCGTCGCCGGGGGTGCCCACGCACTGGTCGCAGCCGTCGTTGCCGGCCGCCACCACGAACAGCGTCCCGTACTGCTTGGTGAGCTGCGTGACCGCCTCGGTGAGCGGGCCGCCCGCCTCGGGCGAGCCGAGGCTCATGTTCACCACCTCGGCGTGCTGCTCGCCGGCCGCCCACTCCATGCCGTCGATGATCCAGGAGAGCTGGCCGTAGCCCTCCGCGTCCAGCACGCGGCCGTTGAGCAGCTTCGCGCCGGGCGCCACGCCCTTGCCGCCGCCTTCGGAGCCGGCGCCCGCGATGGTCGAGGCGACGTGGGTGCCGTGCCCGTGGGGGTCGCCCGTCGCGTTCTCGCCGGTGAAGTCGCGCTGGCCGGCGACCTTGCCCGCGAGGTCGGGGTGCGTGCCGTCCACGCCGGTGTCGAGGACGGCGACGGTCGTGCCGGCGCCGTCGTACCCGGCGGCCCACGCCTCGGGCGCGCCGATCTGCGGGACGCTCTCCTGCAGCACCGGCTTCACCTTGCGGTCGAGCCAGATCTTGGACACGCCGGCCAGCGGCCCGGCGGCGCGCGCCTGCGGGGCCGTCGTCGCCAGCTTGGCCAGCTCCGCGCCGAACGCGGGCGCGTCGGCCGCGTTCACCGTGACGCCCGCGCCGCCGATGCTCTCCAGGGTGCGGAGCTGCTTGACGGCCGGGATCGCGGCCTTCGTGGTGTTGCCGTCATACGTGAAGATGAGCGGGATCGCGGCGCCGCGCGTCTGCCCGGCCAGTGCCGTCACGTTGAACAGGGCGCTGTCGAGCCGCTCGGGGACCAGGGTGGCGACGTCGTCGGGGATCACGCTCACGTCGCCGCCGGACTCCAGCACCTGGAACGTCGGCACCGAGCCGTCCGCCCGGGGCGCGGGGGTGACCGTGACCGCGCTGTGCTCGCCGTCCACGGCTCGCACCTGCACCTGGTCGCCGGTGATCAACGTGATCTCACCGCTCGCAGCGCCGTTTTCCGGACCGCTCGTGAACGTCACGGGTGGCGCGGTGTTCGCGTGCGCGCCGGGAATCGAGAGCAGCGAGGCGGTCATGGCCACGGCGACGGCCGGCACCATCCCTCGCCGCCATCGTCCCGCTCGCCCCCATCCACGCGGTCCTAACTCACGCAGCCCTGACTCCCCCAGCATGACGACCTCCAGAATTGGTAAGCACAACTACCGAATTCCTAGTCATCTGAGCTGCTGTTGTCTATGAGGTTGGTGTGGCTAGATCCCGACTTGTCGTGAATCCGCCAACCGGCCTGCGGGGTCCGCGCGGCCCGGATCCGGGGTCGCCGGCGGGCCCCGCGCCGTACCGGAAACCGCTCCTTCCCGAAAGGGGATTCGCGGGAAAAGGCCATTCCGCGTACGCGGTCGCCGCCGCGGGATCGGTGCCGCCGGACGAATTGGCGGCACCGGGAAAGGCCGCTGCGGCCCGGCCGAAAATGCGCCCGCCGCCCGCTCGCCGAATAGATGACCCGCGCCGCGCCGGCGGCGTACGGGGGCCCGCCGACCGGCGTTTTCCGGCCCCGGTACGTTTCTCCGTGACGACCGTGTGCGGCATGCACGAGAATCGCCATCCGGGGAAGGTGAAGGAACGACTCTCAAATCCGGAAATATCGTGACTTGGCGGTCCGGCGCAGGCGCTCTAAAGTAGGCGGACTCTTGAAAGGCGGACCATGGACAGCACCATGGACTCTGGCATGCTCGACGTTCCAGGCGCACGGCTCTATTTCGAGGTGCGCGGCGCGGGACCGGTCCTTTTGACGATCCTCGGCGGCGGCGGCGACGCCGCGATGGCCGCGCCGCTGGCCGGCGCGCTCGCCGACCGCTACACCGTCATCACCTACGACCGGCGCGGCGCCACCCGCAGCCCGCTCACCGGCCCGCCGTACGAGCAGGGCATCGAGGAGCACGCCGACGACGCGCTCCGGCTGCTCAGCGCGGTCGGGGAGGAGCCGGCCCACGTGTTCGGCACCCACTCGGGCGCCCTGATCGCCCTCGACCTGCTGGCCCGCCATCCGGAGCGGGTGCGGCGGCTGGTCGCGCATGAGCCGCCCGCGTTCTCGCTGCTGCCCGACGCGGCGCACTGGTTCGCGCTGGCGGGCGAGGCGGTCGCGCTCTGCCTGGAGGAGGGGGTCGGGCCGGCGATGCGCAAGTTCGGGGAGGAGACCGGCGTGACGGCTCCCCCTGAGCCCGACCCGAACCTGCCGGCCTGGGTCAAGGACATGCTGACCAGGATGAACGCCAACATGGAGACCAGCCTGCGGTACGAGATGCTGCCGTTCTGCCGGTACGTCCCGGACGCGGCGGCGCTGCGCACGGCCCCGCTCGCCCTGGCCAGCGGCGTGCAGACGCGCAGCATGCTGATGCACCGGTGCACGCTCGCCGTCGCCGGATATCTCGGCCTCGACCCCGTGGAGCTGCCCGGCGACTACGTGGGCTACCTGCGCAGCCCGGCCGAGTACGCCGCCGAGCTGCACACCCTGCTAGCGGCGCCACCCGGGCAGCCGTGACCTGAGCGGGCCAGGAACGAACCGGCGCAACCCGACCGTGCCCGACCCGACTGTGCCCGACCTCAGCAGGCCCGACCTCAGCAGGCCCGACCTCAGCAGGCGGCGGCCGAGCAGGCCCAGGTAGAGCAGCCAGCCGGCGGCCACCAGGGTGAGCGCCGCCACGGGCTGCCAGCCGGGCAGCTCGGCGACGGACCTGCGGCATACCTCGGCCGTGATCGGCACCGTGTAGAGCGCGAAGAAGGCCAGCCCGAGCACCCGTCCCGCCGCCAGGAACCAGGCGTACACCCGCACGCTCCGGCCGGGCCGGTCCCGCACGGCCGGAGTGCCCTTGAGCGCCGCCCGCAGGTACGCCTGCGCGTCCGCCATGAGGTTCTTGTTCCCACTGGCGTTGGCGAAGGCGTAGTAGACGTCGGTGCGCATGAAGAACAGGAACTGCCAGGCGATCTGTGACAAGCAGATGACCATGACCAGCCGCACGAGCGGGATCTCGGCGACGTAGAGCGTGCACGCCCCCGCGCAGACCAGGAACCAGTCCGATCGCATCCCCGCCAGGTACGCCCGGTACCGCGCCCGCCTCGGCACCCCCCAGATGCCGGTGATCCTGGTCTGCACGACGAGGAACTGCAGCCGGGTGCCGAGCGACAGCTCCGCCCGCACGCCCAGCGACCGGGCGGCGGCGATGTGGCCGAGCTCGTGGACCAGCACGAGGATCCACGAGCCCGCCGCGAACGCGACGGTGAACGTGAGGCTGTCGGACCACACCAGCGCGGACAGGCTGGGCAGGACGCCGGGGTCCGCGACGGCGGCGGCCACGGCGCAGACGGTCAGCAGGATCAGCACGGCGTGCGCGGGCCTGGAGAAGAGCCAGGCCACGTGGTGCGGCCGGATCCGGTCCCACCGGTTCGGCGGGCGCTCGGGACGGCTGAGCAGGCCGGCGCCTTCGAGTCCGGTCACGAACGCGGCCACGTCCACGTCCACCCCCTGCTCGGCCAGCACCCGGGCCTGGGCCTCGGCGAGCGTCCTGGTGCCGTCGAGCGCCGCGATCACGGCCGCCGCCACCCCCGGCACGTTGACGAACCTCTCGCCGTTGCCGATCACGTAGTCGTCGGGCCCGTCGGCGACGACACTGAGAAACGACAGGTCGGCCTTCACCCGCCGGCCTCACACAGGCCGCTCAGCTCACGCACGCCGGTTCTCATGCGCAGACCTCGCAGTCGGCCAGCCGGTCGAAGTCCCTGGTGGTCGTGGTGAGCGTGAGGAGGTCCAGCCAGACGCTCCTGCCCTCGATCGCGGGCTCGCCGGTGCCGGTCAGGTAGCGGATCACCTCCGAGGCGAGCATCCCCGACACGATCCCGCACAAGGGCCCGAACGACGGGATCGTCCGCCCGGGGTTGTCGCTGACCGGCAGCTCGGCGGCGCCGTACCGCTCGGCCAGGCTGCGTTCCTGGCAGGCCAGGCAGCCGGTCCTGCCGGGCACGACGAGCGGCCCGAGCAGCCCGAAGTGCTGGTTGAAGCCGCCGGTCACGAACGGCGTGCCCGCACGGACGCAGGCCAGGTTGACCCAGCGGCGGATGTGCGGCTGCGGCGTGTCCACGGTGTTGACCACCAGGTCGGCGTCCGTGACCACGTCCCATGGCCCGGTGATGCGCCGCCCGGCCTGCCTGACCTCGACGTCCGGGCAGTGCTCGCGCAGCGTGCGCGCGGCGGCGGCGGTCTTGGGCTCGCCGAGGTCGCGCGGCGTGTAGAGGTGCTGGCGGTGCAGGTTGCTGAGCTCCACCCGGTCGTCGTCCAGGATGGTGAGCCGGCCCACGCCTGAGGTGGCCAGGTGCAGGGCGACCTGGCCGCCGATCGCGCCCGCGCCGAGCACCGCGACGTGCTTGCCCGCCAGGCCGGCGAGCGCGGCGACGGCCTGCCCGGCCGGGTGGAACATGGACAGCCACAGCGCGAGCCTGGACCGCCCGGCGTCGGCCGCCAGCGTGTGCAGGTCGGCGTCGGTGACGAGGATCCGCTCGGCCAGCAGCCGTTCGACGGCCGCGTCGATCTCCTGGGGCGCGACGCCGTCGATGAGCGCGTACAGGTCGCTCAGCTCGACGGGTGCCTGCGCGCACAGCCGGATCAGGCGGCGCAGGGGCTGCGGCGCGGGTTCGAGTACGCGGCCGGTCGGGGGGAAGTCACCGAGCCGTACGCGCTCGCCCTCGTCATCGATGAATAGCGGAAAAGCCGGATTCACCTGAATCCTCGGCATGAAATCGACTCCCGGGAAGTCCGGAGCGAGCCTCCTGCGGACGGGGGGTGCCGCAGGAGGCCGCACGCGGTCAGCAGCTGTTGCTGTTGCCGGTGGTCTCGACTTCTTCGACCGTCTTGATCTCGATCGTCATAGAGCGATCCTTTCGTCGATCTTGATGGGCCGCTGTGATCGTAAAGATAAAATGAGAGAAAGGGGAGGCCCAATGACGTAGGGTGCTGTTAATGGTGCTGAGGGTGTCTAAAGTACGAAATTTCCATGGAATTGGCGCTATATCCGGGAGAGGAAGTCGCGGACGCGCTTCCACATGAGCGCCGCGGACTCGCCGGAATATCCGGGCAGATCCGGATCGGCGAACAGATGGGCGTCCCCCGGATAGGCGAAGCACTCGAACCCGGCCCCCACCGCCGCCCCCAGCCCGGCGACCACGCTCTCGTCCACCCACGGGTCCCGCTCGGCGTGGTGCACCTGCACGGGCACCCGGGCCGGCCACGCCCCCTCGGTGACCTCGTCGAGCGGCACCGCGCCGTGGAAGAGCAGCGCGCCCCTGGCCATGGGGTGCGTCACGGCGAGCAACTGCGCCCCGTACGCCCCCAGCGAGAACCCGGCGAACACCGTGGGCCCCCTCACCTCGTTCCCGATCCGGCGGAAGCGGCGCCCGATCTCCTCGGGACCGATCTCGTCCCGCTTGCGCAGCCCGGCCTCGAGCTCGTCGAAGACCTCGCCGTCGTAGTAGTCGGGCGTGCGCACCATGTGCCCGCCCTCGCGGAGAGCCTCCGCCGCCGCGCCCACCCCCGGGCGCAGGCCCTGTGCGGAGTGCAAGAGGATGATCTCTGCCATGCCGAATGTGTACCACCGGTCCGATGGGCGGACCAGCGTTGCCGGGGGCCGGGCGTCATGCATAACGTTTTGGAAGATGCGTACCGCATGATCACCACCTGTGAGGAGCCCCCTGATGCATGACGATCGCAACCTCGTGGAAGCCCGGCTGAAGCGCGTGCTGGACGAGCGGATCCGCCCGGCGGTCCACGCCGAGTCGGTGCCGCTGGAGGTGTCGGTGTGGCACGCGCCCGGTGAGCCCGTACCGGTCGCGGAGGCTTTGGCGGCGGCGGCCGAGCCGATCGCGGTCGGCACGCCGTGGGGTGCGCCGTGGGGCACGAGCTGGTTCACGGTGACCGGCACGGTGCCCGATCGATGGGCGGGCAAGACCGTCGAGGCGGTGCTCGACCTGGGCTTCGACGAGAGCATGACCGGCTTCCAGTGCGAGGGCCTCGTCTACCGCCCCGACGGCACCCCGGTGAAGGGCCTCAACCCCCGCACCCAGTGGGTACGGATCGCCGCCCCCGCGCGCGGCGGCGAGCACGTCCGTCTGCACATCGAGGCCGCCTCCAACCCCGTCATCCTCGGCCACGGCGTCTACCGCCCGACGCCGCTCGGCGACCTGGCCACCGCGGGCACCGACCCTCAGTACCGGCTGGCCCGGATGGATCTCACCGTCTTCGACGAGGAGGTGTGGCAGCTCGTGCTGGACCTGGAGGTCCTGGGCGAGCTCATGGCGCAGCTCCCCGTGGACGGCCAGCGCCGCTGGGAGGTGCTGCGCGCCGTGGACCGGGCGCTGGACGCCGTGGACCTGCAGGACGTCGGCGGGACGGCGGCGGCGGCCCGCGCCGAGCTGGCCGGCGTGCTGTCGGCCCCCGCCGTGCCGTCGGCGCACCGGATCAGCGCGGTCGGGCACGCGCACATCGACTCGGCCTGGCTGTGGCCGCTGCGCGAGACCGTGCGCAAGGTGGCCCGCACCGCCGCGAACATGACCGCGCTGCTGGAGGACGAGCCGGACTTCGTGTTCGCGATGTCGCAGGCGCAGCAGTGGGCGTGGATCAAGGAGCACAGGCCCGAGGTGTGGGCGAGGGTGACCAAGGCGGTGGCCACCGGCCGGTTCGTCCCGGCGGGCGGCATGTGGGTGGAGTCCGACACGAACATGCCCGGCTCCGAGGCGATGGCCAGGCAGTTCGTGCACGGCAAGCGGTTCTTCATCGAGGAGTTCGGCATCGACAACGAGGAGGTGTGGCTGCCGGACACGTTCGGCTTCGCGGCCGGGCTGCCGCAGATCATCAAGGCAGCCGGCTCGAAGCGGCTGCTCACGCAGAAGATCTCGTGGAGCCAGACGAACACGTTCCCGCACCACACGTTCCTGTGGGAGGGCATCGACGGGACGCGGATCTTCACGCACTTCCCGCCGGTCGACACCTACAACTGCTCGATGACCGGCGGCGAGCTGGCGCACGCGGCGCGCAACTTCAAGGACAAGGGCCTGGCCCGGCACTCCCTGGCCCCGACGGGCTGGGGCGACGGGGGCGGCGGCACGACGCGCGAGATGGTCGCCAAGGCGGCCAGGGTGCGTGACCTGGAGGGCTCGCCCGCCGTCGTGTGGGAGCCGCCGGCCGCGTTCTTCGCCAAGGCCGAGGCCGAATACCCGAACCCGCCGGTGTGGGTGGGCGAGCTGTACCTGGAGCTGCACCGCGCCACGCTGACCAGCCAGGCCAGGACCAAGCAGGGCAACCGGCGCAGCGAGTCGCTGCTGCGGGAGGCCGAGCTGTGGGCGGCGACGGCCGCCGTCCGGGCGGGCGCGCCCTATCCGTACGCCGAGCTCGACCGGATCTGGAAGACGGTGCTGCTGCACCAGTTCCACGACATCCTGCCCGGCTCGTCGATCGCCTGGGTGCACCGGGAGGCGGCCAGGACGTACGCGGCCGTGGCCGAGGAGCTGACGGCCCTCATCGAGACCGCCCAGGGCGCGCTGGCCGGAACCGGCGGCGAGACGCTCGTCTTCAACGCGGCCCCGCACGCCCGCCACGGGATCGCGGCCGGCGGCGCGGGCATCGCCGGGCCCGGGCCGCGGGCCGAGGCGCGCGCCCGCGACGAGGGCGGCTTCGTGCTGGACGACGGCCGGCTCAGGGTGGAGATCGACGGCCGCGGCCTGGTCGTCTCCGCCTACGACCAGGTCGCGGAGCGCGAGACGGTCCCGCCCGGCCAGGCCGCCAACCTGCTGCAGCTGCACCCCGACTTCCCGAACAAGTGGGATGCCTGGGACGTGGACGAGTTCTACCGCAACACGGTCACCGACCTGGTGGAGGGGTCGGTCGAAAGCACCGGGGACGGCTCGGTCCGCGTCACGCGCTCGTTCGGCTCGTCAAGCGTCACGCAGGTGCTCTCGCTCGCGGACGGCCGGCTCGACATCGAGACCGAGGTGGACTGGCACGAGACGGAGAAGTTCCTCAAGCTGGCCTTCCCGCTGGACGTGCACGCCGACAGGTACGCCTCCGAGAGCCAGTACGGCCACGCCTTCCGCGCCACGCACACCAACACGAGCTGGGAGGCGGCCAAGTTCGAGGCGTGCAACCACCGCTTCGTGCACGTGGCCGAGCCCGGCTGGGGCGTCGCGCTGGTCACCGACTCGACCTACGGCCACGACGTCACCCGTACGGTCCGCGGCGACTCGGGCACGACCACGACGCTGCGGGTGTCCCTGCTGCGCGCCCCGCGTTTCCCCGACCCGGAGACCGACCAGGGCGTGCACCGCTTCCGGCACGCGCTCGTGCCGGGCGCGGCGATCGGCGACGCGGTCCGCGAGGGCTATTTCGTCAACCTGCCCGAGCGCCGCGTCACCGGCGCCGCGCCGGTGCAGCCGCTGGTCGCGGTGGACGACGACGCGGTCGTGGTGACGGCGGTCAAGCTGGCCGACGACGAGAGCGGCGACGTGATCGTCCGCTTCCACGAGTCACGCGGCAGCCGGGTCAAGGCGAGGCTGACGCCGGGCTTCGCCTTCTCCGAGGTCGTCGCGACCGACCTGCTGGAGCGGCCGGTGGGCGAGCCGCAGCGTCCTGGGGAGGCGATCCCCCTGGCGCTGCGGCCGTTCGAGCTGGTCACGCTCCGGCTGAAGCGCGCCTGATCACTCGCGCACGCTGCCTTCCGTGAGTCCTGCGCTTCAGGCAGTCCGCCGTGCACGCGCGCTGCTCAGCCACCGCTGAGCAGCGCGCCCAGGCGGGGTGCGTACGTGGCGTGGAACACCAGCGAGGCCGCGCCGATGGCGGCGGCGTCCGCCGCGATCGGCGAGGTCTCCACCCGCACCACGTGCAGCCGCCGCGCCAGCGACCTGCTCGACACGGCCCGCGCGATCACCTCCCGGTAGATCTCCCCGACTTCCCTGAGCGCGGGCCCGCCGAGCACGAGCAGGTCGATGTCCAGCATGTTCACCACGCTGACGGCGGCATCGGCCAGCCGTCCCGCCACCCGGTCGATCACCCGCCGCGCCTCCGGCTCGCCCGCCGCGGCCGCCGCGCAGATGCCGGCGTGCGCCAGCCGGTCCCCCATCGCCGCCTCGATCGCGCTCGGGCAGCAGACCGCCTCGACGCACCCCCGGTTGCCGCAGTAGCACTCGGGCCCGTCCGGCTCGACCGTGATGTGCCCGAACTCGGCGGCGTTCAGCGACCGTCCCCGATACACCTGGTTGTCGAGGAAGATCCCCCCGCCGATCCCCGTCCCCAGGTAGAGATAGGCGAAGCTCGGCGTGGACCGCGCGATCCCCGCCCACCGCTCCCCGATCGCCGCCGCCGTCGCGTCGTTGTCCACGGTCACCGGGAAACGCGTGTCCCGCTGCAGCAGGCTCTTGATCGGCACCTGGTCCCACCCGGCCAGCCTGGGCGGGCCGACCATCACACCGTCCGCGTCCAGCGGCCCGGGACACGCCAGCCCCACGCCCAGCACCTTGCCGTCGGGCACCCCGGCCTCTCTGAGCATCCGCCGCGCGGCCCTGGCCATCTGCCCGATCACCGCGCGCGGCCGCAGCCCCGCCCGGACCGGCAGGTGCAGCCGCGCGACCGGCCGCCCCGCCAGATCGGCCAGTACGCAGGAGATCTCGTTCGGGTCGAAATGCACGCCGATGGCGTATCCGGCGCCGGGGTCGACGCGCAGGATCGTGCGCGGCTTGCCTCCGCCCGACGGCACGGACCCGTCCTCGACGACCAGCCCCTCCGCCAGCAGCCTGCGCACGATCACGGAGACGGTCTGGGCGGTCAGCCCGGTTCTGTGGGCGATCTGGACCCGGCTGATCCCGTCCGAGGCCTGGATCGCCTCCAGGACGACGGCCCGGTTGTAGCTACCGACCTTGGGCAGGTTCGTGCCCAGCTGCATGTGAGACATGTCACCACAGAGTGTTGACTTAGTAAATCAAAAAGATTTACGTTTCTCCGCAACCCACGGAAACACGGGGAGACCGTGATGAAACGTACGCTGGCCGGTTCCCTCCTGCTGCTGACGGCCGTAGCCGGCTGCGGTGGCGGCGACCCTGCGCAGAACACCTCAGGCGGCAAGGAGCTCGAAGTCCTCTACAAGGTCGAGCCCACGTGGCCGCATCTGGAGAAGATGCTCGGCGACGCGAAGAAGCAGTACGAGAGCGCCCATCCGGGCGTCAAGATCAAGCTCACTCCCGTCCAGGGCAACAACGAGGCCTACTACACCAAGCTGGCCCTGTTGAATCGCTCTCCCGACTCGGCGCCCGACCTCTACTACCACGACACGTTCCAGGTCAACGCGGACGTGGCGGCCGGCAAGCTGGCCCCGCTCGACGACTACCTGGCCAAGTGGCCCGACTGGAGCGCCCAGTTCCCCGACTCGGTGAAACAGGCCGCCAAGGGCGGGGACGGCAAGATCTACGGCGTCCCGATCAGCACCGACACGCGCGGCCTCTGGTACCAGAAGGAGGTCTTCGCCCAGGCCGGGATCACCGTCCCCTGGGAGCCGAAGACCTGGAACGACGTCCTCACCGCCGCCCGCACGATCAAGCAGAAGGTCCAGGGCGCGATCCCGTTCAGCATGTACTCGACGAAGATCCACGGTGAGGCGTCGACCATGCAGGGCTTCGAGATGCTCCTGTACGGCACCCCCGGCGGCACCCTCTACGACGAGGCGCAGAAGAAGTGGGTGGCCGGGGGCAAGAGCTTCACCGACGCCCTGACCTTCGTCAACACCATCTACCGCGAAGAGCTCGGTCCCAAGCAGCCCGACGCCCACAACGCCAAGCTCGCCGACAAGGTCAGCCTCGAATGGTTCCCGGCGGCCAGGCTCGGCATCTCGCTCGACGGCGCGTGGGCCTCCTCGGCCTGGAAGCCGACCGGCACCAAGCCGTGGCCCGAGTGGACGCAGAAGATGGGCTGGACGCCCATGCCGACGCAGAACGGCGAGGCGCCGGGGGCGGTCAGCATGTCGGGCGGCTGGGTCATGGCGATGAGCTCGTACACGAAGAACAAGCAGGAGGCGTTCGACTTCATCACGGTGGCCACCAACAAGGAGAACTCGATGACGTACTCGGTGGGCACGGGCGACCTGGCCACCCGCAAGGACGTCGCCGCCGATCCGAAGTACAGCGCCGACAACCCGAGCGTCAAGTTCTGGACCGACCTGGCCTCGGTCACCCACTACCGGCCGGCCTTCGAGGCGTACCCGAAGGTCTCCGCCCAGGTCCAGGAGGCCATGGAGGCGGTCACGACGGGCACGCGGACCCCTGAGGAGGCCACGGCGGCGTACGTGAAGGCTCTGCCGTCGGCGGTCGGAGGTCCCGACAAGGTCCTCGCCCGATGACGATCACCACCGCACCCGCCCCGCCCGTGACGAGCCCGCCCCGGCGCGGCCCGTCGCGGCGGGGCACGCTGCGCTGGCTCCTCCCCCTGGGCCCGGCGCTGCTCCTGCTGGTCCTGTTCCTGGTCGGTCCCATCCTGTGGAGCGTCTACATCGCCTTCACCAACGAGACCCTGACGGGCTCGGCCTCGGTGAACTCCCAGTTCGTGGGGGTGGCGAACTTCGTCAAGCTCTTCAGCGACCCGAACTTCCTGAACTCCTTCCTGCTCACGTTCGTCTTCGTCATCGGCTCGGCGGTCATCGGCCAGAACACCCTGGGCCTGATCATCGCCCTGCTCCAGCGCGGCCGCGGCCGGGTGACCCGCAGCGTCGTGAACGGCGTGGTGATCGCCGCCTGGGTCGTCCCCGAGGTCGTGGCGGCGGCCTGCTGGTTCTCTTTCCTGGCCGAGGAGGGCACGCTCAACTCGTTCCTGGGCCTGTCGCAGGAATGGCTGTACACGGCGCCGATGCTCGCGGTCATCCTGGCCAACATCTGGCGCGGCACGGCCTTCTCGATGCTCGTGTACTCGGCCGCGCTCTCGGAGGTGCCCGCCGAGCTGGTGGAGGCCGCCGCGGTGGACGGCGCGGGCCCCGGCCGCCGGCTGCTGCACATCACGCTGCCGCTGATCCGCCGCTCCATCATGGCCAACCTCATGCTGATCACCCTGCAGACCCTGGCCAGCTTCGGCCTCATCTACGCCCTGACCGGCGGCGGCCCGGGGACGGCCAGCCAGACGACGCCGCTGTACATGTACGAGCAGGCCTTCCGCTACTTCGAGATCGGCTACGGCGCGGCGATCGCCCTGGTCATGCTGGTGATCGGCGCTCTGTTCTCGCTCGTCTACCTACGCCTGATCAAGGTGGAGGACGCATGACAGGACCACACCGCAGGACGGGGACCGCATGACCCGGCTCGCCGCGAGGGGCGCGGCCCTGCTGGCGCTCCTCCTCATCGCCCTGGCCTTCGTCGGCCCGTTCCTCTGGGTGCTGATCGCCTCGGTCCAGCCGGAGGCGACGCTGGCCGCCAAGCCGTCGCTCACCTTCTCCCTGGACAACTTCAAGGCGGTCCTGACCTGGGAGACGATCATCCTGCCGCTGATCAACTCGATCATCATCTCGGGCGCGACGGCGGTGCTGACGGTCCTGGTGGCGGGCCTGGCGGCGTACCCGCTGTCGCGTTACCAGCTCCGCTATCGCCGCCACTTCATGCTGACCCTGCTGTTCACCACGGGCCTGCCGGTGACGGCGATCCTGGTGCCGGTCTACGCGATGTTCTTCCGATTCAACCTGTACGGCTCCGTGCCCGCGATGGTCCTCTTCCTGGCCGCGAGCTCGCTGCCGTTCTCCATCTGGATGATGAAGAACTTCATGGACGGCGTCCCGGTGAGCCTGGAGGAGGCCGCCTGGGTGGACGGGGCCGGCTGGGTCCGCTCGCTGACCGCGGTCGTCGGCCCCCTGATGGCCCCGGGGATCGCGGTCGTGGCGATCTTCGTCTTCGTCGGCCAGTGGGGCAACTTCTTCGCCCCCTTCGTCCTGCTGGACACCCCGGAGAAACAGCCGGCCGCGGTCACCATCTACACCTTCTTCTCCCAGTACGGACAGGTCGCGTACGGCCAGCTCGCCGCCTTCTCGATCCTCTACACGGCCCCGGCCGTGGTCCTGTACGTGGCCGTCAACAAGTATCTGGCCGGCTCCTTCAGCTTCGCCGGCTCGGTCAAGGGCTGACCCGCCCCCTCATTCCGGGGCCGCGACGCCCGTCACGCTCCCGCCCTTTGGACAGATCGACCAGGACGAGGGCGTTACCGAACGGATCGGCGGCGACCTGCCCGACCACCTACGGCCAAGCGCAAGAGGTCTCAGCCGTCCACGATCACCGGCTCCGGCGGCGGCCCGTCGGCGAGCAGCGCCGCCATCAGCTCCGCCAGCCCGGCCGGACGCAGCAGGTCCGTCGTGGCGGCCAGCTCCCCGGCGCTCCACCACCGATGCCCGCGGATCGAGGACCTCTCGAAATCCTCGAACCCCGAGGTGTCGATCTCGAACGCGGGAACCCGGGCCAGGAAGTAGCGCTGCCGCACCTCGTAGGCGACTCCGTCACGGACCGCCGTCCACGGCCGCCCGCGCCACACCTCCGGCCCCAGGACGGCCCCCGGCAGCCCGGTCTCCTCGCGAAGCTCGCGCAACGCGGCCTGCTCGTGGCTCTCCCCCGGCCGGAGCCCGCCGCCCCCTCGGCGTCCCGCTGCTCCGCGACCGCCTGCCGCAGGGCGGCCCAAGGCGCTGGATCTGACCTTAAAGTCAGAAATTTCCAGCATAAACACGAGACCTTGCGCTGACCTGCCTCAACTTATCTTTCATCAACTGTAAAAATAGTCCGTCTTGACAGCTCACTTTTCCGATGTCACCATCGCAAACGATTCGCAACTCTGGCGAAATATCTCCCTTTGCCGCACAAAACGTCAAGCGCAAGTGCCTGACGCCTGACTCAACCCCCCAGGTCAGGAAGGGAAGCCCATGGCAGCAGCACGCCTCCTCACGGCCTTACTCCTGGCGCTCCCCGGCGCCACCACCGCGACCTCGATCGCCGCCGACATCCCGCCGGGCGACTACCAGCAGGTCCAGCTGGCCGCCGGCCCCGCCGAGACCGGCGAGGCGATCTCGCTGGCCGTCCTGCCCGACCGGGGCGTCCTGCACACCGCCCGCGACGGCACGCTCAGGCACACCGACCCGGCCGGCAACACGAAGATCGCCGGCAAGCTGGACGTCTACACCCACGACGAGGAGGGCTTGCAGGGCGTCGCCGCCGACCCCGCCTTCGCCACGAACCGCTTCGTCTACCTCTACTACTCCCCCAAGCTCACCACCCCCGCGGGCGACGCGCCCACCACGGGCACGGCCGCCGACTTCGAGGCGTGGAAGGGGCACCTCAACCTCTCCAGGTTCACCCTCAGAGCGGACGCCACCCTCGACCCGGCCAGCGAGAAGGTCGTGCTCCAGGTGCCGAACGACCGCGGCCAGTGCTGCCACGTCGGCGGCGACATCGACTTCGACGCTGCCGGCAACCTCTACCTGACGACCGGCGACGACACGAACCCGTTCGAGTCCAGCGGCTACTCCCCGCTCGACGAGCGCACCGGCCGCAACCCCCAGTTCGACGCGCAGCGATCGAGCGGGAACACCAACGACCTGCGCGGCAAGCTCCTGCGCATCAAGCCGCAGCCGGACGGCACGTACACGGTCCCGACCGGCAACCTCTTCCCGCCGGGCACCGCCCGGACCAGGCCGGAGATCTACGCGATGGGCTTCCGCAACCCGTTCAGGATGTCGGTCGACCGGCCCACCGGCGTCGTCTACCTGGGGGACTACGGGCCCGACGCGGGCACCACCGACCCGAGCAGGGGCCCGAGCGGGCAGGTCGAGTTCGACCGGATCACCGCGCCGGGCAACTACGGCTGGCCGTACTGCACGGGGACCAACACGGCCGCCGAGACCTACACCGAGTACGCCTTCCCCAGCGGCCCGGCCTCCGCCAAGTACGACTGCGCCGGCGGCCCCGCCAACAACTCCTTCCGCAACACCGGCCTGGCCACCCTGCCGCCCGCCAAGCCGAGCTGGATCAGGTACGCGGGAGACGCCGGCTCTCCGCCGGAGTTCGGCAGCGGGTCGGAGTCGCCGATGGGCGGCGAGGTCTACCGGTACGACGCCGCGCTGAACTCGCCGGTCAAGTTCCCCGCCGCCCTGAACGGCCGCTACTTCGCCGCCGAGTTCGGGCGAAAGTGGATCAAGGCCATCGAGGTGAAGGCCGACGGCTCGCCCGGCGTGATCGAGGCGTTCCCGTGGACGGGCACGCAGATCATCGACACCGACTTCGGCCCCGACGGCGCCCTCTACGTGCTCGACTACGGCACGGGCGCGGGCGACCAGGCGCTCTACCGGGTCGAGTACATCGGCGGCACCAACCGCAACCCGATCGCCAAGGCCGCCGCCGACAAGACCTCGGGCCCGGCGCCGCTGACCGTGGCCTTCTCCTCGGCGGGCAGCTCCGACCCCGAGGGCGGCGCGCTGACCTATGCGTGGAGCTTCGGCGACGGCGCCACCTCGGCCCAGCCCAACCCGTCCCACACCTACGCGGCCAACGGCACGTACACACCCACGCTCACGGTCCGGGACCCGCAAGGGCTGACGGGCACGGCCAGCCTGGTGGTGACGGCCGGCAACACCGCCCCGTCGGTCACCCTGACCAGGCCCGCGCACGGGCAGTTGTTCTCCTTCGGCGACACCCTGCCGTTCGCGGTCACGGTCACCGATCCCGAGGACGGCGCGATCGACTGCGCGAAGGTCAAGGTGACGTACCTGCTCGGGCATGACAGCCACAGCCACGCGATCACCTCGAACACGGGCTGCACCGGCTCGATCGCGATCCCGGTCGACGGTGAGCACGACAGCGCCGCCAACATCTACGGTGTCCTCGACGCCGAGTACACCGACAAGGGCGGCCTGACCACGCACAGCACCCGTACGCTGCAGCCCAGGCATCGGCAGGCCGAGCACTTCGGCGCGCAGTCGGGCATCCAGGCCGCCGACCACGGCGGGGCGGAGGGCGGCAGGACGGCCGGGTTCACCGACAACGGCGACTGGATCTCCTTCCAGCCGTACGCGCTCGGCGACGCCACGAGGATCACCGCCCGCGTGTCGTCCGGCGGCCCGGGCGGCACGATCGAGGTGCGGACCGGGTCGGCCACCGGCACCCTGCTCGGGACCATGACCGTGCCGAACACCGGCGGCTGGGACACCTTCACCACCGTCTCGGCGAATCTGACCGGCGCGCCGTCCGGCACGACGACGCTCTTCCTGGTGTTCAAGGGCGTGACCGGGCAGGGCAACCTGCTGGACCTGGACGCGTTCACGTTCGAGACCGGCACGGAGGCGGAGTCGTACACGTCGGGTCAGGGTGTGCAGATCGCGGACCACGCGCCGGCCAGCGGCGGACGAACGCTCGGCTACATCGACAACGGCGACTGGGCAGGCTACGCGCAGGTCAGCACGACCGGCGCGAAGACCTTCACCGCCCGCGTCTCCTCCGCCGGAGCCGGCGGCACCATCACCGTCCGCGCGGGATCCGCCACCGGCGCCCAGCTCGGCACCCTCACCGTCCCGAACACCGGCGGCTGGGAGACCTTCCAGACCGTCACCACGACCCTCACCGGCACCGGCACCGGCCCCCTCTTCCTCGTCTTCGCGGGCGGCGCGGGCTTCCTGTTCGACATCGACACCTTCACCCTCACGAGGTAGGCAGCGGCATGCGTCCTCTCATCGCGATCGTCATCGCCACGCTCGTCTGCGTGTTCGCGCCGGCGCCGGCCACCGCCGGCGCCGCCTACCAGGTGCTGGTCTTCTCCAAGACGGCCGGTTTCCGTCACGACTCCATCCCGGCCGGCGTCGAGGCCGTCAGAAGCCTCGGCACGGCCAACGGCTTCACCGTCACGGCGACCGAGGACGCGAGCGTCTTCACCGCCGCCGGTCTGGCGAACTACCGGGCCGTGGTGTTCCTGAGCACCACCGGCGACGTGCTGAACGACGGTCAGCAGGCCGCGTTGCAGGCGTACGTGGACGGCGGCGGCTTCGCGGGCGTGCACGCCGCCGCCGACACCGAGTACGGCTGGCCGTACTACGGGCAGCTCGTCGGCGCCTGGTTCAAGAGCCATCCGGCCATCCAGCAGGCCGTGATCAGGAACGAGGACCGCTCGCACCCCGCCACCGCGCACCTGGGGGCGACCTGGACGCGCACCGACGAGTGGTACGACTACCGCACCAACCCGCGTCCCGGTGTGAAGGTCCTGCAGACCCTGGACGAGGCGAGCTACTCGGGCGGCACGATGGGCGCGGACCACCCCATCACCTGGTATCACGCGCAGGGCTCCGGCAGGTCGTTCTACACCGGTCTCGGCCACACCGCCGAGTCGTACAGTGACGGAGATTTCCGGCGGCTCCTGCTCGGCGGCATCCAGTACGCGGCCGGCGTGAGCGCCACCCCCGCCCCGACCGAGGGCGAGGCGTACACGTCGGGTCAGGGCGTGCAGATCGCGAACCACGCGCCGGCCAGCGGCGGACGGACCCTCGGCTACATCGACAACGGCGACTGGGCAGGCTACGCGCAGGTCAGCGCCACCGGCGCGAAGACCTTCACCGCCCGCGTCTCCTCCGCCGGAGCCGGCGGCACCATCACCATCCGCGCAGGCTCCGCCACCGGCACCCAGCTCGGCACCCTCACCGTCCCGGTCACCGGCGGCTGGGAAACCTTCCAGAGCGTCACCACGACCCTCACCGGCACCGGCACCGGCCCCCTCTTCCTCGTCTTCGCGGGCGGCGCGGGCTCCCTGTTCGACGTCGACACCTTCACGCTGGGCACGGGCACGCCGGCGCAGGTCTCGCCGGACGTGCACGTCTTCTACTACCCCTGGTACGGCAGCCCGCCCGTGAGCGGGGCCTGGCGGCACTGGCAGCAGGGCGGGCACACGCCGCCCGCGGACGTCGGCGCCGACCTCTACCCCAAGCTCGGCCCGTACGACTCGGGCGACCAGGCCGCGATCGACCAGCACATGAAGTGGATCAGGCAGTCGGGCGCCGGCGTGCTCGTCTACAGCTGGTGGGGCCGCGGCGGCTACGAGGACGGCCTGGCCCGCCGGGTCATGGACGCCGCCCAGCGCGAGGGCGTCAAGGTGGCCTGGCACATCGAGCCGTACGCCGGCCGCACCGCCGCCTCGGTCGTGTCCGACGTCCAGTACCTCAACCAGACCTACGGCGCCCACCCGGCCTTCCGCAACGCGTTCTACATTTTCGAGAGCCTGCTGATCACCGACTGGACGGCGCTCGACCAGGTCACCGGCACGAACGTGGTCCTCGCCCAGACCACCGACACCTCCAAGATCGCCCACTTCTCCGGCATGTACACCTACGACGCCATCGCCGGGGCCACCGCGCCCGGCTGGCAGCAGGCCGCCGCGTACGCCAAGCAGCACAACCTGGTCTGGGCGCCGTCGGTCGGTCCCGGCTACATCGACGACCGCGCCGTCCCCGGCAACACCACCCCGACCCTGGCCCGCGACAACGGCGCCACCTACGACAAGGAGTGGGCCAACGCCATCGGCACCGCCCCCACGTGGGTGTCGATCACCTCGTTCAACGAATGGCATGAGGGCAGCGTGCTCGAACCCGCCGTCGTCAGGTCCGGGTACCAGAGCTTCGAGGGCGCGTACGGCACGTCCGGCGCCGCCGCCGAGACCGCGTACCTGGATCGCACGCGCTACTGGGTGGAGCGGTTCCGGCCGTCAGCGGGATAGCGCGGGTCAGGCGGACTCGCGGCGCATCAGCCTGGCCGGGATGATCAGCTCGCTCGACGGCTCCGCCACCCTGCCTTCGAGCCGGTCGAGCAGCCTGCGCGCGCCGGCCCGGCCGACCTCCCCGGCCGGGTTGGCCGGCCACGCGCTCGGCCGCCGGCCCCTCCTCGGCGGGCCCGCACACGAAGCCGATCCGGTGGTAGCCGCGTTCGAGCAGGTAGCGGGTGGCTTCCCGGCCGCCCGCGAGCTCCCGCCGCGCGGGGACCCGCTCACCAGAGGCCACGGGCCAGATCTTACATTGACTCCATTCTTACGTTCGCTATAAGCAGCGCCCAAGAAAGCCCTCGACAGGCACAAGGCTCTGGCTTAACAGAGATAGTTGAAAGGCGTACGGTTGGCGCATGGCTGCGACCCCAGAAACGGTGCACTGGCGCGGCGTGCACCACCTTGCCCTGGTGACTGCGGACATGGACGCGACCGTGCGCTTCTGGCACGGCGTGCTCGACGCCCGCCTGGTCACCACCCTTGCCGTCCCCGCGTTCAAGCACTACTTCTTCGAAGTGGCGCCGGGCAACACCGTCGCCTTCTTCGAATACACCGGCCAGCCCCTCGACAGCTTCGCCAAGCCCGCGGGCGTGCCGTACGCCAAGGCGGCGCAGTTCGACCACCTGGCGTTGCACCTGCCGGACGAGGACTCACTCAACCGGCTCCGCGACCGGCTCAAGGCCCACGCGTGCGAGGTCACCGACGTCATCGACCACGGGTTCCTGCGCTCGATCTACTTCAGCGACCCGAACGGCATCGCACTGGAAGCCTCCTGGTGGACCATCGACCCGACGGGCCGCCCGGTGGACTACACCGACGAACGGCTGTTCGCCGACCAGGACCCGGTGCCCGCCGTACGCGAGCTGCGCGACGACGGGCGGCTGCACCACACCGTCGGCACCCGCCTGGTGGACGGCATCGTCGAGGACCTCAAGCGCGAGGGGATCACCTTGGAGCCCTGATCACCTGCCGCGATCAGGGACAGCACGGTGTGGCCGTTCCGCTAGTGCCACACTCGGTAATCGCTCGACTACCTTCCGTGTCGGAGAGTCACGCTTCGTGACTCCACGCACCGGAGGTAATCCATGCCAGGTCTCGCCCGCAAGATCGGCCTTCCCCTCGCCGCAGCGGCGCTCGCCGTCCTGACCGCCGTCGCCCCGGCCACGGCGGCCGGCACGAGCGGCGCCGCCCGGCAGGCCGCCGCGCCGGCGTACTTCACGATGACCGACATCACCGGCGCGCGGTTCGTCCTCCAGCTCACGGACGCCGGAAAGATCGCCCACGCCCGGGCCCTGCTCAGCGGCGAGACCACGGACCGGCCGCACGTCGTCGGCAGGATCCGCAAGGTGCCGGCCCCCTACAACGCCCCCTGGAGCTATCACTACCAGCCCGAGACCGTCGACTTCTTCGACGTGGCCATCGAGGTCTGCGACGCCGTCATCCCCTATGTCGAGGACCACCTGGACGAGGCGGGCGGCCCGTTCCTGCCCGGCCTCGTGTGGTGCCCGTGGACCTCGCGCCTGGTCAACGAGCTGTAGCAGCCGCCGGCGCCACGGCCTGCCGGCGCACAGACCGGCAGGCCGTACGGCGCTCAGATCCGGAAGAACAGGTTGAGGTAGCGGTCGGCGATCGCCAGGTCGCCCCTGACCGTCCCCGCGTTGCTCCGCCCGAACGTCGTGAGCACCATGCTCCCCGCGTCGAACTCGATCACCGCGGGCAGCCCCACCAAGCTCCCCTCCCGGTACGCCATCCCGTCGGCTCCGACCGAGACGTGGAAGTCGCCGCCGTTGACCCCGCCCACCCGGATCCCGAGCTCGAACGGCGTCAGGTCGGCCTCCCTCCTGATCGTCGACTGCCACAGCACGAACATGAACGGCACGAGCAGATCGGCCGCCTCGCCCGACAGCCCGTGCGCCCTGCCGGTGCCCTGGCGGATGTCCCACGAGTGCACCGCGTAGTCCATGAGCTGCCCGGCCGCGTAGAAGTACGCGGGCAGCGGCCCCATGTAGTAGTGCGGAACGGTCAGCCCCGCCCACTCGTCCTCGCCGAGCTCGCGCAGGATCGCCCGCATCCGCTCGAAGTCCGCCTTGAGCCGGTCGAGCAGCTCCTTCTGCGGGATCCCCCGCAGCGCCACGGCCTGCTCGTTGACCCGGGCCCCCATCCCGGGCAGCCCGTACGCCCCTTCAGGGAGCGCGCCCCCGCGGGCCGCGTCGAAGCCGGCGAAATACCCTTCCGTCGTGTCCACGATGTGCGCGACCACGTCTCGCGTCGTCCAGCCCGGGCAGGCGGTCGGAGCCTCCCAGGCCTCCTCGGCCTCGGCCAGCGCGAACAGCCGCTCAGCCTCCTCCGCCACGACCCGCAGGATGGTGTCCTTTCCCGCGTACGAGGTGGCATCCCATTCGTTCATGCCGTTCACCTCCTACGGCGAACGACAGACCTCAACGGTTTAAATGTCAATGTTCCCGGAAGAGAGAATCCCCTGGGCGGCCGGCCACCCAGGGGAGGTCCCGGTCACGCGCAGGTGTACCCGGAGGTCGTCTGCGTGTTGCCGTTCGGGCGGCTGACCTGGAAGCCGAAGGTGGTGCCGGCGTTCGGCGCCAGGTTGCCGTTGTAGCCCATGTTCTTCGCGGTGACGGTCTGCCCGCTGACGGTCACGGCCGCGTTCCACGAACCGCTCAGCGTGTGGCCGGCGGGCAGGGTGAAGGTGACCGTCCAGCCGGTGATGGCGGACGTGCCGGTGTTGGTGACGGCCACGGGCTGGACGACGTACCCATTGCCCCATTGGCTCTGTACGGTCCCCACCGCCGTGCAGCCGCCGCCACCACCGCCGCCCGCGGTGGTGGTGAAGGTGGCCAGGGCGGAGTTCGCCGACAGGTTCCCGGCTCCGTCACGTGCGCGAACGTACACCTGGTACTGGGTCGAGGCGCTCAGCCCGGTCAGCGAGATCGAGGTGGTGGTGCTCTGCCCGAGCTGCTGGTCGGTCGCGCCCTGCTCGCGGAAGACGTCGTACCCCGCGAGCCCGCTGCCGCCGCTGTCGGTCGAGGCGGTCCACGTCAGCGTGGCCGAGCTCGATGCGACGTTGCTCGCGGCGGGCGTGCCGGGCGTGGTCGGCGGGGTGGGATCGGTGGTGGTGCCGCCCGCCAGCGCGTCGTGCACGGCGGTGTACGAGGGCTTCTGCTGGTAGTTCTCGTCGTAGATCAGCGCCGCGCCCTGTCCGGAGAACGTGTCGGGCACCCAGGAGTACTTGTCGGTGAAGCCCCAGATCGTCACGCCCGCGCAGGCGGTGACGGCGAGGCAGGCGTTGACGACGTTGCGGTAGTAGGTGGCCTGGGTGGCGTCCTTCGTGGCGTCCCTCGGCAGCTGCATCCGCACGTCCAGCTCGGTGATCCGGACCTGGACGCCGAGCGCGGCGAAGCGCTGGAGGTTCTGCTGGAAGTCGCTCGGGAAGCCGTACTGGATGGCCAGGTGGCTCTGGAAGCCCACGCAGTCCACGGGCACGTTCTGCTGACGCAGGGACGAGACCAGGTTGTAGATCGCGGTGCTCTTGGCGTTGATCCCCTCGGTGTTGTAGTCGTTGATGCACAGCCGCGCGTCGGGGTCGGCGGCGCGGGCGGCGCGGAAGGCGTCGGCGATGTAGCTCTCGCCCAGCGTGTTGTACCAGAACGACGTGCGCAGGTTGCCGCTGTCGTCGAAGACCTCGTTCACGACGTCCCATGAGACCACGGTCGCGTTGCTCGCGTAGTGGCCGACGACCTGGCTGATGTGGTTCTGCATCGCCGTGCGCATCGCGGTGGCGCTCAGGCTCTGCACCCAGCCCGGCGTCTGGTTGTGCCACACGAGCGTGTGGCCGTGAACCTGCTGGCTGTTCTGCGTGGCGAAGTTGACGATGGCGTCGGCGCCGGAGAAGTTGAACTGGCCCTGACTGGGCTCGGTGGCGTCCCACTTCATCGCGTTCTCGGCGGTGACCTGGCTGAGCTCGGTGGCCGCTATGTTGCGATAAGAGGTCTCATTGGACAGTGGGCCGGTGGCGAGCGCCGCACCGATGAACTTGCCCCGGCTCGCCGCGTGCGTGCGCAGGGGCGCGGACGCGTCGGCCGGGGTGGCGGGCAGCAGGAAGGTCGCGAGCACTCCCACCAGGGTGAGGACTCTGACGAGTGAGGACGAATGCACAGACATCTACCACTCGATTCCGAAAGTTTTCGATCTTTGCCGCATCGCACCGCAGACGGCATGGACATGCAAGCGAGGGGCCAACGCCGGTCGCGGGACGACGCTGAACCAGCAGCTGGCGGCCGGAAACTATCGGAGCCTAAATGAAACTTTCACGTCGCCGGCCCGGTCATGAGCCACCGGGGCCTGCCGTGGCGCCCGTTTTTCCTGCTCTAGCGCGACGTACCTACCGGTCGGTACTGTGATTTATCCGGAATAATCGTCTATTGCGGGAGTTCTGCGCATGTCCCTTTCGCACGCCCAGGCTCAGGCCCAGCTCACCGGACCTGGCCAGCTTTTCGAGATCGAGGAGATCGGCGACACCGGGGTACGCACATGGAAGCACGCACCCGCCCACTTCCGCGCCCTGCTGGAGATGAGCAGGTTCCATGGCGACAAGGTCTTCCTCGTGTACGAGGACGAGCACATCACGTTCGAGGACCTCTTCCGCCGGGCCGCCACCCTCGCCAACCGCCTGGTCGACGAGTACGGCGTGCGCAAGGGCGACCGGGTGGCCGTGGCCATGCGCAACTACCCGGAATGGGTGGTCTCGTTCGCGGCCACGCTGGCGACGGGGGCGATCGCCGTACCGCTGAACGCCTGGTGGACGGAGGCCGAGCTGACCTACGGCGTGCGCGACTCCGGCGCGAAGGTCCTGATCGCGGACGGTGAGCGGGCGGTCAGGCTGGCTTCGACGGGCGTGCCGCTGATCGTCGCCAGGGGCGAGGCGCCGGAAGGGGCGCGCGCGTTCGAGGACGTGCTGGGCGAGGTCTCCGCCGACGTGAAGCTGCCGGACGTCGAGCTGTCCCCCGAGGACCCGGCCACGATCTTCTACACGTCGGGGACGACCGGCAACCCCAAGGGCGCGCTCGGCAGCCACCGCAACCTGGGCCAGTCCCCCATGACCGTCGCCTACGGTCTCATGCGCGCCACGGCCATGGCGGGCAAGGACATCGCGGCGGCGGCCGGCACCCGCAGGATCACCCTGCTGACCGTGCCCCTGTTCCACGTGACGGGCTGCTTCTCGGGCATGACGACCACCATGTTCAGCGGCGGCGGCCTGGTGCTCATGTACAAGTGGGACCCCGAGCAGGCGCTGCGCCTGATCGAGCGCGAGCGGGTCAGCGCCATGATCGGCGTGCCGACCAACGCCTGGCAGCTCATGTCCCACCCCGACTTCGGCAAGTACGACCTGAGCTCCCTGACCACCCTCGGCTACGGCGGCGCGCCCGCCCCGCCCAAGCTGCTGGAACGTATCACCACGAACCTCCCCAACCGCGCCCCCTCCAACGGCTACGGCATGACCGAGACGACCGCGCTGGCCATCGGCAACGGCGGCGCCGAGTACCAGGCCAAGCCCGACAGCATCGGCCTGCCCACGGCGGTGGTGGACGTGCGCGTGGTGGACCCGATGGGCGCCGAGCTGCCGCCCGGCGAGGTCGGCGAGCTGTGCGTACGCGGCCCGAACGTCATCCTGGGCTACTGGAACAAGCCGGAGGCGACGGCGCAGACGTTCGTCGGCGGCTGGCTGCACACCGGTGACCTGGCCAAGATCGACGACGAGGGCTTCGTCTACATCGTGGACCGGGCCAAGGACATGGTGATCAGGGGCGGCGAGAACGTCTACTGCGCCGAGGTGGAGGCCGCGCTGTTCGAGCATCCGGCGGTGGACGACGCGGCGGTGATCGGCGTGCCCCATGACGAGCTGGGCGAGGAGGTCGGCGCGGTGATCCGCCTGGCGCCCGGCCAGTCGGTCACGACCGAGGAGCTGCGGACGTTCCTGACGGACCGGATCGCCAAGTTCAAGATCCCGGTACGCGTGTGGTTCCGCGAGGGCGAACTGCCCCGCAACCCCGGCGGCAAGATCCTCAAGACCCACCTGCGCAGGGAGGTCCTGGGCTCCTGACCCCGGGCCGCCTGAGCCCGCCCTCCGGGGGCGCGGCGCCGTCACCCAACCGAGCCTTGATCGACTTCCCTGCGGCTCGCTGGGGTTGGGCGCTTCCGCCGTCCCGCGCCCCCTGGAGCAGCCTCGTGCGCCGCCACCGCTTCGGCAGGATCGCGACCGTCGTCGCGGCGGCCTACCTGGTCGCCGTGCTCGGCCTCGCGGTCGCCGCACTGGTCATCGGCGACATCGCTTCCCTGTGGCGGTTCGTCGCGTACCTGGGGGGCTCCATCGCCGACGGCATCCAGCCCCGGCCGTGGCTGATCGTCCTGCTCGCCCTGTTCGCGGCGGTGCAGGTGTGGGCGTGCCAGCAGGTGCTGCGCGGCCGCCTGCGGGGCGCGCCGGCCAGGCACGGCAGGGAGGCCGGCCTGCTGCGCGCCATGGCGTACCCGAGCCCGGGCGACAAGACGACCACCTACCGCTGACCATCCCCTGCACCTTTTTCCGAACCACGAATCCGCAGGTCGGGCACCGTTTCACCGAAGCGCATTACCTAGGGCGTAATCGCGGCACCTACGCGCTGCCTGACATCTTTCAGGTGTCAGAACGCATCGCCTGAAGGAGCCCGATATGACCGCCCTGACCGTCACCGCCGACCGGACCAAGTTCCTGCGCATCGCGCTGGCCGCCGACGCCGTCGTCACCGCCGGCAACGGGCTGGTCTACCTCGCCTTCGCCGGCCCTGTGAGCGATCTGCTCGGCCCCGACGCGGCCCTGCTGCGCGGGATCGGCGTCTTCCTCCTCGTGTACGGCGCCGGCGTCGCGCTGCTGGCCACCCGCCGCACGATCAGCCCGGCCGGCACCAAGGCCGTCATCGCCCTGAACATCATCTGGACCCTCGCCAGCGTCGCCGCCGTCGTCACCGGCGCGGCCGGCTTCACCACGATCGGCGCGATCTGGGCCATCGCCCAGGCCCTGGTGGTCGGCGTCTTCGCCGAGCTCCAGATCACCGGCCTCCGCAAGTCCCGCGCCACCGCCTGACCCCGTAGCCCCGAACCACCTGGGAGTGACCTGATATGACCCTCGTCGACCGCTACCTCGCCGCCTGGAACGAGACCGACGCCGACGCCCGCGCCAAGGCCGTGGCCGAGCTCTGGACCGAGGATGCCACCTACACCGACCCGCTGGCGGACGTGGCCGGCCACCCCGGCATCAACGCCGTCATCGAAGGCGCCCAGGGCATGTTCCCCGGCCTCGTCTTCACCCCCGGCGACCAGTACGACGCCCACGGCCACCTCGCCCGCTTCACCTGGCACCTCGGCCCTGAGGGCGGGGAGCCGGTCGCGATCGGCTTCGACGTCGTAGAACTGGCCGAGGACGGCCGCATCCGCAAGGTGCTCGGCTTCCTCGACAAGATCCCCGGCTGATTTCTCCCCCTTCAAGAGCCTCCGGTCATGCGCCACCGACCGGGGGCTCTTATCCATTTGCCCCGAACACCACGTTCATCGGACAATTGACCTTCGTGCCCGCTGGACTGAAACGCCTTCTCCGTAATCTCGCGATAGACGTGGGCCCGTTGCGGGATTCTCGCGACTATCGCCTGCTGTTCTCGTCCGGCGTCATCACGATGTTCGGCACGATGATCTCGATGGTCGCGGTGCCGTACCAGATGAAGGAGCTCACCGACTCCTACCTGGCCGTCGGCCTGGTGAGTCTCGCGGAGTTCGTGCCCATGGTCGTGTTCGGCCTGTGGGGCGGCGCGATCGCCGACTCCCTCGACCGCCGCAAGATCATCGTCTGGTGCGAGCTGGGCCTGCTGGTCACCTCGGCGGCCCTCATGGTCAACGCGCTGCTGCCCAACCCCCAGGTCTGGGTCCTGTACGTGGTCGGCGCCGCCTCCATGGGCATCGCCTGCCTGCAGCGCCCGAGCCAGGAGGCCACCCTGCAGCAGGTGGTCCGGCACGAGCAGCAGGGCGCGGCGGCGGTCCTGTCGAGCCTGCGCTGGAACTTCGGCGCCATCGTGGCCCCCGCGCTCGGCGGCCTGCTGGTCACGACCTGGGGCACCGCCGCCGCGTACGCCATCGACACCGCCACCTTCGTGCTGTCCATGCTCCTTTTGTGGCGCATCCGTTCCCTGCCGGCCGCCGAGGACGCCGCGCCGGCGTCGCTGCGGTCGCTGGTCGAGGGCATGCGATACGCCGTGGGCCGCCGCGACCTGATGGGCACGTATCTGGTGGACATCGCGGCGATGGTGTTCGCGATGGCGACGGCGCTGTTCCCGTTCCTGGCCGACGAGCTGCGCACGCCGCAGGCGCTCGGGCTGCTGTACTCAGCCGGCGCGGTGGGCGCGCTGATCGCCTCGCTCACCGGCGCCTGGGCGGCCCGCGTCCAGCGTCAGGGCCTCGGCGTGATCATCGCGGCCGCGCTGTGGGGCGTCGCTGTGGCCCTCTCCGCCCTGGCGCCGAACATCTGGATCCTGCTCGTCTGCATCGCCTTCGCCGGCGCGGCCGACATGGTCAGCGGCATCTTCCGCATGACCATGTGGAACCAGACGATCCCACGCGAGCTGCGCGGGCGGCTGGCGGGCATCGAGCTCCTCTCCTACGCCAGCGGCCCGATGCTGGGCAACGCCCGAGCCAGCCTGATGGCCAACTTCGGCGGCACTCGCTTCTCCCTCGGAGCGGGCGGCCTGCTCTGTGTCGCCGCCGTCATGGCCCTGGGCGCGGCACTGCCCAAGTTCCGCGACTACGACGCGAGAACCGACGAGCACGCCCTGGCAGAAAAGGCCCGCCGAGAGGCCAGCGAACAGGCCCTCGCCTGACCCCGAGCAGACCGCCCCGTTCCGCAGCCTGTGACGTAAAGTCAGCGAACCACGACACCAGGTTGGTAGCGTCCAGCCATGACGGCCGATGCGGTGAGCGGAGAGATGGGCACTCCCTCGCTGCCTGACTGGGTCTTCCCGCCACGGGGAGGCTTCACCGCAGAAGACCTCGACCGCATTCCAGACTTGCCCGCACATACAGAGCTGATCGACGGAAGCTTGATCTTCGCGAGTCCGCAGGCTTCCTTCCACGCACATCTGGTCGATCTCTTGCTCACCGGTCTACGCCAAACCGTGCCGGGAGATCTTCGTGTGCGGCGAGAGATGAGCGTCATCCTCGCCCCCAGTCAGCGCCCCGAGCCTGACATCATGGTGATCAAGGCCGAGGCCGTGCGAAACCTTACCGACACCTTCTACGCCGCGGCAGACGTCGTCGTCATCGTCGAGGTCGTCTCCCCGGAATCGAAGCTGCGCGATCGCCACCGGAAACCACAGCTCTACGCGGAGGCCGGCATCCCGCATTTCTGGCGGGTCGAGAATGACTCCGACAGACCTGTGGTCTATGTCTACGCGCTCGACCCGGCCACCAAGTCCTACGCCCTCACCGGCATCCACTACGAGTCTCTGAAGCTGACCGTCCCCTTTGACCTGGCCATCGACCTTACCGAGATCGACAAGCTCTGAGCCCAGCGAGAGCCGGTCAGCCCGCCTCCCGCCACCCCTCATAGCGTTCCACCAGCTCATCCACCTTCGCCAGGGCACCTTCGTCAAGCCCTTCGACGACGACCAGCCACTGCGCGCTCTCGGCGTCGTCCTCCCCCGCGAGCGTCTCCCGCACCACCCGAGGCACCCCGAGCGCGGCGAACCACTCCCCCAGCGTCTCCGCGACCTCCTCGGCGTCATCCCGTTCCGCGAACACGAGCAACTGCCTCATGCCCACCATTGTCCAGCCGTCACGGACGGAAGGAGGCCAGGGGGCTCTCATGCCGCGGCTCGTACAGACCGATCACCGCGCCACTGGGCAAGGTCAGCGTCGTGACCAGGCCATATTCCCTCTCGGCGACCGGCCCCACCTCGACCCCCTTGGCGGCCAGCTCCGCGGCGGTCGACTCGAGGTCGTCGCACATCAGGTGCATCATCACCGTGGAATCGCCATCGGTCGGATGCACGCCCAGCTCGGACGGCGGCGTCTCGAAGATCAGCCACCCGCCTCCCGACGCCGGATCCTCCACCGACGGCCAGCCGAGCACGTCACGGAAGAACGCCCGGTCCGCCACCGGATCCCGGCTGTTCAGCAGCAAATGCACTCCCTGAATCACCCTCACACCATCTCACAGGACCCTGCGATCCGGCCGGGCCCCGCACCACGGAGTAGGGTCGGTCCGTGCCCGTCGAGATAGAGATCCTCAGGGAGGCGAGCGACGAGATCGTGGACGCGTTCGCCCTCCTGCTGCCGCAGCTGTCGGCGTCCGCGAAGCCGCTCGACCACGCCACCCTGACCCGCCTGGCAGCCGCCGACACGATCACCGTGCTGCTGGCCCGCGCCCAGGGCCGCATCGCCGGCACCCTGACCCTGGTGATCATCCCGCTGCCCACCGGCGCCCGCGCACGCATCGAGGACGTCGTGGTGGACGAGGCCGCCCGCGGCCAGGGCGTCGCGGCGGCCCTGACGACCCGGGCCGTCGAGCTCGCCCGCACAGCCGGCGCCCGCACCGTCGACCTGACGTCGCGCCCATCACGAGAGGCGGCCAACCGCCTGTACGAGCGCCTGGGCTTCCAACGCCGCGACTCGACGCTCTACCGGTACGCGCTGGCCGACTAAGACAGCTGCGTGTACGCCCGTTCACAAGGCGTGAGCACAATAGATTGGTAGCGTTGGAACATGACTGCCGAAGCGGTGATCTTTGCGATGACATCTCCCTCGCTGCCCGACTGGGTCTTTCCGCCACCGCAGGGTTTCGTAGCAGAAGATCTCGATCACATTCCGGATCTGCCTGCACACACAGAGTTGATTGATGGAAGCTTGGTCTTCGTGAGCCCCCAGCGAGACTTCCATACCTCCGTCCTGTTCTTGCTGCAGACAGGTCTGCGCAATGCAGCGCCAGAGGGATATCGGGTTCGCCGAGAGATAGGCGTCAAGCTCGGCCCCCGGCAGCGTCCCGAGCCCGATCTGATCGTGCTGGGACCCGGTGCCGTCATCAGGAACAGCGCGACCTTCTACGAAGCCGAGGACGTCACGCTGGCGATTGAGGTGGTCTCCCCGGAGTCCGTGGTGCGCGATCGCAAGCGCAAGCCGGTCCTCTACGCCGAAGCGGGCATCCCGCACTTCTGGCGCGTCGAAGAGCGCGAGGACGCGGCGGTCGTCTACGTCTACGAGCTCGACCCCGCGACCAACACCTACTTCCACACCGGGATCCACCACACCAAACTCAAGGTGGACGTCCCCTTCCCCATCGACGTCGATCTCACGGAGATCGACACCATATGACGAAGGGCCGGCACGGCCTCCGCCGTACCAGCCCTTCGGCCAGCGCTCAGACGCTACGGAGCTGAGCCCCCACCCGGTCGGCCGCCATCGCCACCGCCGCGTCCCTCGCCGCCGTCGTCTCCTCGACGGTCAGCGTACGGTCGGCGGCGCGGAAGCGCATCGAGTAGGCCAGCGACTTGTTGCCCTCGCCCACCTGCTCCCCCGCGTAGACGTCGAACAGCCGGATCGACTCCAGCAGCTCGCCGGCCCCGTCACGCAGGGCCAGCTCCACGTCGGCCACCGGCGTGAAGTCGGGCACGATCAGCGCGACGTCCTGCGTGGCCACCGGATAGGCGGACACGACGGGCGCGTCGACCGGCCCCGTCATGGCGGCCTCCAGGCGCGACAGCTCCAGCTCCATGGCCACGGTCCGCTTGGGCAGCCCGTACGCCTCGACGACCCGCGGATGCAGCTCGCCCGCGTGCCCCACCAGCGTGTCACCGGCGTAGAGGGCGGCGCAGCGGCCCGGATGCCACGGCTCGTGCTGGTCGGCGCTGATCGACAGCTCGACCCGCGACTCGGCCGCCACCAGGCGCGCGGCGTGTACGGCGTCGGCCCAGGAGGCCGCCCGCCCGGGGCCCCACCAGCCGGACCCTTCGAACTCGCCGGCCAGCACGACCGCGACCCGCAGCGGCTGGTCGGGCAGCGCCGCCTCGATCGAGGCCAGCTCCTCGGCGGTCGGCCGCCGCTCGACGCCGAGCACCGGCGCCGTCGAAGGAGCACCCTCGCGCGGCCGGTAGACCGGCCCCGTCTCGAACAGCGCCACGTCGGGGAACCCGCGGCCGACGTTGCGCACCAGGGTCTTGAGCAGCCCCGGCAGCAGCGTCGTGCGCATCAGCGGCTCGTCCTCCGACAGCGGGTTGGCCAGCCGCATGGCCCGGCGCCGGGCGTCGTCGGAGGGGAGCTGCAGGTGGTCGAAGTCGTCGGGGCTGATGAACGGGTAGTTGAGCACCTCGACGTAGCCGCCTTCGGCCAGCGCGCGGCCGACCCTCCTGCGCAGCCGCTGCCCCTCGGTCAGCCCGGCCCCGGCCGGAGCCGAGGGCAGCACCGACGGCAGGCTCTCGTAGCCCTCCAGCCGGATGACCTCTTCTGCCAGGTCGTTGGGGTCGGTCAGGTCGGGCCGCCAGGACGGCGGCGTCACCGTGATCATGTCGGCGCCGGTGACGGCCAGCCTGGCCGCCAGCGCGCCGCCGGTCACGACCCCGGTCGGGTCGACGCCGCCCTGCCGCACGGCCGGGTCGTCGCCGCCCGTCACCACGCAGCCGACCTGCTCCAGCCGCGCGACCACGGTCTCCTTCGTGTACGGGACCCCGGCCACGGTGCCCGGATAGCCGGACGGGATCGCGATGCGCGCGGGCGACACCTCGGCCTCGGCGTGCGTGACGCCGGGCGACACGGTGGCGCCGCCCAGCTCGGCCAGCATCTGCACGGCCCGCCACGAGGCGACGAGCGGCAGCTCCCGGTCGACGCCCCGCTCGAACCGCTTGGACGCCTCCGACACCAGCCCGTGCCTGCGCGACTCGCGCGAGATGCCCGTGGCGGAGAAGTGAGCGGCCTCGACGACGATGTCGGTCGAGCCGCCGGAGATCTCGGTCTCCAGCCCGCCCATCGTGCCCGCCATCGAGATCGGCCCCGACTGGTCGGTGATGAGGATGTCGTCGGGGTCGAGGGCGCGCACGACGTGGTCGAGCGTCTCCAGCCGCTCGCCCGCCGCGGCCCTGCGCACGACGATCTCGCCGCTCAGCTTGTCGCGGTCGAACGCGTGCAGCGGCTGCCCGAGCTCCAGCATCAGGTAGTTGGTGACGTCCACGGCCAGCGACACCGGCCGCATGCCGGCCCGCGTGAGGTGTACGCGCATCCAGAGCGGGCTCTCGGCGGCCGGGTCGAACCCGCGGACCTCACGGAGCACGAACCGGTCGCACGCGGTCGGGTCGGCGATCGAGGCCGGCCACGACGGCTCGGGCTCGGCGGGCAGCTCCACGTCGGCGGGGTCGCGGAAGGCCACGCCGAACCCGGTCGCCGCCTCGCGCGCCACGCCTCTGATCGACAGCGCGTAGCCGATGTCGGGCGTGATCTCCAGCTCGATCACGTCGTCGCGCAGCCCGAGCAGCTCGACCACGTCGGTGCCGATGGGCGTGTCAGGGGGCAGCACCATGATGCCGTTGTGGTCGTCGCCCAGCCCGAGCTCGCGCTCGGAGCAGATCATGCCCTCGGACAGGCGCCCGTACGTCTTGCGCGCGCCCACCTCGAACCCGCCGGGCAGCACGCCGCCGGGCAGGACGACGGGCACGCGGTCACCGGCGGCGAAGTTCGTGGCGCCGCAGACGATCTCGCGCGGCGTCGCCTCCCCCACCTCGACCTTGCAGTGCCTGATCGGCTTCTTGAACCCGGACAGCTCCTCGATCTCGAGAACCTCGCCGACGACGACGTTCTTGACGTCGTGGCCGTGCGAGGTGATCGACTCGAGCTTGAGCCCGGCCGCGGTGAGCTTGTCGGCCACCTCGTGGGCCGTGACCGCCGGGAGATCGACATACTCCCGCAGCCAGGAGAGCGGGACCTTCATCAGATCTCCATTCCGAACGGGAGCGTGAAGCGCACGTCTCCCTCGACCATGTCACGCATGTCCTCGGCGTTGTGGCGGAACATCAGCGTCCGCTCGATGCCCATGCCGAAGGCGAACCCGGAGTAGCGCGCGGGATCGACACCGCACGCGACGAGCACGCGCGGGTTGACCATGCCGCAGCCGCCCCACTCGATCCAGCCCTCCGACTTGCAGGTGCGGCAGGGCGGGTTGCCGGGGACCGCCGAGGCGCCCCGGCAGACGAAGCACTTGAGGTCCATCTCGGCGGACGGCTCGGTGAACGGGAAGTAGTTGGGCCGGAACCTGGCCGTGATGCCCTTGCCGAACATCACCTCCGCGAACCGGTCGAGCGTCCCCTTGAGGTGGGCCATCGTCAGCCCCTCGTCCACGGCCAGCCCCTCGGTCTGGTGGAAGACCGGGGTGTGAGTGGCATCGAGCTCGTCGGTGCGGAACGTCTTGCCCGGCGAGATCACGTAGACCGGCAGCTCGCGCTGGAGCAGCGCCCTGATCTGCACGGGCGAGGTCTGCGTGCGCAGCACCATGCCGGAGCCGGTGGACCCGACGAAGAACGTGTCGTGGTCGGAGCGGGCCGGGTGGTCCTTGGCGATGTTGAGGGCGTCGAAGTTGAACCACTCGCCTTCGAGGTCGGGCCCCTCGGCCACCTCGTAGCCCATGGCGACGAACGCGTCGGCGATGCGCTCCTGCAGCGTGGTCAGCGGGTGGCGGGCGCCGCGCGGCCGCCGGTCCCACGGCAGCGTGACGTCGACGGTCTCCTCGACGAGCACCCGCGCGTCGCGCTCGGCCTCCAGCTCGGTCTGGCGGGCGGCGAGCGCCTCGTTGATCGTACGGCGCGCGCCGCCGACGCGCTTGCCGGCCTCGGCGCGGGCCTTCGGCGGCAGGGCGCCGATCTCGCGGTTGGCCAGGGCGATGGGCGAGCGGTCGCCCGCGTGCGCCAGCCTGGCCTGCTTGAGTGCGTCGAGGCTGGCAGCGGCCTTGATCGCCGCGATGGCGTCGGCCTCCATGCGGGACACCTCGTCGGCATGCAACGGTGTCACCTCGACGGGGTCGTAGTCAGACAAGAGAGAGCTCCGTATCCAGGGCTTGAGCGAAAAGAGTCTAGTGGGGCCCGCCCACCGGGCCCGAATCAAGCGACTAGACAGACGCGAAGTCGGGCGTGCCGGTGGGCACGGTAAATCGGAACTCCGCACCGCCCTCGGGCGCCCGCTGCACGGCGATCGTGCCGCCGTGCGCCTCGACCAGGCCCTTCACGATGAACAGGCCCAGCCCGGTGCCGCCGCGCCTGCGGCTGTTGCCGCCGCGCCAGAACTGCCTGAAGACGCGCGGAGCCAGCTCGGGCTCGATGCCCTCGCCCTCGTCGCGCACCGACACGGCAACTCCCCATCCGACGGACTCGATCTCGATCGTCACAGTGCCACGCCCGTGACGCACCGCGTTCTCCACCAGATTACCCAGGATCTGGTCGATCTTGTCCTGGTCGAGCCACATCTCCGGCAGATGGTCGCCCACGATCAGGCGGTAGCGGTCTTCCGGCTCGCCCGCCGCGACCCGGCCCGCGATGAGCCTGCGCACCCTGGCCGGAACGTCCACGACCTGGCGGCGCACCTCCAGCCGGCCCGACTCGATCCGCGAGACGTCGAGCAGCTCGGTGATCAGCCTGGTGACCCGGTCGGCGTCGTTGTTGACGGTCTCCAGCATGACGCGCTTCTGCTCGTCGGTGAACCGCGTCCACTTGGCCAGCAGCGTGGCCGTGAATCCCTTGACGCTGGTCAGCGGCGAGCGCAGCTCGTGGGCCACGGTGGAGACCAGGTCGGCGCGGCTGCGCTCAAGCCGGGCGCGGGCGCCGCCGTCGCGCAGGGTGATCGCGACCCGCTCGACCTCGCCGCCGCGCTCCGGCTCGCGGACGAGCCTGGCCGCGACGTAGAGCTCCTGACCGCCGGGCAGGTGCAGCGGGCGCTCCGGCACCCTGCTCCTGCTGGGCAGGCCGCCTTCCGGGTCGAGCGCCTTCCACCAGTCGCGCCCGTCATGGTCGCGGAAGGGGAAGATGTCGTTCATGTGCCGACCGACCGAGCGCTCCATGGCGACCCCGGTGAGCCTCGCCGCAGCCCGGTTCACGGCCACGACACACCCATATCGGTCGGTCACGATAAGACCGTCGGGAAGGTCGTCGATGGCGATCGTGCACGCGGCGGCCACCACTCGCCCGTCGGTGTCTGCGCCGTGCACGACCTCGCCTCCTCCGCCTACAACGCCGACAATAGCGGGTTTCCAACCACCTAGGGCACCCGCTGCGCCCTGGCGGAAGAGTAAAGGCATACCGCCGCCGCAGTGGCCAGGTTCAGACTTTCAGCCTGTCCGTAGATGGGCACTCTCACCACATCGTCCGCCTCGGCGAGTATCTCCTCCGGCAGTCCCCAAGCCTCGTTGCCGAAGATCCACGCAGTGGGTCCCGACAGATCGACATCGTCGAGCGTGTGCTTGCCCGCGCCGTCTGCCGCCAGCACGCGCAGCCCCCGCTCCTTGAGTTGACGCACGGCGGCGCTCACCGGTGCACCGATGGCGACCGGCAAATGGAACAGACTGCCGGCGCTGGCGCGTACACACTTGCCGTTGTACGGGTCGACGGACGCGTCGGTGAAGATCACCGAGTCGGCGCCGGCGGCGTCGGCGGCCCGCATGACGGTGCCGGCGTTGCCGGGGTCGCGCACGTGCGCGAGCAGGGCGACCAGACGCGGCGTGCCGTCCGCACCCCCCAGAGCCTGCTCCAGCGGCACGTGGACGAGCCCGCACACGGCCAGCAGTCCCTGCGGCGTGACGGTCTGGGAGAGCTCCGACATGACCTCGCCGCTGGCGCGGTGGACCGGGACGCCCTGGAGCGTGGCCTCGGTGATCAGCTCAGGGTGGCGCAGCTCGGCCTCGGCCGTGGCGAACAGCTCCAGGGTCACGCCGCCGAGCTTGAGCGCCTCGCGCACCGCCTGCGGCCCCTCGGCCAGGAACTTGCGATCCTGCTCCCGGTAGGCCCGCTTGGTGAGCCGCCTGGCCGCCTTCACCCGCGGCGACCTCATGTTGGTCAGCTCAGACCCGGCCATGCTCTCCCTCTCGTGTGCATACAGCAAAGGGCCCACCGTCATCGGTGGGCCCCTCGTTCAAGACAGTCGCTTCAGCTCGCGGCCGGAGCGTTCACGTCCGCCGGAAGCGCCTTCTTGGCGGCCTCGACGAGCGTGGCGAAGGTCTGGCTGTCGTTCACCGCGAGGTCGGCGAGGATCTTGCGATCGACCTCGATGTGCGCCAGGCGCAGACCCTGGATCAGACGGTTGTAAGTCATGCCGTTCTGGCGTGCGGCGGCGTTGATCCGCTGGATCCAGAGACGACGGAACGCACCCTTACGGTCCTTGCGGTCCCGGTAGGCGTACGTCATCGAGTGGAGCATCTGCTCCTTGGCCTTGCGGTAAAGCCGTGACCGCTGGCCACGGTAACCGCTCGCCCTCTCGAGGACGACCTTGCGCTTCTTCTTGGCGTTGAGCGCCCGCTTCACGCGTGCCATGTTCTATCTCCCCGGGGGTTCGCGCTACTTGGCGAGCAGCTTCTTGATCTTCTTGGAGTCGGCGTCGGAAAGGACGACCTCGTTCTTGAGACGGCGCGTCAGCGTGGACGACTTCCACTCGTTGTAGTGCGCGCGGTTGGCGCGGCGGCGCTTGATCTTGCCGGTACCGGTGATCCGGAACCGCTTCTTCGCACCGCTGTGCGTCTTCATCTTCGGCATGTCGCCGTCTCTCCTCGTTTCGGTCGTGCCGGTGGCCGGGCCGGTGCTGGCCGGCCCGGTCGCGGCGTCTTCGTCTGCCGGTGGCTGCTGGGGGTAGGCGCAGACCCCGCTACCTGCGAAATACCGCTGGCGCGAGGCACCGTTGTAAGGCTAACCCCAACTGCGGGTCACTCTTCCGGTATGGAGGGCTCCTCGCCCACGGAAGGCTCCTCGCCGCCACGCTGCGCCTTGGCCGCGGCCTTTTCCGCCTTGGCCTCGGCCTTCTTCTTGTGCGGACCGATCACCATGATCATGTTACGGCCGTCCTGCTTGGCGTGGGACTCGACGAACCCCAGCTCCTGGACGTCGTCCGCCAGCCGCTGCAGCAGCCGGAAGCCGAGCTCCGGCCTGGACTGCTCGCGACCACGGAACATGATCGTGACTTTGACCTTGTCCCCCGCCTTGAGGAACCGCACCACGTGACCCTTCTTGGTCTCGTAGTCGTGCGGGTCGATCTTCGGCCGGAGCTTGATCTCCTTGATGATCGTGTGCGCCTGATTCTTGCGCGCCTCGCGCGCCTTCATCGCGGACTCGTACTTGAACTTGCCGTAGTCCATGAGCTTGCACACGGGCGGTCGAGCCGTCGCCGCGACCTCGACGAGGTCGAGGTCGGCTTCCTGGGCGAGCTTCAGGGCGTCGTGAATCGAGACGATGCCTACCTGCTCGCCGTTCGGGCCCACGAGGCGAACCTCGGGAACTCGGATACGCTCGTTGATGCGGGGCTCAGTGCTGATGGGGCCTCCTAGGTTTGCGATCCCTACGTGCTCGTCGTGCCGGGAGCTTCGCGTGGAACACGAAAAGCCCCGCACGTCGCGCATGCGGGGCCACAGAGCTCTTTGGCTTCGTGACCTCGAGCTCCCCGGAGAAGTCCGGCGTGATCCTGGACCAGGTCACCGTCGGTGACTAGGTGGGAGGGAGACCTCCGCTTGCGCGTCCAGCAAAGATGCCGGACCGATCAGGGAGCTACATTACCACAACCACCAGGCTTCCTCGAATCATCCCTGCTGGCCAAGCTGTTCGCGCCGCCTGCGGATCTCGGCCTCCCCGGCCGCCCGCATCGCCTCCACCGGCACGTCCGCCCGGCCGGTCATCAGCTCCACCTGCCGCACCGCCTGATGCAGCAGCATCGCGAACCCCCCGACCACCGTGCCCCCCGCGGCCCGCACGGCCGCCGCCGTGCCCGTCGGCCAGGGCGAGTAGACCACGTCGAAGAGCGCCGGCACGCCCGCCAGCCGGGCCGCGAACATGTCGGCCGCCCCGCCGGGCAACGTGGACACCACGAGGTCCACCCGGGTGAGCGCGTCCAGTTTGTCGAACGTCTCCACCGCCAGCGCCACGCCGAGCCGCTCGGCCACCTCGGCCGTCTCCCCGGCCCGCGCGGGCTCGCGCACCAGCAGCGTCGCCGAGAACAGGCCCAGGTTGCGCAGCGCCGCCAGCGCGGAGGCCGCCGTGGCGCCGCCGCCCAGCACCGTGGCCGAGCGTGGAGCGGCCACCCCGGCCTCGGCCAGCGCCTGCTCGATGCCGTAGACGTCGGTGTTGTCGCCGTGGCGCCGCCCGTCGCGGAACACCACGGTGTTGGCCCCGCCGACCTCGACGGCCAGCTCGGAGACGGTGTCGAGCAGGGGCAGCACGGCCCGCTTGAGCGGCATCGTCAGCGACAGCCCCGCCCAGGCGTCCTCGTCGCCGGGCACCTGCCCGCGAACCGGCCCCAGCTCGCGCAGCAGCCCGGGCAGCCGCGCCTCATCGCACTCGAACGCCTCGTAGCTCCACCCGCCGAGCCCCATCGCCTGGTAGGCGGCCCTGTGCAGGTAGGGCGAGAGCGAGTGATCGATGGGCGACCCCATCACCGCAGCCCGCATCCCCACTCCTTCCGACCTCGAAGACCTTACCGCCAACCCTCACCCATCCACCCGCCCCGCAGACCCCCCGCCACGCCGAACCGCCAGCAGCTCTCGCCACACCGCGGCCGAGCGCCGCCACCTCCCGCGGAAACGCCCGAGAGCGGGCCGTCCCGAGTAGGGCTGATGCCCGAGGGCGGGCCGTCCTGTGTAGAACGACCCGCTGACGCCCGGCGGCGAGCCGTCCCGAGGGGGACGACCCGCCGCCATGGCAGGCAGTGCGGGTCCGAACCACCCGGACGGCCCACCGGACGCGCGTCACGGTGGGCCGACCCGCCGCTGGAGGAGCGTCCCTTCGAGGGACGGTCACCCGCGACGGCGGGAGGCGCCCACCGTGCGCAGCCGTAAAGGATGGAGGTGGGTTCTAGCCGCCGTTCCGCCGGTATTCAGCAAGGAGCGCCTGGCGTTCGGCCTCGGTGGTGGCGAACTTGGTGACGTTGCTCTTGGGGTCGGTGGCCACGAAGTACAGCCAGTCGCCCTTGGTCGGGCTGAGGGCCGCCTCGATGGCGTGGTCCCCGGGGTTCGCGATCGGGCCGGGCGGCAGACCGTAGTACAAGTACGTGTTGAACTTGTTCTTGGTCTTCGTCTCCTCGAACGTCGCCGCGGTGCCGTACTTGTTCAGGGCGTACATGACCGTGCTGTCCATCGCCAGCTTCATCTGCGGCTTGCTGTCGAGCCGGTTGTAGATGACCCGGGCGATCTTCGGCATGTCCTCGGCGCGCCCCGCCTCGGCCTGCACGATGCTCGCGATGATCATGATCTCGTGCGGCGTGTGGCCGAGCGACTTCGCTCCGCCCTCAAGGTCCACCTTCTCGGCCGTCTTCTTGAACCGGTCGACCATCGTCGCCAGCATCTGCGACGGGGTGGTCTTCGGCTGGAACTCGTACGTGGCGGGGAAGGCGTAGCCCTCCAGCTTGTTCTTCGCGTAGGACGGCAGGTCGAGCTCGCCGACGTCCTTGGCCGCGGCGGTGAACTCCTTGACGGGCTTGCCGGTCTTCTCGGCGAGCGTGGTCAGGGTGTCGGACAGGCGCAGGCCCTCCTTGACCGTCACCGTGGCGAGCAGCCGGTTCCCCGGGACGAGCTGCGCGACGGCGCTGGCCGCCGGCATCTTCTTGCGCAGTTTGTACGAGCCCGGCTGCAGCTTGTCGCTCATGTTGGCGTTGGCGATCGCGTTGGTGAACGCTCTGGCGCTGGCCACGACCCCCTGCTTCTCCAGCTCCAGTGCCACTTCCGACGCGCTCTGGCCGTCCTTGATCTCGATGACGACCTCACCGGTGCCCTGGCCGGTGTAGTCGTCGGGCACGAGCGCGTCGCTGAGCCACAGGTAGCCGTAGTAGCCACCGCCGCCGAGGATGCCCGCCAGCACGACGAACGCGAGCAGCGGGGCCATGAAACCGCCCCGGTTGCGGCGCCTGCGCCGCCGGCGGCCACGCCGGGCGGACGCCCGGGAGGCGCGGGTACGACCTTCGTCGTCCTCCGCGCCGAGCAGGTTGTTCAGATCGAGATCGTTCATAGGTGCGCTGGCCAATCTCCCGGTTCGGCCCGCCGGTCGTCAAGCGAAACTGCCCAACTGGCTGGGGTCACCGAGCGGAACTGGGGGAACCGCCGGGCACGCTCCCGCAACCGGCGGAGATCACTCTGGGTAGCCATGCTAGGGGACGGAAAGAGAGCGCATGCCCTGTTTTGGGGCTTTTGCGCGGGAACGGAGTGGGTCCCGTCGAACATCAGCTCGTCCCGAGGTTCTTGTTCAACTCTTCCCGGTATCTCACGAACTCGCTCTCTTTGTTGGTGAATTTGGTGATTCTATGCGCCGGATCTGTCGTCACAAACCAGTGCCAATCGCCATCCGCCGGGTTCAAGGCCGCCATCAGCGCCTTCTCTCCAGGATTGGCGATGGGCCCTGGCGGCAGTCCTTTGTGGCGATAGGTGTTATAAGGAGAGTCGACCTTGGTGTCGCCCTCCGTTACCCGCAGTGTCCGACGTTTCTGCGCGTACAGGACAGTGCTGTCGATCTCCAGCGGAGTGTTCTTCCTGAGGCGGTTGTAGATCACTCTGGCGATCTTGGGGTAGTCCTCGTCGGTCCCGCCCTCGGCCTGGATCATGCTGGCCACCGTAACGGCCTCCAGAGGCGTCAGGTGCACGCGTGCGGCCTGCTCCACCAGGCCCACCTGCCGGGCGGCGGCGCCGAAGCGCTCGGCCATGGCCGCCAGCACGTCCACGGCGGAGTCCCCGGGCTCGATCTCGTACGTCGCGGGGAACATGAACCCTTCGAGCCCCTGGGCGTATTCGGGCAGCCCGACGAGACCCTTGTCGACGTTCTCCAGCTCCTTGAGCGGCAGCCCGGCCTGCTGGGCCAGGCGGCGCAGCATCTCGGCCGTGCGCATGCCCTCGGGCAGCGTCACCCGCCGCACGATCCTGGACGCGGGCGCGAGCAGCAGGTCGAGCGCCGCCCCCGCCGCCATGCCCTTACGCAGCCGGTAGTGGCCGGGCCGCAGCCGGTCGGTCACCGCGCGGTCCTCGGTCGCCTTCACGAACGACCGAACGCTCGCCACCACCCCGGCCTCGGCCAGCGCGGAGCCGATGGCCTCCGCGCTGGAGCCGGGCGCGATGCGCACCGTCACGGCGCCGTTGCCGGCCCCGTCGAAGTCGTCGGGGCTCACGTACGGCTTGATCACCGTGATCGCCCCCACGCCCAGCGCCACCACGGCGGCCACCAGGCCCGCGGACAGCAGGCCGGCCTTGCGGACGGCGCCATGCCGCCGGGCGGGCAACGGGATGACCTCCGCCTCCTCGCCGGCCTGCCGCTCCGGATTCGCCGGCTCGGGCTCGCCGGCCGGCGGCCCGGCCTCCTGGGTGTCTCCCTCATCCGCGGAACGGAACGGGATCACGTCGCCGACGTCGTCGTCGTTCTCCTGCGGGCCGCTCATGAGGCAGGTCCGTCGGCCGCTGGGGGCGGTTCGACGGGCCTGCCTGGTGGTCTCTCGGTGGCGCGCTCGGAGTCGAGCGCATCCTGCAACAGCACGACCGCGGCCGCCTGGTCGACGACCCCGCGCTGCTTCTTGGCCTTCACGCCGCTGGCCCGCAGGCTCTGCTGCGCCGCCACCGTGGTCAGCCGTTCGTCGAACAGCCGCACGGGCGTCGGCGCGAGCCGCACCGCGAGCTTGACGGCGAACTCGCGCGCCAGCGTCGCCGCCTGCCCCTCGCGGCCCGACAGTGAGGTGGGCAGCCCCACCACCACCTCGATCGCCTCGTGCTCCGCGACGATCACGGCGATGCGCGCAAGGTCGCCCTTGCCCCGCCGTACGGTCTCCACCGGCGTGGCCAGCATGCCCGAAGGGTCACTGCGGGCCACCCCGATGCGTACGGAGCCGACGTCGACGCCGATCCGTGAACCGAACCTCATGTCAGCGGCCGGACTATCCGGCGATCTGCTCAGCGATGGCCTGCTCGACCAGGCGCAGCGCCTCGCCGATCGCCTCCGGTCGTGTGCCGCCGCCTTGCGCGACATCGTCCTTGCCGCCACCGCCACCCCCAAGAGCCTTGGCGGCGACGCCGACCAGTCTCCCGGCCTTGAGCCCCCGCTCGCGCCCCGCCTCATTGACCGCGGCAACCACCACCGGCCGGTCGGAGGGGGCACCGGCGATCACAATGACCGCCGGTCTGTCGGCCGGGAACCTGCCACGCACGTCAAGCGCGAGCTTACGCAGGTCATCGGCACCGGTGCCATCAGGCGCGCGGTGTGTCACCACGGCGGCTCCCTGCACGTCACGAGCCTGGGCCGCCAGATCGCCTGCCACCTGGAGCACCTGGGCCGAGCGGACCTTCTCCAGCTCCTTCTCCGCCGTGCGCAGCCGGGTGACGATGCCCTCGATGCGCTCGGGCAGCTCCTCGCGGCGCGCCTTGAGCTGCTCGGTGAGCTGCGCGACCAGCACGCTCTCGCGCGCCAGGAAGCGGAAGGCGTCGATGCCGACGAGCGCCTCGACGCGGCGCACGCCCGCGCCGACCGACTGCTCGCCCAGCACCTTGACCAGGCCGAGCTGGCCGGAGCTGTGGACGTGGGTGCCGCCGCACAGCTCGCGCGAGTAGTCGCCGATCTCGACCACGCGGACCTCGTCGCCGTACTTCTCGCCGAACATCGCCAGCGCGCCCATCGCCCTGGCCTCCGCCTGGGAGGTGTAGAAGGCGTTGACCTTGAGGTCGTTGATGAGCACGGCGTTGACCTCGTCCTCGACGTCGCGCAGCACGCTCTGCGGCACCGCGCCCGAGGCGGTGAAGTCGAAGCGGAAGCGGCCGGGCGAGTTTTCCGAGCCCGCCTGCGCCGCCGTCTCGCCGAGCGCGTTCTTGAAGCCGCGGTGGACGAGGTGGGTGGCGCTGTGGCTGCGCGAGATCGCGCGGCGGCGCTCCAGGTCGATCTCCGCCTGCGCCTCGTCGCCGACCTTCAGCTCGCCCGAGCGGATCTTGCCGCGGTGCACGACGAGGCCCGCGATCGGCGACTGCACGTCGACGATCTCCGCCTCGGCGCCGCTGGTGCGGATCACACCCTGGTCGGCGAGCTGGCCGCCGCCCTCGGCGTAGAAGGGGGTGCGCCCGAGCACGATCTCCACGGTCGTGCCCGCGCCCGCCGCGGGGACGGGGACGCCGTCCACGAGGATGCCGACGATGCTCGTGTCGGCCTCGGTCTGGTCGTAACCGAGGAACTCGACCTTGCCCGCCGCCTCCAGCAGCTGCCCGAACACCGAGATGTCGGCGTTGCCGGTCTTCTTCGCCGCCGCGTCGGCCTTGGCCGCCTGCTTCTGCTCCTTCATCAGGCGGCGGAAGCCCTCTTCGTCGACCGTGAGCCCGTGCTCGGCCGCCATCTCCAGCGTCAGGTCGATCGGGAAGCCGTAGGTGTCGTGCAGCTTGAACGCCTGGTCGCCCGGGATCGTGGTGCCGGACTTGCGCTTGGTCTCCTCCACCGACACGTCGAAGATCGCGGTGCCGGTGCGGAGCGTGCCGAGGAAGCTCGCCTCCTCCGCGTCGATGATCCCGTGGATCTGCGGCGCGTCGGTCTTGAGCTCGGGGTACTGCTCGCCCATGACGTTGAGCGCGACGTCGGTCAGCTCGTGCATGTAGCGCTCGTCGCCGGAGCCGAGCAGCCGCAGGTTGCGTACGGACCTGCGCAGGATGCGGCGCAGGACGTAGCCGCGGCCCTCGTTGCCCGGCATGACCCCGTCGGCGACCAGCATGGTGCCGGTGCGGACGTGGTCGGCGATCACCCGCAGGCTGACGTCGGCGCGGTGGTCGCGCCCGTAGCGGGTCTTGGTGAGCTCGGCCGCCCTGTCGAGGATCTTGTACGTGGTGTCGATCTCGTAGAGGTTGTCGACGCCCTGCAGGATCGTCGCCATGCGCTCCAGGCCCATGCCGGTGTCGATGTTCTTCGCCGGCAGCTCGCCCGCCACGTCGAAGTCGACCTTGGTGCGGACCTGGCTCAGCTGATACTGCATGAAGACGAGGTTCCAGACCTCGAGGTAGCGGTCCTCGTCGGCGACGGGGCCGCCCTCCTTGCCGTATTCGGCGCCGCGGTCGTAGTAGATCTCCGAGCAGGGCCCGCCAGGACCGGCGACGCCCATGTGCCAGTAGTTGTCCTCCAGGCCGCGGCGCTGGATGCGCTCGTCGGGCACGCCGACGCGGTTGCGCCAGATGTCGTAGGCCTCGTCGTCGTCGTGGTAGACGGTCGCCCACAGCCGGTCTTCGGGGAAGCCGAAGCCGCCGTCGGACTCGGAGCGGGTGAGCAGCTCCCACGCGAACGGGATCACTTCGGCCTTGAAGTAGTCGCCGAAGGAGAAGTTGCCGAGCATCTGGAAGAACGTGGCGTGCCGCGTGGTCTTGCCGACCTCTTCGATGTCGGGGGTGCGCACACACTTCTGCGCGGTGGCCAGCCGGGACGCCGGAGGCTTGCGCTGCCCCAGGAAGTACGGCTTGAACGGCACCATACCGGCAGGAACCAGGAGTAGCGTCGGGTCCTCAGCGATCAGGCTGGCCGAGGGCACTACCTTGTGCCCACGCTCCTCGAAGAAGCGCAGGAAGCGGCGGGCGATCTCTGCCGACTCCATTGTGGCCATCCTTTACGTTGTGGTGATCATCGGTGGTCATCTGTTGTCGTCATCAGGGTTGTCGAGTCCGAAGCGAGCTCGCAACTCTGTTTCGCGCTCGGCGGCCTCGCCGGACACGTCAGAGGTAAAGTCTCTCACCCGCCGGAGCATCCCCGCGGCGCCGTCGGCGGTCCTGCGGGCCACATGGTCGGGGTGCAGCGCCTGCAGCCTGCGCATCACCCAGAAGGCGAGGAACGCGCCGAGCGACAGGTAGAACAGCCTCCTGATCATCGGGGCCGCCTCTGCACCGGTCGCTGCCTGGGCTTGCGGGCCCGGCGGGCCTCGATGGCGCGGCGCACGCCGTAGCCGAGCGACGACACCTTGATCAGCGGACCGGTGAAGATGGTCTGCGTCACCCCACTGAGCTTGGCCGCGTGCCCGCTGACCTGCTTGACGTCCCTGGCGATGGCCTCGACCGCGGCCAGCTGCCTGTTGGTCTCGTTGACCGTGACACTCATGTCGTCGAGCAGCGGCGTCAGGCGGTTGTTCAGGTCGGAGACCGCCTTGGTGGTCTCGGTGAGCAGCCTGGCGAGCTTGACGAGCACCATGGTGAGAACGCAGACCAGGACTATCCAGCCCGTGGCGGCGATCAGCCCGGCGACCTCTCCAGCGGTAAGCATCCGCTCATCTCCCTCGTAAGCTGGGCCGGAACGGCAAGACCCTATCGCGTTCGAGTGACAACCTTACTGAGGACGGCGGGCTCGGCCTGGCCGCCGCGTCGGGCCCTGGCACTTCCATGACCACCCGCCCGCGCCCGCCACGGGTCCCGATCTCCGGCTCGACCAGCCGTTATCTCACGCGTACGAGCCGCGCGCCGGGTTCATCTGATCGCGCCACGCAAAGCCGGTATCGCAACCAGCTGAATGCCGGACCCCGGACCCGGAACCCCTGTTGGAGCCGGGACCGGAACCCGATTCCGGGCCAGGACCGGAGCCGGGATCACGGCCCTCTGAGGAAGTCGCGGATCTTGGCCCAGCGCTCGGCCACCGGAGCCTCGGCGCCGTGCCGGGTCGGCTCGTAGTAGCGCCGCTCGCGCACCTGCTCGGGCGCGTACTCCTGACGGACCAGCCCGTGGTCGAAATCGTGCGGGTACTTGTATCCGTCGCCGTGCCCGAGCTTGGCCGCCCCCGGGTAGTGGGCGTCCCGCAGATGGCCGGGCACCTGCCCGATCAGCCCGCGCCGGACGTCGCCGATCGCCGCCCCGATGGCCTTGACCACCGCGTTGGACTTGGGCGCCATCGCGCAGTGGATGACCGCGTGCGCCAGGTTGATCTGCCCCTCCGGCAGCCCGATGAGCTGCACCGCCTGCGCGGCGGCCACGGCGGTCTGCAGGCACGTGGGGTCGGCCATGCCGACGTCCTCCGAGGCGAAGATGACGATGCGGCGGGCGATGAAGCGCGGGTCCTCGCCGGCCTCGATCATGCGGGCCAGGTAGTGCAGCGCCGCGTCGGCGTCGGAGCCGCGCATGGACTTGATGAACGCGCTGATCACGTCGTAGTGCTGGTCGCCCTGCCGGTCGTAGCGGACGGCCGCCTTGTCGACGGCCTTCTCGACCCCTTCGACGGTGATGCGGGGGACCGGCTCCTCCTGCGCGGCCGACGCGTCGTCGTCGCCTTCCGGCAACTCCAGCAGCCCCTCTGAGGGCCCATCTGACGGCCCCTCTGAAGGCTCGGCCAGGAGCGCAGCGGCCTCCAGGTACGTCAGCGACCGGCGCGCGTCCCCGCCCGCCAGGCGTACCAGATGCTCCATGGCCTCGGGCGCGAGCGTGACGCGTCCGCCGAGGCCGCGCGGGTCGGACACGGCGCGTTCCAGCACCACGCGGATGTCGTCGTCGGACAGGGATTCCAGCGTGAGCAGCAGCGAGCGCGACAACAGCGGTGAGATGACCGAGAAGAACGGGTTTTCGGTGGTCGCCCCGATGAACGTCACCCAGCGGTTCTCCACGGCCGGCAGCAGGGCGTCCTGCTGCGCCTTGTTGAAGCGGTGCACCTCGTCCACGAACAGCACGGTCTGCCGGCCGCTCATGCCCAGCTCGCGCCGGGCGTTGTCGATGGCGGCGCGGACGTCCTTGACGCCCGCCGACACGGCCGAGACCTCGACGAAGCGGCGCTTGGTGACATTGGAGACCACGTAGGCGAGGGTGGTCTTGCCGGTGCCCGGGGGACCCCACAGGAACAGCGACATGGGCGCCTCGCTCTCGACCAGCCGCCGCAGCGGGGTGCCGGGGCCGAGCAGGTGACGCTGGCCGATCACCTCGTCGAGGTTGCGCGGGCGCATCCGCACCGCGAGGGGCTGCGGGGTGGCCTCCTCAGCCGCCGAATCGAACAGGCTATCCACAACGCGAGATTACACGGTGGGACGGCCCCCAGCGCCCCGCACGCCACAAGCAGCGGGCAGCGACGGCCCGAGCGTCCCACGCACCGCAGACAGCGGGCAGGACGGCCCGAGCACGCGCGGGGGCGAGCGCTACGAGCCTCACACCGCCGGCAACGCGGGGGCGGGCGCTAGGAGCCCCAGACCGCTCTCGCGCCGGAGTCGCCCGCACGGAACACGAAGTAGCCCGCGACGGCGGCCAGCACCAGCGTCAGCACCGACAGCCCCAGCGTGACGGGCCGGCCGAGCCGGTCGCCGCCGACCGAGTCGCGGGCCGGCCGGGTGGCGTACACGAGCAGCAGCGCCGCCACCGCAAGCCCGACCACCGACAGCAGCAGCGGATTGGCGAAGCTCTGGTGGGTGGAGATCCGCGCGCCCAGCGCGCCGTCCGCCGTGGCGAAGCGAGCGGACCTGAGGCTCTCACCGCTCTGCTTGGCCGCGAAGACGGCCGCGGGCGCGGCCAGGGAGAGCAGCACCACCGCCCACGCGACGTACGCGCGCCGGCGCGACAGCAGCGCGTAGGCCGCGGCGACGGCGACGAGCAGCGGGGTCAGCACTACGGCGAAGTGAATGATCAGCGGATGGGCCGGCAGGCCCAGGATCTGGTCGAACATGTGGGGTCTCCTTAGTGCTCATTTCAACTACGCATCCCAGCACGATATGGTTCGCGATCACTCGTGCCACAGAGACCGGCTTTGGCCACTTACATCCGGCACATATCGGAGGCCGGTAGCATTCGGCGAGTTGTTTGGTCATGTGTCGGCAAAATGAAGGAGACAAGCGGTGAGCGGCGACGACGACCGCAAGAGCGAGCTGGCGCGGGAGCACAAGGAGCGGCAGGAGAAGCGCGCAGCCGACCAGCCGTCCAGCACGAAGCGGAACACCTTCATCGGCGCGGGCGTGGCCGTGGTCGTGGTCGCGGGCGGCATCTTCGCCGCGACCACCCTGGCCGACAGCAACAAGACGGACCCGGCGGCGGCCAGCTCCCCCTCCGCCTCGGCGACCTCCGCCGCTCCCACGGAGCTGCCGACCACCACCCCGACGACGAAGCCGGGCGCGGTCGCATGCTCGTACAAGCGTGACGATTCGGTACCGAATAAGTACGTCGGCATGCCGGGCAAGAAGCCCAATCTGAAGCTTTCGACGATGACCGTGACCACCAACCACGGCGACATCGTCATCCAGGTCGATCCGAACGCCACCCCGTGCACGGTCAACTCGATGTCGTTCCTGTCGAAGAAGCACTTCTACGACAACACCAAGTGCCACCGGCTCGCCACGCCCGAGACGGCCGGCATCTTCCTGCTGCAGTGCGGCGACCCGCAGGCCAAGGCCGACGGCAAGAACCCGACGGACGGGCAGGGCACGGCGGGCTACGTGTTCGCCGACGAGGCCGTGGGCGCCATCCCCTACACCAAGGGCGTGGTGTTCCTGACGCAGCCGCTCGACGCGGCCGGGCAGAACAGCAGCCAGTTCGCCATCTCGCTGTCGGACGAGAACTCGCAGCTCGAGCCGACCTACTCGGTGCTGGGCATGGTCACGTCCGGCCTGGAGATCATCGAGAAGGTCGCCAAGGACGGCGTGCTCACCAACCCGGACGACATCACCGGGGACGGCGGCTCCAGCGCGCCGAAGAACCCGATCATCATCAAGCGCGTCACGCTCAAGTAGCGGCCGCGATCTGAAACGGCAGGCACCCGAGCGGGTGCCTGCCGTTTCACGTTGTACGGGAGCGACGGGAGCGCCGCGTCACACCTCGGCCTTCGGCTTGGCGTCGACGCCCGCCTCCTTGCGCTGCTCGGTCGTGATCGGCGTGGGCGCGGCCGTGAGCGGGTCGAACCCGGAGGCCGTCTTCGGGAACGCGATCACGTCGCGGATCGACTCGCCGCCGGACAGCAGCATGCAGATCCGGTCCCAGCCGTAGGCGATGCCTCCGTGCGGCGGAGGGCCGTACTTGAACGCCTCCAGCAGGAAGCCGAACTTGCTCTCCGCCTCCTCCTTGGAGATGCCCAGCACGTCGAACACGCGCTGCTGCATCTCGGCCCGGTGGATACGGATCGAGCCGCCGCCGATCTCCATGCCGTTGCAGACCATGTCGTAGGCGTAGGCGAGGGCCTCGCCCGGGTGGTCCTGGAAGTTGTCGGCCCACTCGGGCTTGGGCCCGGTGAACGGGTGGTGCACGGCCGTCCAGCCGATCTCCGCGCCGGAGTCGTCGGTCACCGGCTCGAACATGGGCGCGTCCACCACCCACAGGAACGACCACTGCGACTCGTCGATCAGCCCGCAGCGGCGGCCGATCTCCAGCCGGGCCGCGCCGAGCAGGTCACGCGAGGCGCTCTTCGCCCCGGCGGCGAAGAAGACCGCGTCGCCCGGCTCGGCGCCGACCTTGGCGGCGAGCCCGGAGATCTCCTCTGCGGACAGGTTTTTCGCGACCGGGCCGCCGAGCGTGCCGTCCTCCTGCACGAGCACGTAGGCCAGGCCCTTGGCGCCGCGCGAGCGGGCCCACTCCTGCCAGCCGTCGAGCTCCTTACGGGTCTGCGAGGCGCCGCCCGGCATGACCACGGCGCCGACGTAGGCGGCCTGGAAGACGCGGAACGTGGTGTCGGCGAAGTAGCCGGTCATCTCGACCAGCTCCTGGCCGAAGCGCAGGTCCGGCTTGTCGGAGCCGTAGCGGGCCATCGCGTCGGCGTAGGTCATGCGCGGCAGCGGCGCCGGGATCTCGTAGCCGGCGATCTCCCGCCACAGCCTGCCGATCAGCTTCTCGCCGACCTCGATGACGTCTTCCTGGTCCACGAAGGACATCTCGACGTCGATCTGGGTGAACTCCGGCTGCCGGTCGGCCCGCAGGTCCTCGTCGCGGTAGCACTTGGCGAGCTGGTAGTAGCGCTCCAGGCCGGCCACCTGCAGGAGCTGCTTGAACAGCTGCGGCGACTGCGGGAGCGCGTACCAGTTGCCCGGCTGCAGGCGTACGGGCACCAGGAAGTCGCGGGCGCCCTCGGGCGTCGAGCGGGTCAGCGTCGGCGTCTCGACGTAGACGAAGCCCAGCTCGTGCATGGTCTCGTTGGCCAGGTAGGTGGCCTTGGAGCGGGTACGCATCGCGGCGGCGACCTGCTGGCGGCGGATGTCGAGATAGCGGTATTTGAGGCGCGCCTCCTCCGACACCCCCACGTTGCCCTCGATGGGGAACGGCAGCGGCGCCGACTCGCTCAGCACCTCGACGCGCTCGGCCACGACCTCGATGGCGCCGGTGGCCAGGTCGGGGTTCTCGTTGCCCTCGGGACGCACCCTGACCAGGCCGACCACCCGTACGCAGTATTCGGCGCGCAGGTCGTGGGCGTGGTCCTCCTCGCGGAAGACCACCTGCGCCGAGCCGGAGGCGTCGCGCAGGTCGATGAAGACCACGCCGCCGTGATCACGGCGGCGGGCCACCCATCCTGCGAGCGTCACCTGCTGCCCGGCATGCTCCTCGCGGAGCGACCCGGCCGTATGCGTGCGGATCACTGCACTTTCCCTTCATGCGGATAGGAGAAGGGCGGCAGCGACCGGGCGCGTGCCGACTGGCGGATCACTGCACTTTCCCCTTCAAGAAGTCGACGACCTGGGCCAGAGGGACCTCGGTCTGCTCAGCGGTGGTCAGGTCTTTCACTTGCACGGCCTCGGCCGCGAGGTCACGCTCGCCCAGGATCAGCGCGTACGTGGCTCTCGAGCGGTCGGCGCCCTTCATCGCGCCCTTGAGCCCCTTGCCGCCGAAGGCCATGTCGGCGCTGACGCCCACCTCGCGCAGCTCGCTGATGAGCAGGAACATCCGGCGGCGGGCGTCGTCACCCAGCGGGACACCGTACACCTGGAGGCGGGACTCCGCGGCGTCGCCGAGCAACCCCTCGGCCTCCATGGCCAGGAACGTGCGGTCGACGCCGAGCGCCCACCCGACGCTGGGCAGCGGCGGGCCGTCGAGCATCTCGCTGAGACCGTCGTAGCGGCCGCCGCCGCCGACGGCGGACTGCGAGCCGAGACCGTCGTGCACGAACTCGAACGTGGTGCGGGTGTAGTAGTCGAGCCCGCGCACCAGGCGCGGGTCGTCCTCGAAGGCCACCCCCGAGGTGCTCAGCAGGCCGCGGACCTCTTCGTGATAGGCCGTGCACGCCGCGCACAGGTGGTCGACGACCAGCGGCGCGCCGTCGAGCTGGGCCCGCACCTCCGGCCGCTTGTCGTCGAGCACGCGCAACGGATTGATCTCGATCCGCGCCCTGGTGTCCTCGTCGAGGTCGAGCCCGCGCAGGAACTCCTGCAGCGCCGCACGGTAGGCGGGCCGGCAGGTCTTGTCGCCCAGCGAGTTGATCAGCAGCCGGACGCCCTTGAGGCCGAGCGAGGCGAAACCGCGGGCGCCGAGCAGGATCAGCTCGGCGTCGAGCGCCGGGTCCTCCGAGCCGAGGGCCTCCGCGCCGACCTGCCAGAAGTGGCGGTAGCGGCCCTTCTGGGAGCGCTCGTAGCGGAACTGACTCCCGGAGTACCAGAGCTTGACCGGGAGCTGGCCGATGTGCAGGTTGTGCTGCAGCACCGCGCGCACGACCGAGGCCGTGCCCTCGGGGCGCAGCGTCAGGGAGCGGCCTCCCTTGTCGGGAAAGGTGTACATCTCCTTGGACACGATGTCCGTCGACTCGCCTACGCCCCTGGCGAACAACTGTGTGTCTTCGAAGACAGGCGTCTCGATGTAGCCGTATCCCGCCCGGCGCAGGGGCGCGACCAGCGCCTCGCGTACGGCCAGAACCCGCTCGGAGCGGGGAGGCAGCCAGTCGAAGGTGCCTTTCGGTGCTTGGAAGCTCATTAGATCCCTCGTGTGGGACCGGCGTGCGGCGCCGCCTCTTTCAAGTATGGGTTGGTTGCGCGCTCGCGGCCGATCGTGGTCTGTGGTCCGTGGCCCGGCAGGACGACCGTATCGTCAGGCAGCGGCAGGCACTTGGTAGCCAGGCTGCGCAGGATCGTCGGATAGTCGCCGCCCGGAAGGTCGGTGCGTCCGATGGAGCCGGCGAACAACAGGTCGCCCGAGAAGAGAACCTCGTCATCGGGCAGCCGGAAGCCCACCGACCCCCTCGTATGGCCGGGCGTGTGATCGACCACGAGCTCCAGGCCCGCAAGCCGGAGCACGGCCCCGTCGGCCAGCTCGCGCACGTCGTCGGGCTCGCTCAGCGTCAGACCGGCGAACATCGAGGCGCTCGTGCCCGACCAGCCCGCGGCCGGGTCGCTCAGCAGGTGGCGGTCGTCGGGGTGGATCCACGCCGGCACGTCGCGCGCGCCGCAGACCGGGGCCACCGACCAGACGTGATCGAGGTGCCCGTGGGTGAGCAGGACCGCGACCGGCTTGAGCCGGTGCTCGCGCAGCAGCTCGTCGACGCCGTCGGTCGCGTCCTGACCTGGGTCGACGATCACGCACTCCTCGCCGGCGGCAGGCGCGACAACGTAACAATTAGTCTGGAAGGCCCCTGCGGGGAAGCCGGCGATGAGCATCTGCCTCAGGTGATCTCGTCGAAAAGCCAATGGGAATGTAACCGAAGGGTACCGGTGCGGGTCGCCGGGCTGCGAATCATTACCCGTTGGCCGATACGATTCGCCCACCTCAGTTGATTGACTATGGGAGGCAAAGCGGTGGCCACGGGGAAGGACCGGCAGAAGCAGCTGGCGCGCGAGCATCACGAGCGGCAGTTGCAGCGCCGCATCGAGCGCGAGCAGAAGTCCAAGCGCACGGCGATCATCGGCTCCACCGTGGGCGTAGTGGTCGTGGTGGGCGGCATCGTGGCCGCGGTCGCGCTGCTGGGCGGTGGCGATCCGCAGACGGAGGCGGCCGCGTCGCCGTCGGCGTCGGCGTCAGCGTCGGCCCAGGAGAGCGCGACGACCACGCCGGCCGCTGGGCCCAAGCCGTACAACGCGGCGACGGGCACCTGCGACTACGTCAAGGACACGGCGGGCGGTCAGATCAAGGACGTCGGCCTGCCGGCGAAGAAGGTCAAGACCACACCGGCTACGAAGACGATGACGTTCAAGACGAACCTCGGCGACATCGTGGTCGAGCTCGACAACGCCAAGGCTCCGTGCACCACGAACTCTCTGGTGCATCTGGCGGAGAAGAAGTACTACGACGGCAGCAAGTGCCACCGGCTCGGCAGCGAGAAGTTCCCGATGCTGCAGTGCGGCGACCCGACGGCCAAGGCCGACGGCAAGAGCCAGGACGGCTCCGGCGGCCCCGGCTACGTGATGGCCGAGGAGAACCTCAAGGGCGCGGCGTACAAGCGCGGGGTGATGGCGATGGCCAAGACCTCGGCGCCGGGCAGCACGGGCAGCCAGTTCTTCCTCGTTTACGGAGACATCGGACTCACCCCGGATTACACGCCGGTGGGTACGATCACCAAGGGTCTCGACATCCTGGACAAGGTGAACAAAGCAGGCGTCATCGCCGACATGGGCGACGGGACCGGAGCACCGAAGGAAACCGTCGAAATCAAAGACGTGACAATCGCCGGCAAGAGCTGACGTAATACAAACTAGGGACGAAGTAGTCCCGAAGGGTCTGATGGATAGTGCGGGAGGACACGGTGAGCACCGACCCGTGGGGCCGGGTAGACGACGACGGCACCGTCTACGTGCGTACGGCTGAGGGAGAGCGGGCCGTCGGCTCCTGGCAGGCCGGTGAACCCGAAGAGGCACTGGCCTACTTCCATCGGAAGTACGACGAGCTGGCCGGCCAGGTGCAGCTGCTCGAACAGCGCGTCAAGGGCACCGACCTGGCTCCGGCACAGGCGGAGGCCAACATCGCCAAGCTGCGCGAGGCCGTCGCCGACGCTCACGCCGTCGGCGACCTGGCCGCGCTCGTGGCTCGTCTCGACGGCCTGACGGAGCTGGTCGGCCAGCGCCGCGAGGAGGTCAAGGCGGCTCGCGAGCAGGCGCGCGCGGAGGCGCGCACGGTCAAGGAGCGCATCGTCGACGAGGCCGAGCGCATCGCCGACGAGACCACCCACTGGAAGTCGGGTGGTGAGCGGCTGCGCCAGCTGGTCGAGGAGTGGAAGGCCGCCGACCGCATCGACAGGGTCACCGAGGCCGCGCTGTGGAAGCGGCTGTCGGCCGCCCGCACGGCGTTCGCCAAGCGGCGCAAGCAGTACTTCGCGGGGCTCGACGAGCAGCGCGAGGGCATCCGGGCGACCAAGGAGCGCATCGTCGTCGAGGCCGAGGCGATCGCCGACTCCACCGACTGGGGCGCGACGGCGGCGATCTACCGCGAGCTGATGCAGCAGTGGAAGAACGCCGGCCGGGCCTCGCGCGAGGCCGAGGACGAGCTGTGGGCCCGCTTCAAGGGCGCCCAGGACCAGTTCTTCCAGGCCCGTTCTGCGGTGTTCGCCGAGCGCGACGCCTCGCTGGCCGCCAACGCGGAGATCAAGGAGGACCTGCTGGCCGACGCCGAGAAGATCCTGCCGGTCACCGACGTGCGCACGGCCCGCGGGGCGCTGCGGCACATCCTGGAGCGGTGGGAGGCCGCCGGTCCCGTGCCGCGCGAGCAGCGCGACCGGCTCGAGGGCGGCCTGCGCAAGGTGGACGAGGCCGTGCGCAAGGCCGAGGACGCCGAGTGGAAGCGCTCCAACCCCGAGGCCAGGGCGCGTGCCCAGAGCACGGTCGACCAGCTCCGCACCTCGATCGAGCAGCTCGAGAAGCGGCTGGTCAAGGCGCAGGCGGCCGGGCGGGCCAAGGACGTCAAGGAGGCCGAGGAGGCCCTGATCGCCCGCCGTTCCTGGCTGGAGGAGGCCGAGCGCACGCTCACCGAGTTCAGCTGAGCCCGGTGTGAGGGCCCCCGTACGGGCCTCTCACCGGGCACGGGCCGCACGGCCCCCTTACGGGCACCGTCGTTCAAGGTCGCAGAATCGGGCGGCGCGCGACGGCGCCTGAGATCTAGGCTGTCGGCATGGATCCCGTCAGCGCCGCGCGTGCCCTCGTCGAGGAGATGTTCCCTGGCGCTCTCTACGCCTTCGTCGGCGGCAGCGTGCTCACCGAACGCCGCACCAGCGCCTCCGACCTCGACGTCGTGGTGGTGCTCGACGGCTTGACCACCCCCTACCGCGAGTCGCTGCGCTGGCGCGAGTGGCCGGTCGAGCTGTTCGTGCACAGCGAGACCAGCCTGGACGTCTACCTCGACAAGGACTTCGGCAGGCGGCAGCCCAGCCTGGCGCGCATGTGCGCGGAGGGTGCGGTGCTGGCCGACAGGACGGGCGGGCGGGCCAGCGACCTGCAGAGCGCGCTGGGCGAGCGGCTGTCGGCCGGGCCGGGCGACCCGAGCGACACCCAGGTCGAACGCGCCCGATACGCCGTGTCCGACCTCCTGGACGACCTGTCGGGGGCGACCGATCCCGGGGAGCAGGCGTTCATCCGCTGGGCGCTGGTGCAGGACACCGCCCGCCTGGCGCTCAGTGTGGGGCGCAAGTGGCACGGGAGCGGGAAGTGGCTGCTGCGCGAGCTGCGCGAGCACGATCCGGCGCTCGCGGAAGCGCTGCTCGCCGCCCGTGAGGATCCCGTACGCCTGGCCGCCGTCGCCTCGGACGTGCTGGAGCGGGCGGGAGGGCGTCTCTGGGAGGGTTACCGGGCCGAGGGCGACCCGTTTCACCAGCCGCTGCGTCACATCGCCTCTGGGCAGCTCTCGGGCGACACGGCGCAGAGCTCCGGCATGCGCCGGCTGGCCGCGATCAGCGGTGACACGGCCGGGTCCGCGCGGCTCTGGATGGGCCAGACGCACGTCTCCCCTGCCACCCGCTCCTCCGACCATCACCACGGCGCCTCGGAGACGGCCATCTACGTCGTCAGCGGCACGCCGTCGTTCGTCTTCCTCCAGGACTCACGCGAAGTACGCCTCGACGCCGGGCCCGGTGACTACATCTACGTCCCGCCCTACGTGCCGCACCGTGAGGAGAACCCGGATCCCTCGCAGGAGGCCGTGGTGGTGATCGCCCGCAGCACGCAGGAGGCGATCGTCGTCAACCTGCCCAGCCTGTCCGGCTGACGCCGCCCCGGGCTGGGCGGGTCAGCCGCCGGCGCCGCTGACGCGGTAGACGTCGAAGACGCCCTGGATGTTGCGTACGGCCTTCAGGACGTGTCCCAGGTGCTTCGGGTCGCCCATCTCGAAGGTGAACTTGCTGACCGCCACCCGATCCCGTGACGTCGTGACGGACGCGCTCAGGATGTTGACGTGCTGGTCGGACAGCGTACGGGTGACGTCGGAAAGCAGCCGCGGCCGATCGAGCGCCTCCACCTGGATGGCCACCAGGAACACGCTGTCGTCACTGGGCGACCAGCTGACCTCCACCAGCCGGTCCGGCTGCGTCTTCAGCTGCTGCACGTTGGTGCAGTCGCCCCGGTGCACGGACACGCCGTGCCCCCGGGTGACGAATCCGACGATCTCATCGCCGGGCACCGGGGTGCAGCATTTCGACAGGCGTACCCACACGTCGGCGTCGCCGGCCACGACCACGCCCGCGCCGCCCCCGCCACGGGGACGGCCGCGCAGCCGCGTCGGCAGCGACGTCTCGGCGATGTCCTCCTCGGCGCTGTCGACGCCGCCGATCGAGGCCACCAGCTTCTGTACGACGGCCTGCGCGGCGACGTGCCCCTCCCCCACGGCCGCGTAGAGCGCGGACACGTCGGGATAGCGCAGGTCGCGGGCCAGCGCGAGCAGCGCCTCGCCGGACATCAGGCGTTGCAGCGGCAGCCCCTGCTTGCGCATGGCGCGGCCGATGGCCTCCTTGCCCGCCTCGATCGCGGTCTCGCGGCGCTCCTTGGAGAACCACTGCCGGATCTTGTTACGAGCCCGGCCCGACTTGACGAACTTGAGCCAGTCGCGCGACGGCCCGGCGTCGGGCGACTTGGAGGTGAAGATCTCCACCGTGTCGCCGTTGCCGAGCCGCGACTCCAGCGGCACCAGGCGGCCGTTGACCCGCGCGCCGATGCAGCGGTGGCCCACCTCCGTGTGCACGGCGTAGGCGAAGTCGACCGGCGTGGCCCCCTCCGGCAGGGCGATGACCTGCCCCTTCGGGGTGAACACGTAGACCTCGGAGACCGACAGGTCGAAGCGCAGCGACTCGAGGAACTCGCCCGGGTCGGAGGTCTCCTTCTGCCAGTCGAGGAGCTGGCGCAACCAGGCCATGTCGCTGCCCGGCTTGACCTTGCCCGTGGGGCCGGGCGCGCCGACCTCCTCTTTGTACTTCCAGTGCGCGGCCACGCCGTACTCGGCCCTGTGGTGCATCGCGTGGGTGCGGATCTGCAGCTCCACCGGCTTGCCCTCGGGACCGATCACCGTCGTGTGCAGCGACTGGTACATGTTGAACTTGGGCATCGCGATGTAGTCCTTGAACCGCCCGGGCACCGGGTTCCACCTGGCGTGGATGGTGCCGAGCGCCGCGTAGCAGTCGCGCACGCTGTCGACGAGGACGCGGATGCCCACCAGGTCGTAGATGTCGTCGAACGCCACGTCACGCGCGATCATCTTCTGGTAGACGGAGTAGTAGTGCTTCGGCCGGCCCTTCACCACCGCGCGGATCTTCGCCTCGCGCAGGTCGCCGTGCACCTTCTCGATGACCTCCTGCAGGAACAGGTCCCTGCGCGGCGCCCGCTCCGACACCATGCGCGCGATCTCGTCGTAGCGCTTGGGGTAGAGCATCGCGAAGGCGAGGTCCTCGAGCTCCCACTTGATCGTGTTCATGCCCAGGCGGTGGGCCAGCGGAGCGAAGATCTCCAGCGTCTCGCGCGACTTCTGGTGGCGCTTGTGCTCGGGGAGGTAGCGCATGGTGCGCATGTTGTGCAGCCGGTCGGCCAGCTTGATGATCAGCACCCGGATGTCGCGGGACATCGCCACGACCATCTTGCGCACGGTCTCGGCCTGCGCGGCGTCGCCGAACTTGACCTTGTCGAGCTTGGTCACGCCGTCCACCAGGGACGCGATCGTGTCGCCGAAGTCGCCGCGCAGCTCGTCGAGGCTGTAGGCGGTGTCCTCCACCGTGTCGTGCAGGAGCGCCGCGCACAGCGTCTCGTCGTCGGTGCCGAGTTCGGCCAGGATCGTCGCCACGGCCAGCGGGTGGGTGATGTACGGGTCGCCGGACTTCCGCTTCTGGTCGCGGTGGTGGTAGGCGGCCACATCGTAGGCGCGCTCGATCAGGCGCAGGTCGGCCTTGGGATGGGTGGCACGGACCGTGCGGAACAACGGCTCCAGCACCGGATTCATGGCCCCACCCCCAAAACGCCTTCGGCGCACCGCTGGAACGCCTGCCGCCTCGGCATTGCCGGAGTCGGTTACGTCGGGCGCGACCACATCACGGGGCACACAGACTCCTCACGCAATGGCTCCTCACGTTCGAGTCCAGATCCCCCCAGTGTATCCAGGTGGCAAACCTGGACCGTAGCGGGCCAGAACTCAGACGATCACGAGGGAGTGCAGCTCCACATCCGGCAGCCGTTCCCGTCCCTTGAGAAAGCCCAGCTCCATGAGCACGGCGATGCCGACGACCTCGGCTCCGGCCCTCTCCACCAGCTCCATCGCAGCCTTCGCGGTGCCACCCGTGGCCAGCACGTCGTCGACGATGAGAACCCGGTCGCCGGGAGTGAAGGCGTCACGGTGGACCTCGATGGTCGCGGAGCCGTACTCCAGATCGTAGGACTCTTCGAGGGTTTCGGCGGGCAGTTTCCCCTTCTTGCGTACCGGCACGAATCCGGCCGCCGCCCGGTAGGCCACCGGAGCGGCCAGGATGAAGCCGCGCGCCTCGATGCCGACGATCTTGTCCACCTGGCAGAGCCCGGCCAGTTCGTCCACCACCGCCGCCATCGCGACCGGGTCGGCCAGCAGCGGGGTGATGTCCTTGAACAGCACACCCGGCTTGGGGTAGTCGGGCACGTCCCTGATCCGATCCAGGATCAGCGCGCTCAGCTCACTCATGGGGGTTCCCTCGCATCTCTCCACCGGCTCATCCCACCGGCTCTCTCAACCGGCTCGTCCCACCGGCTCTCTCAACCGGTCGTCCGCCGGGCTCCATGATGGTGCATTCCGGCTCCCGCCAGGACCGCGCCACCCCTCCGGCACGTCCAGGCGAGCCCCTCAGGGCCCCAGGACGTCCCGTACGGCCCCTGGAGGGTCGTACCCGCCCATATGCCCAACCTGGAGCTCCCGGACCGTCTGGACGCCCCTGACGCCCGCACACGACGACGCCCCCGCCCTTCCCGGGCGGGGGCGTCGTGCGCATGCCGTTGCGGCTAGCCCTTGGCTACCGCGGCGCTTTTGGAGCCTTTGGCCCCTTTGCCGCCCGAGGAGGCGAGCCTCCTCGCGATGGCCTGGTACTTCGGCTCCCGCTCCTTCAGCGTCACCAGCAGCGGCGTGGCCACGCACAGCGACGAGTAGGTGCCGACGATCATGCCCACGAACAGGGCCAGCGACAGGTCCTTCAGCGTGCCCGCGCCGAGCAGCGTGGTGCCGATGAACAGGATCGCCGCCACCGGCAGGATCGCGACCAGCGAGGTGTTCAGTGACCGGATCAGCGTGTGGTTGAGCGCGTTGTTGGCCGCCATCGAGTAGGTCTGCTTGGACGTGTGTCCCAGCTTGGCCGTGACTTCCTTGATCATGTCGAACACCACGACCGCGTCGTAGAGCGAATAACCGAGGATGGTCAGGAAGCCCAGCAGCGTCGCGGGCGTGACCTCGAAGCCGGACCAGGCGTAGACGCCGGCCGTGATGACGAGGTCGTGGATGAGCGCGACGATGGCGGCCAGCGCCATCTTCGGCTCGAACGCCATCGACAGGTACAGGATGATCGCCACCATGAACACGCCCAGGCCCAGCCAGGCCTTCTGGGACACCTCACCGCCCCAGGACGCGCCGATCGACTGGATGTCGACCTGGTTGGTGGGCACGTTGAAGTCCTTGGCGATGGCGGTCTGCACCTGGTTCATGGTGCTTTCCGAGAGGGTCTCGGTGGTGACCCGCCAGCGGTCTCCGGCCGTCTGCACGATCGGCTGGTGCACACCCTCCTCCTGGAACGCGGCACGCACCTGCTCGATGTTGGCCGTCTGCGCCTTGAACGAGAAGACGGAGCCGCCGGTGAACTCCACGCCCAGGTTGAGCCCGTTGATCAGCAGGCCGGCGAGCGAGATGAGCAACAGGAAGCCGGACAGGCTGTACCAGAGCTTCCACTTGCCGACGAAGTCGACATCGATCTCGCCACGATAGAGGCGACGCCCCAATCCCATCTCAGGCCTCCTGCGGAGTGTTCGTGCGGCCGGTCGTGCTGCCGACCTCGCTCATGCGCTCGGCGTCGAGACCCGACAGCGGGTGTCCCTTGGCGAAGAACTTCACCTTCGCCAGCACGGCGATGAACGGCTTCGTGAACAGGAACACCACCACGATGTCGATCAGCGTGGTCAGGCCCATGGCGAACGCGAACCCGGCCACACCGCCCACCGCCAGGAAGTACAGCACGATCGCGGCGATGAACATGACGGCGTCGGCGATCAGGATCGTGCGCCGGGCACGGACCCAGGCCACCTCGACGGCCGCGCGAAGCGAGCGCCGACCTTCCTTCATCTCATCACGTATGCGTTCGAAGTACACGATGAAGGAGTCGGCGGTGATGCCGATCGAGACCACCAAGCCGATGATGTGCGGCAGCGACAGCCGGAAGCCGGCATTGTGACCGAGCACGACCACCGCCGTGTACGTGATGATCGTCGCGATCACGAGGCTCAGGACCGCCACGATGCCCAGGCCCCGGTAGTAGAGCAGGCAGTAGACGACCACGAGCGCGAGACCGATCAGGCCGGCGACCAGGCCGCCTTCGAGCTGGTCCTGGCCCAGGGTCGAGGAGACCGTGTCGATCGAGCTGCGGTTGAACTTCAGCGGCAGCGCGCCGTACTTGAGCTGGTCGGCCAGGTTGGTGGCGCTGAGCTGGTCGAAGCCGCCGGTGATCTCGGCCCGTCCGCCGGGGATCGGGCTGATGATGTTCGGGGCGGTGATGACGACGCCGTCGAGCACGACCGCGACCTTGTTGCGCGGCTCCTGCGAGTTGTAGGCGGCCGTGGTGAGCTTGCTCCACTCGGCCGCGCCCTTGCTCTTGAAGTCGAGCTGGACGACCCACTCGGTGGTGCCCTGGCGGATGCCCGCCGAGGCCGTGTCGATGTCGGTGCCGACGACCTTGGCGACGTCGAGGACGTACTTGTAGCTGCCGTCGGTCTCACAGCCGGCGTACTGCTTGTTCGGGTTGTCCTGGACGCCCTGGCCGCGGTTGGCCGGGTTGGCGCAGTCGAGCTTGTTGAACTGGGCCAGCACCGCGGGGTCGATGCCCTCGGTGTTGACGCCCGTCGCCGCCGGGTCCTCGGTGGGCGGCGTGCTGGCCTGGGCACTCGGCGACGCCGACGGGGAGGACTTGGGGTCCTGGCCCTTCTTCGTCTCCTGCTTCTGGCCGCTCTGCGTGGCCGAAGGAGCGGACGAGGGCGCGGGCGACGCCGCGGCCTCGGTGAGTGCCGACGACAGCGCCTTGCCCGTCGGAGACGTGCTGGGCTTCGGCGCCGAAGCCGAGGTGCTCGGCTTCGGCGTGCCGGCCGGCTGCGAAGTGGACGGCTTGGCCGACGGCGCGCCGGAGGCCGAGGTGCTCGGCGTGGGCGCGTTGGTCGCGAGGTCCTGCGGGACCTGCGTGGCCGCCATGGCCAGCACCTGGCGGAAGCGCAGCTCCGCGGTGGTGGCGACCAGCTTCACGGCCTCGCTCTGCCCGACGCCCGGGATGGAGATGATGATGTTGTCGCCGGACTTGGCGACCTCCGCGTCGGAGATGCCGGTCCCGTTGACTCGATCGCGGATGATGTTGACCGCGCGGTCAAGGATCTCCTCCGGAGGAGCCGCGTTGTTCTGAGTCACGGGCGACAGGGTCACCGTGGTGCCGCCGGCGAGGTCGAGTCCTAGCTTGGGCGTGAACGCCTTCTGCAGGAGCATCGTCCCGCCCAGGGCGAGGATGAGCGCCAGCAGCACCAGGAGCGTGCGCCCCGGTCGGCTGTGGCGGCTGGTCGGTCGGGCCACTGGTCGTCGATTCTTTCAGATAGGAGTTTGTCGCAGAGCTTAGTCAGGACTGCTTGGTGCTGGAGTCCTGGTCGCCGTTGCGATCCACGGTGGCCTCGGACTCGCTCTTGTCGTCCTCGTCGAGTTTGTCCTCGTCAGCGGGCTCGTCCACCACCGGAGCGTCCCCGGGGGTGACGACGCGGCCGATGGCCGCCTTCACCCAACGGGTCTCGATCCCGGGCGCGACCTCGAGGACCACGTCTTCATTGTCGACCGCGATCACGGTGCCGAACAGGCCCGTCGTGGTCATGACCCGAGCGCCCGGGGCCAGGGAGTTCTGCATCTGAGCCGCCTCCTGCTGGCGCTTGCGCTGCGGGCGGATCAGCAGGAAGTAGAACACCACCACCAGAAGGATCAGCGGCAGGATGCTTCCGAGTTGTCCCATGTCCATAAGGGGCGACCTTCCATTGTCGTACAAGAAGTTGACACCGGCCTCGCGCCGGAAATTCCGTGCGTTGCTTCGGGCCGCGCCGCTCAGCCCGTCAGCCTACACAGCCAGCCAAGCCACGGAGTGTAGGCCGTTGTTGCGAAACGCGGCAACGAGGCAGCGTTCCGGCGCGCGGGGAAGTTCCCAATTCGAAACGGTTGCAACCGTAATGTGATCAGTCGAGAAGCGGCGCTCCGAACGCGTCGGGGGGTGGCGTCATCCCGAGATGGCTCCACGCGGCGGCGGTCGCGACCCGGCCGCGCGGGGTCCTGGCCAGCAGTCCTTGGCGTACGAGGAACGGCTCGGCGACCACTTCGACGGTCTCCGCCTCCTCCCCCACGGCCACCGCGAGCGTGGAGAGGCCGACGGGGCCGCCGCCGAACTTCTTCAGCAGCGCGCCGAGCACCGCCCGGTCGAGCCGGTCGAGCCCGTTCGCGTCGACTTCGTACAGGTTGAGGGCGGCCGAGGCGATCTCCTGGTTGATCAGCCCGTCGGCGCGCATGTCGGCGAAGTCCCGCACCCGCCTCAGCAGCCGGTTGGCGATGCGGGGCGTGCCCCTGGACCGCCTGGCGATCTCGTGGGCGCCCTCGTCCGGCAGGGTGACGCGGAGCAGCTTGGCCGAGCGGTAGAGGACCTGCTCCAGCTCGCTGACCTCGTAGAAGTCCATGTGCGCCGTGAAGCCGAACCTGTCGCGCAGCGGCGCGGGCAGCAGCCCGGCCCGGGTGGTGGCTCCGACCAGCGTGAACGGCGAGATGTCGAGCGGGATGGCGGTGGCTCCCGGGCCCTTGCCGACGATGATGTCGACCCGGAAGTCCTCCATGGCGAGGTAGAGCATCTCCTCCGCGGGCCTGGCCATGCGGTGGATCTCGTCGATGAACAGCACTTCGCCCTCGGCCAGCGTGGACAGGATCGCGGCGAGGTCGCCCGCCCGCTCCAGCGCGGGGCCCGAGGTGATCCTGAGCGGCGCGTTGAGCTCGGCTGCGACGATCATGGCGAGGGTGGTCTTGCCGAGGCCCGGGGAGCCGCTCATCAGCACGTGGTCGGGCGGCCGCCGGCGGCGCAGGGCGCTTTCGAGCACGAGGGAGAGCTGCTCGCGCACCCGTCCCTGACCGATGAACTCCCCGAGCCGCTTGGGCCGCAGCGCCGCCTCGATCTGCAGCTCGTCGTTCTCGGCATCGGGTGACACCAGGTCTCGCTCAATCTCCACGCCCGCACCTCCGCCCGTCGGCCCCAACGCTAGCGATCCCGGCGCCCGCACAGCACCTGCCGCGACCCCCGGCGACCCGATCCCGCGGCCCGCAACCGGACCGAGCCCTCAGCCGGCCACCGCCACAAGGTCCAAGCCGGGTGACGAGCGGGCGTGCTCTCCGTACGGCCATGCCGTGGTCGGTGGGCGGGCGGGTGCTCATCGGACGCTCAAGGCGCGCAGAGCGGCCTTCAGCAGCATGGCGACCTGTGGCTGGCGACCGGCGGCCACCTCGGCGTCGGCGTCCGGCTCCACCACGGCGATCGCCTCGTCGGCGTCCTTGCCGGAGTAGCCCAGCCCCACCAGCCCCGAGTGGACCTGGTCGCGCCACACCGCCACCCGCCGCTCGCCGTTGAGCGCGGCGTTGACCGCCTCCTCCGGTGTCCCGAGCCGGTCCTTGAGCTCCAGCACGATCCGCTGGGCGCCTTTCTGGCCGATCCCCGGGACCTTCGTGAGCGCTTTGAGGTCGGCGCTCGCGACGGCGACCCGCAGCGCGTTGGGCGTGTGCACGGCGAGCATCGACAGAGCCACTTTGGGCCCGACGCCGCTGGCCGTCTGCAGCAGCTCGAACACGGCCCGCTCGTCGTCGCTCACGAAGCCGTAGAGGGTGAGCGACTCTTCGCGCACCACCAGCGACGTGGCCAGGCGCGCGTCCTCGCCCACCCGGAGTGTGGCCAGCGTGCCGGGCGTGCAGTGGGTGAGGATGCCGACGCCGCCCACCTCGATCACGGCTCCGTCCGGTGCGATCGCCGCCACCTTGCCCGCCACCGAAGCGATCACCGCTCGCCGTCCCTTCCGCCCAGCCCGGCCACCGTCGCCCCACCCGCAACCGACGCGCTCACAACCCGTCGTCCTTCCCGTCCAGCATGATCCCCGCCGAAGCGACCACCGGCTCGCCGCCCTTGCGGCCAGGCGCGACGCACCGTCGCAGCAGCGGCCATCGGCGCGGTCAACGCCTGCCGCCCTTGTGTGTGGCCTTGGCCTTGGCCAGGGCCTCGGCCAGGCGGTGCTGGGCGCCGCCGCGCCAGACGTGGCAGATCGCCAGGGCGAGCGCGTCGGCCGCGTCGGCGGGCTTGGGCATCTCGGTCAGCCGCAGCAGGCGCGTGACCATGGCGCCGACCTGCTTCTTGTCGGCGGTGCCGCTGCCCGTGATGGCCGCCTTGACCTCCGACGGCGTGTGCAGCGCCACAGGCAGCCCGCGCCTGGCCGCGCAGAGCACGGCGATGCCCGCCGCCTGCGCGGTGCCCATGACGGTGCGTACGTTGTGCTGGCTGAAGACCCGCTCGACCGCGACCGCGTCGGGGCGTACGTCGTCGAGCCAGCGCTCGATCCCCGCCTCGATGCCGACCAGCCGCGCGCCGAGCTCCTCGTCGGCGCCCGTGCGCACCACCCCGACCGCCACCATCGTCAGCGGCGCGCCCGGCCGCCCTTCGACGGCGCCCAGGCCGCACCGGGTCAGCCCCGGATCGACGCCCATCACCCGCACCGGCATGCCCTCCCCGCGCCCGCCGAACATCTGTTCGGCACGAGACTCTACCCCGGCAGAGGTGGCCGCGCACCGGGAAACGCCTGTCAGCAGGCGGGAACGGGCCTCAGAAGTAGTCGAGCATGTACGGCTTGGCGGCGAAGGCCGCGTCAAGCGTCTCGTCGTATCGGTCATCTCCGGACATGAGCCCGCTGAGCCGGAGCGTGGCCGGCGGGATTCCGGCGTACAGGGCCGAGAAGCCGTTCACGCTGAGCGCAACGCTGGGCCACTCGACCGGCGCGACACCCGGCCCCTCGATCAGGGTGGCCGCGCCCGACCCGCCCCCGAACTCCAGCCGCCAGGTGCCCCCGCCCCGCAGCGGATCGTCCACGGTGACGACGGCATCGCCCAGGAGATGCTCCGGATAGCCCCTGCGCTCGACCGCCGCGGCGACGTCGAGCACCCTGAACATCCACCGGACCTGCGTGACCTGCTCCTTCGTCCGCTCGCGCAGCAACCACAGCACCGGGTCGTCGGGGGCCAGCGGCGCGACGACGTCGCGCGCGATCGAGGACGAGCTGCCCACCATCGACCACAGGGCCCTGGTCGTCTCGGCCGAGGCGGCGACGAGGTTGTCGACCAGCATGTTCTCGCCGCGCCACCGGTAGATGACGAAGCCGTCGTCGGCGAGGTAGAGGAAGTCGTCATCGTCGGCGAGCCAGTGGTTCCAGGTCTTCTCGTCCCAGGAGATGGGCCCGCTGGCGCGGGCGGCGGCGTGCGCGCGATGGAGGACGGAGATGACCTCGGCCGCGTCGCCCGGACCCATCCTGCGCAGCTTGACCTGCCCGGACGGCCGGATGTGGCGCAGCGACTCCGCCGGGATGGTCACGTTGTACTGGGCTCCGGCGTGCTCGTAGCCGATCGAGCGGTAGATGGCCGTGGTCGCCGGGTAGAGCGCCGAGACGGCGTCGCCGAGCGCCGCGCCACGGTCGATGACGGCTCGCATGATCTGCGTGCCGACCCCGCGGCCGCGGTCTTCGGGGTTGACGGTGACGCCCGCGATCCCGGCCATCGGCTGCGGCCTGCCGTGCCACCACTGGGTGAACTGGCGCAGCCGGGCGGCGGCGGCGAGCCTGGAGCCGTCGAAGGCGCCGAGGTAGCGGCCCTCGGCGAGGACCGGCGTGACGGCTGTCCGCCAGCTCTCCGCGTCAGCCGCGGACAGCAGGCCGAACGAACGTTTGCGCAGGTCGAGGACGTCGTCGAGGTCCTCGGGGGTCAAGTCACGAATCTCCACAGCCATCCAACCTACGCAGCGGGCGTACGCGACCGCGAGCCATTTGCCGGGCCGGCCGTCGTACCGGTGGTCGTGAGGGCGAGTTTGTCGAGGTAGAACACCTGCGCGGCCACGACGGCGACCAGCCCGAGCCCGACCACGAGCAGCGGCGTGGCCGCGCCGACGTCGGGCGCCGACGCGGTGAAGTCGCTGAGCTGGGCCACCTGCGCCACCGGGGCGGTGAACAGGTCGGGCTTCTGGGCGACCAGCAACGGCCAGAGCAGGTCCTGGGCGTTCATCAGCGTGACCGCTCCGGCGAGGACGCCCGCCATGGGGAGCGAGGGCAGGAACACGCCGCTGAAGAAGTCCTTGCCGGTGCGCTCGGCCAGGCCCTTGCACAGCAGTGTGAGCACCAGCAGGGCGGGGACGCTCACGAGGAGGGGCGGGAAGAGCGCGGCGAAGGTGTCGATCAGGCCCAGGCTGCGGATGTTCTGCCAGTTGGCGACGCCGAGCGGGCCCGTGCCGACGAACAGCCAGGGCGCGAACAGCAGCAGCAGCCACTCGCTCCCCCGGCCGAGCGGGCGCAGGCCGCCGATGCCGAGCGCGGCGAGGTAGGCGACGCCCACCGAGACCAGCGCGCCCGCGACGGCGGGCGGCCAGGTGTTGAGCTGCGCGCGCAGGCCGCCGGCTGAGGTGTCGGGCAGGGCCAGCAGGCCGTCGATCCACGGCCAGGCGCACAGGAGCGCCGCCGCCAGCACGACGACCAGCGCCGTCACCCCGACGGCCATCCCGACCGGCCCCGCCGGCCGCTCCACGGCGACACCAGGCGAGACCCCAGGCAAGACACCAGGTGAGACACCCTGCGAGGCACCAGGCGAGAACCCGTGCGAGCCACCGTGTGAGCCACCGGACGCGGCACCGGGAGGAGAACCCGGCGCGGGTCCCGCGAAGGGGTCCGCGGCGGACCCGGGCACAGGACCGGCGAAGGGGTCGTGAACGGGACCTGGCGAGCGCGCCGCGAAGGGATCCGCCGCATGACCGGGTGAACCGCCGGCGAAGGGCCCCGGGAACGGAGCCGCGCCGAAGCCAGGAGAGGAGTCCGGCGCGGGACCGCTGGCGGCGGCTCGCGGGACGAGGGTGATGCGCAGGCGCGCGGCCACGGCGATGATCGTGGCGACGACGCCGAGCACGCCGAGGATCACTCCCGTGAGGGCCGCGACGGCCGCGCCACGGCCGAAATCGGCCATTCTGAAGGCGAAGTGGTACTGCAGGCTCGCGAGCGTCTCTGTGGAGCGCTCAGGGCCGCCCTGGGTGAGCACCAGGCCCATGGCGAACGTCTGCAGCCCCACCGCCACGGTGGCGAGCGCGACGAGCCCGCCCACGGCGAACATCCCCGGCATGGGCCGGTCGCCGCGCAGCGCGGGCAGGAAAGCGATCACCGCCAGCGCGCAGACGACGCCGAACGTGGCCGCCGCGACGATCAGCCGGAGCGTTCCAGGCGCGGTCGCGGGCTCGCGCAGCCCTTCGGCCAGAGCGGCCAGGCCGGAGGTGCTGGGCGTCAGCCCGCGCATCCAGGCCGCCGCCACCCCCACCGGCGAGAATGTGACGATGGCCAGCGACAACGTGATCCGCCCGGCCCGCCTGGGCCAGGTGCCCGCCCGGTCCAGCGCCAGGGCCAGCAGCGGCGCCACCACGACGGCCACCAGCAGCGGCACCAGGGTCAGCGAGAGCGTGAACCACAGGGCCCGCCAGAAGGCGGTGTCCCCCAGCAGTTTGGTGTAGTTGGCGGTCCCCACGTAGCTGATCTCCCGCAGGACGCCGCCGCTCTGGAAGCTGAGCCAGATCGTCTGGCCCGTCGGCAGCACCAGGGAGATGAGAGCGCCGAGCAGCGCTGGTACGGCCAGCAGCCAGCCGAGTGCGGGCGGTGGCGCCTGAGGAGGGGTGGGGGAAGTCACGTCGCCCGACCCTACGCTGCCACCGGGCCGCCGCGCACGTCAGGTGACCCACCGTACGGAGAAAGCGCCCCGGCACGCGGGCAGAAAGCACCCGGGTACGCGACACGTCACAGGCGAGGACCCGGCGGGAGCGGTGCGCCCGCCGGGAGCCGGATCAGTCGAGCGCCGCCAGCACGTCGTCGGAGACGTCGAAGTTGGCGTAGACATTCTGCACGTCGTCGCTGTCCTCCAGCGCGTCGATGAGGCGGAAGACCTTCTTGGCGCCGTCCTCGTCGAGCTGCACGCTCATCGTCGGCAGGAAGCTCGACTCGGCCGAGTCGTAGTCGATCCCGGCGTCCTGGAGCGCCTTGCGCACCGGCACCAGGTCACCGGCCTCGGAGACGACCTCGAACGACTCGCCCAGGTCGTTGACCTCCTCGGCGCCCGCGTCGAGCACGGCCATCAGCACGGTGTCCTCGTCGAGCCCCTCCTTGGGCACGAGCACGACGCCCTTGCGGTTGAACATGTAGGACACCGAACCCGGATCGGCCAGCGAGCCGCCGTTGCGGGTCAGCGCGACGCGCACCTCGGAGGCGGCGCGGTTGCGGTTGTCGGTGAGGCACTCGATGAGCACCGCGACGCCGCCGGGCGCGTAGCCCTCGTAGGTGATGGTCTGCCAGTCGGCGCCGCCGGCCTCCAGGCCGCCGCCGCGCTTGCGGGCCCGCTCGATGTTGTCGTTGGGCACGGAGTTCTTCTTCGCCTTGAAGATGGCGTCGAAGAGGGTCGGGTTGGCGTCCGGGTCAGGGCCACCGGTCCGGGCCGCCACCTCGATGTTCTTGATGAGCTTCGCGAACAGCTTGCCGCGCTTGGCGTCGAGCGCGGCCTTCTTGTGCTTCGTCGTCGCCCATTTGGAGTGGCCGGACATTACCTAGAGCTCCCTCAGCATGTCTACGAAGTAACGGTGCACGCGCGTGTCCCCGGTCAGCTCGGGGTGGAACGACGTCGCGAGCAACGGCCCTTGGCGGACCGCGACGATCCTATCCCCAGGCTCGCACCTGCCCAGCACTTCGACATCCCCGCCGACGGATTCGACCCACGGCGCGCGGATGAACACGGCGTGCACGCGGTCGCCCGCGAAGTCCAGATCGGACTCGAACGAGTCGACCTGGCGGCCGAAGGCGTTGCGCCTGACCACCATGTCGATGCCGCCGATGGTCTGCTGCCCGGCCGCGCCGTCCTCGATCCGGTCGGCCAGCATGATCATGCCGGCGCAGGAGCCGTAGGCGGGCATGCCCTCCTTGATGCGCATCCGCAGCGGCTGGAGCATGTCGAAGGTCTCGGCGAGCTTCCACATCGTGGTGGACTCCCCGCCGGGGATGACCAGGCCGTCGACCGCGTCCAGCTCGGCGGGCCTGCGCACGGCGGCAGCCGACGCGCCCGCCTCCTGAAGCATGCGCACATGCTCGCGCACGTCTCCCTGGAGAGCGAGTACACCGATCGTGGGCACAGTCGATCCTTCCGTCCGGTTGCGGGTTCAGACAATTCAACACCAGGAAGGCCCGGGATCTTCCTACAGGGCCACCTTGATGTAGACGGGCTTGTGGTCGGAGAGCGTCACGCCGCGCTCCACGTGGCAGCGCCGCACGGTGCCCTTGGGCGCGAACAGGTAGTCGAGCTTCCTGCCCTCGCGGGTCCAGCCGCCGGTGCGCCGGGGGCCGCGCTGGTCGCATTCCTGGTACGCCCGGTAGGCCGGGGCGACTGCGCGGCGGCCGGCGGCGCTTCCGTAGCCGCTGTCGGGAGGGGCCACGTTGAGGTCGCCGCCGACGATCGTCCGGTGGCCGGGCTTGGCCGCGATCTCCAGGAGCCTGGCGATCTGCCTGGTCCGGTAGGGGGCGCCGGGCTGGCGGTCGTCGTAGCCGTTGCCCGAGGAAAGGTGGGTGCCGCAGGCGTGGACCTTCCTGGCGGGGATGGTCACGCAGACGGCGGCGCGGCCGACGTACCAGGGCGGGGCGGGCAGCGGGTGGATCTCGAACGTGGCCGTGTCGCCGGCCACGGCCACCGCGATGCTCTGCGCGCCGCGCGGGCGGCCGAGTCGGTCGGGATGACACGCGTACGGCTTGCCGTCCGCGCCGGTCAGGCCCCAGGAGCCGACGCTCCAGCTCCGGCCGGTACGACGTTCCAGCCAGAGCTCGAGTGTGCCGGTCGCGCCCGTGCAGAACTCCTGCAGGAAGATCACATCGGGCTTGACGGGCCGGCTGAGCGCGTACCTGCCGATGTTCTCCGCCAGCTCCAGCGGGCCCGCGCGGTAGAAGCGGCAGCCGGAGTTGGTGCCGGTGCACACGTTCCACGTCATCACCGACAGCTCCTGAGCGGACGGGGCCACGAGGAACCCCGCGAGGAGCAGCAGCACGTGTCCGATCATGGCCGGCAATCCAACCATATGGCGGGTCAGCGCGCGGGCGCCTCCGCGACGCCATGGACAGTGTGGTCCGCGTGGTCCGCGTCCACGCGGGACAGGGTGCGCAGGTGGTGGCGCCTGGTGTACAGGACGGCCATGCCGGCGACGCAGCAGGCCGCGCCCAGCGCGTACGGCACGGCGACGCCGATCTCCTCGCCGAGCTTGGTGGCGATGAACGGGGCCAGCGCGCCGCCCATCCAGCGCACGAAGTTGTATCCGGCGGAGGCGACGGGCCTGGGCGCGTCGGAGACCTCCATGGCCGACTCGGTGAAGACCGTGCTGTTCAGGCCGATGGGGAGGCCGGACAGCACGGTGCACACGATGATCCCCGCGTGGACCCCTGCGTACGCCGAGAGCGCGATGCCGAGCTGCAGCACGGCGAGCACGGCCAGGGACAGGTGCAGCACGTTCACCGAGCCGAGCCTGCGCTGCAGCGGCGGCGCGCCGAAGACGGAGGCCAGCGCCACGCACACGCCCCAGCCGAAGAAGACGGCGCCGATGCCGTAGGGGGACATGCCGAGGATGAACGGGGTGAAGGCCAGGATCGTGAAGAACGCGAAGTTGTAGAACAGCGCGGTGAAGGCCGTGGTGGACAGGCCGCCGTGGGCGAGCGCCCTGATCGGGGCGCTGAGGCTGGTCTTGACGGCCGGCTTCGGCGTGGCTCTGAGCAGCGTGACGATCAGGACGAGCCCGGCGGCCATGAGGGTGGCGGTGCCGAAGAAGGGCGCCCGCCAGTTCCAGTCGCCGAGCAGCGCGCCGGCCAGCGGGCCCGCGGAGATGCCGAGGCCGAGCGCGGCCTCGTACAGGATGATGGCCGACTCGGCGCCGCCGCTGGCCGCGCCGACGATGACGGCCAGCGCGGTGGCCACGAACAGCGCGTTGCCGAGACCCCAGCCGGCGCGGAAGCCGACGAGCTCGCCGACGCTGGTGGAGGTGCCGGCCAGCGCGGCGAACACGATCACGAGCGCCAGCCCCGCCAGCAGCGTGCGCTTGCCGCCGATGCGGCTGGAGACCCAGCCGGTGATCAGCATGGCCACGGCCGTCACCAGGAAATAGCTGGTGAACAGCAGCGACACCTGGCTCGGCGTCGCGTTCAGCCCTTGCGCGATGGACGGGAGGATGGGATCGACCAGCCCGATGCCCATGAAGGCCACGACCGCGGCGAACGCGGTGGCCCAGACGGACATGGGCTGGCGAAGGATTCCGCCGCCGGTGTGCATGATGCTCCTTTGCTTACGAGCGGCCGAGCTTCGCCAGAACGGGCAGCGCGGCCGCGAGTGTGGCGCGCTCGTCCTCGGTGAGCGCGGCCAGTTCCCTGGTGAGGTGGGCGACCCTGGCCCGGCGGACGACGAGCAGCCTGTCGCGGCCCTCGCCGGTGAGCTCGACGCTCCTGACGCGGGCGTCGGCGGGGTCGGAGCCGCGCGCCACCAGGCCCGCGTCCTCGAGCCGGTTGATCTGGACGGTCATCGTGGGCAGCTGCACCCCGTGCTCCTCCGCCAGCGCGGTCATGCGGCGCGGGCCGTGTTCGAGCGAGCCGAGCACGCCGTACTGCTGGCTGGTGACGGGCTGTCCTGCGACGGTGCGCCGCAGCAGGAACACCAGGTGGCGCAGCACGGATGAGACCTGTTCTGCCAGGTGGGTGGGGTCGTCCCTCATACTTAGCCCAACTAACTTAGCCTGGCTAATATTCCGGGAGAAAAAAGGCCGGACCCAAGCCGGGTCCGGCCTCGGAAGCGGCGGCTACGGGCGCTCGGTCTCCAGGCGCACCGTCTCCTCCACCGTCATCTCCTGCTGGGAGCGCATCGCCGCGTCCAGCGGCCTCAGGTACGTCTGCTGCACGCCGGGCACCCGGTCCTCCACCACGAACGTGGCCCGCGTGTAGACCTCCGCCCCCGGCGCCTGCACCCGCGGCACCACCTTGAAGTCGGCCGTGAGCTGGTCACGCTCGATCTTCGTCAGCACGTAGCCGCGCTGGTTGTTGTAGAACTTCAGGTGCGGGTTGATCGACAGGAACGGATGCGTGGCCGGGTCGGAGTCGGCCCCGTCGCCGCCGGTGGAGATCGAGGTCGCCACCAGCTCCGAGCCCACCGACGGCCCCGTCGGGTCGTCGTAGTCGAGCTTGAGGTCGCTGGCCCAGTGCGCGTGCACGTCGCCGGTCAGCACCACGGGGTTGCGGACCCCGGCGTCCACCCAGCCCTGGGTGATCCGCTGACGCGAGGCCACGTAGCCGTCCCAGGAGTCCTGCGAGGTGATCTTGGCGGGCCCGGCGTTGTTGTCGCGCTGGGCGAAGAACACCTGCTGGCCGAGGATGTCCCACTGCGCCCGCGAGTGGTGGAAGCCGTCCAGCAGCCAGGACTCCTGCTCCCCGCCCGTGATCGAGCGGGCCGGGTCCACGGCGGCCGGGCAGTCGCGGTAGCCGTCGCCGCAGCCCTGGTCGTCGCGGTACTGGCGGGTGTCGAGCATGTGGAACGTGGCCATCCTGCCCCACCGGATGCGCCGGTAGAGCTGCATGTCGATGCCGCGCGGGATGGAGGTGCGGCGCAGCGGCATGTTCTCGTAGTAGGCGCGGAAGGCGGCCTCGCGCCTGCTGAGGAAGTTCGGCTGGGGCACCTCGGGCTTCTCGGGCACCTCGTCGGCCCAGTTGTTGTCCAGCTCGTGGTCGTCCCACACGACCAGCCACGGCGCGGCGGCGTGCGCGGCCTGGAGGTCGGGGTCGGCCTTGTACTGGGCGTGGCGCTGGCGGTAGCCGGCCAGCGTCTCGGTCTCGGGGCCCTCGTGGTCGCGGACGTTGCCGCCGGGGATGGTGTAGGTGTCCTTGGTGTACTCGTACTGGTAGTCGCCCAGGTGCAGGATCAGGTCGGGGCTCTCCTCCGCCAGCCTGCGGTAGGAGGTGAAGTAGCCGTGCTCGTACTGGGCGCACGAGACGAACGCCATGGCCAGCGCGCCTCCGTACGAGAGCGGGTGCGGCGCGGTGCGGGCGCGGCCGACCGGCGAGACGTACGGGCCCACGCGGAAGCGGTACCAGTACTCGCGGTCGGAGCCGAGGCGGTCCACCTCGACGTGGACGCTGTGCCCCCATTCCGGCGACGCCACGCTCACGCCCGAGCGCACCACGCGGCGGCAGCGCTCGTCGGCGTACACCTGCCAGAGCACCGGGAACGGCCGCTGCGGCATGCCGCCGAACCCGTCCTCGGCCATCGGCTGCTGGGCCAGCCTGGTCCAGAGCACGAAGCCCTCGTGGTCGGGGTCGCCCGAGGCGACGCCGAGCGTGAACGGGTCGGTGCGCAGCCCGCGCGAGGCCAGGCTCTGCGCGGTCTCGGCACCGGGATCGGGATCGGCGTGGGCGGCCGTGGCCGGGATCGCTGCGGCGGCACCGGCAGCTAACCCCGTGACGAGAAAGTGCCTGCGGTTCAGCTTGGACACGTGTGACTCCTGGGACGATCAAGGGTGCGGGTCGCCCCGTAGCCTGACTGAGAATCATGACTATTCGGTGAACACCACACAACACGAAAAAGGCGACATCCTTCGCGGATGTCGCCTTCTCCGGCAAATTTCGCCGTCACATGATGGCGCCCCCGCCAGGCGGGGATGGCTCGCCCCCGCCTGCCGGATGTGATCGTCTCACGCCGGCAAGCCGGTGACCTGCAACGACGCGCCGGTTACCAGCCGCGCTCGGCCAGCCGGTGCGGCTGCGGGATCTCATCGACGTTGATGCCGACCATGGCCTCGCCCAGGCCGCGCGAAACCTTGGCGATGACGTCGGGGTCGTCGTAGAACGTCGTGGCCTTGACGATCGCCGCGGCCCGCTTGGCCGGGTCGCCGGACTTGAAGATGCCCGAGCCCACGAACACGCCCTCGGCGCCGAGCTGCATCATCATCGCGGCGTCGGCCGGGGTGGCGATGCCGCCCGCGGTGAACAGCACGACGGGCAGCTTGCCGGTCTTGGCGACCTCGGCGACCAGCTCGTAGGGGGCCTGCAGCTCCTTGGCGGCGACGTACAGCTCGTCCTCGGGCAGCGAGGCGAGCCGCTTGAGCTCGGCCCGGATCGTGCGCATGTGGGTGACGGCGTTGGAGACGTCGCCGGTGCCCGCCTCGCCCTTGGAGCGGATCATGGCCGCGCCCTCGGTGATGCGGCGCAGCGCCTCGCCCAGGTTGGTGGCCCCGCACACGAACGGCACGGTGAACTGCCACTTGTCGATGTGGTTGGCGTAGTCGGCCGGGGTGAGCACCTCCGACTCGTCCACGTAGTCGACGCCCAGGGACTGCAGCACCTTGGCCTCGACGAAGTGGCCGATGCGGGCCTTGGCCATCACGGGGATCGACACGCCGGCGATGATGCCGTCGATCATGTCGGGGTCGCTCATCCTGGACACGCCGCCCTGGGCGCGGATGTCGGCGGGAACCCGCTCGAGCGCCATGACGGCGACCGCGCCGGCGTCTTCAGCGATCTTGGCCTGGTCCGGCGTGACGACGTCCATGATGACGCCGCCCTTGAGCATCTCGGCCATGCCGCGCTTGACGCGCGCGGTTCCGGTGACGGGGGTGCTTTCTGGCGTGCTGCTGGACACGGTCATCCTCACGGGCTCTCACGGCGGTCGGTAAGTTATCAAGCCCATCGTAGGTCCTGGAGGACCCCTCCCCCGACATGCCAAGATGTCAGGATTCGCCCCCAAGACTCGACAAAGTGGAGCTACGGGATGACGGGCTTGCGGCTGGCGAGCGCGACCCAGACCTGGCCGGGCGCGAAGTTCATCGGCTCGCCGCTCTCTGTGGTGAACGTCGTACCGCCGTCCTCGGATTCCCGTTCCCAGTTCGCCTTGAAGGCTTTACCGTCGCGCAGCACGATCGCCTTGCCCTTGCCGGTGGTGTGCACGAGCGGGGTGTAGCTCTGGTTCTTGTCGTGGAACTCCGAGCGTTCGGTCTTGGTGTACTGGATGACGACCGTGGGCGCGCCGAGCTGGCCGCCCTCCGCGGCCATGTCCTTCTTGCCGTCCTGCCAGATCAGCCACTGCTCCTTGTCCGCCGACCAGGCGAAGGTGAAGCGGGCCGCGGGCCACTTGACGGTGTACGACTTCTTGTCCACCCCGCCCTCGGCCGGAGCCTCGCCGAAGGTGAAGCCCACGTCCTTGGCCTTGCTCGCCTTGGGCGCCTTGGCCAGGAGCTGCTTGGTGTTGGCGAACAGGTTGTAGGGGGCGAAGCGGCCGGGCTGGCGGAAGTACGCGCCCGGGTTGCGCGTGTCGCCGACGTCGAACAGCGACGCCTCGGCGATGAACGGCAGCATCTTCGTCTGCGCGCCCGAATAGGAGAAGGCCGGCTTGCCGAACTGCGGCGCGATGTGCAGGTCGGAGATGCGGGCGCTGCGGACGGGGCCCACCTTGGCGGGCAGTTTGGAGGAGAAGACGGCCATGAGCCGGGTCAGACCGGCCTCGACCTGCTCGACGTAGACGATGTCCGCGCTCTTCAGCCCGAGCTGCGGCTTGCCTGCCGCGGTGTTCTCGATCTTCACGGCGAGCACCGGCTTGAGCGCGTCGTACGGCTTCCCGGTGAATGGATGCCCCTTGACCTCCACCGGCTCCTCGGTCGGGGCCGTGGTCGACGCCTGCGGCGCCTGGCCCGCGGCCGGCTCCTCCGAGGAACAGGCCGTGACGGGCAGCAGCACGGCCGCACCCGCCAGCCAGATCGTGATCGTCCGGGGTAGCCGCACCTGTAACACTCCTCGCTTCAGCCCGTAAAACGGGATGAAGCTTACTGGCTTCCCCAAATTAGGTCATTCAGTTGCCATGGTCGCAGGCGGATTGTCATCAATCTCGAAGAATTGCGGGTATTCGGTGTGCCCGGCCAGGCGCAGCGTCCTGGCGAGCCAGCGGCGCTGAGCCGTACGCGTGACCCCCACGGCGTTGTTGTAGAAGCGGCGCGAGTAGACCACCTTGGTCACCGCCGAGTCGAGCTCGTCCAGCAGGTCGCGCCCGCCCGGCGGCTCGGACAGCTTCTCCCTGAACCGCTCCTGGTCCACGGCCGCGCGCAGGGCCCGCGACAGGTCGCTCTCGGCGTGCTCGCGCTCCTCCGGCCCCGCCATCCTGGCCTCGTGCGCGGCGGCGGCCAGCACCAGCGACGTGGCCGGGTCGAGCAGACGCGACCCGGCCAGCTCCAGGACCACCGCCCTGCGCAGCATCAGCGCCGCGTCCAGCGACTCGCTGGCCAGCTCAAGCCTGATGTGCAGGCGGTCGAGCCGGCCCGCGCGCCAGGAGATGTAGACGGCCGTGAGCACCACGACGATGCCCACGATCAGCACGATCATGGTGGATGTCATGTCAGAGGTCCTCTTCGACCCTTCCTGCGCCGCTCGTGGTGACGGTCTCGTAGACGCGCACCACGTCGCGCGCGACCGTGGACCAGTCGTACTTCCTGACCGCCACCAGCGCCTCGGCGGCCAGCTTGGACCTTCGCTCCGGCGCGTCCAGCAGCGCGCCCGCCTCGCGCGCCAGCGAGGCGGGGTCGCCGTTGGCGAACAGCGCGCCCGCCTGGCCGTCGCCCAGCACCTTGCGGAAGGCGGGGATGTCGCTGGCCAGCACCGTGGCCCCCGACGCCATGGCCTCGGCCAGCACGATGCCGAAGCTCTCCCCCCGCGTGTTGGGCGCGCAGAACACGTCGACCGAGTGGTACGCGCGGATCTTGTCGGCCTCGCTCACCATGCCCAGCACCGTCACGCGGTCGCGCAGCCCCTTCGGCACCCGTTCGAAGACGTCCTTCTCGTCGCCGGGCCCGGCGAGCAGCAGCTTCAGCTCCGGGCGCTCGGCCGCGAGGATCTCGAACGCGTCGAGCAGGATCGGCAGGCCCTTGCGCTCCTCGTCCATCCGGCCGAGGAAGCCGAGCGTGGCGCCGTCGGGCCCCCACCCGTCCAGCGGCTCGGCCTCGGTGTAGCGGGAGACGGTCACGCCGTTGGGGATCAGCACCGTGTCACCGCCGAACTGCTCCACCAGGCTCTTGCGCGCCGCGTCGGAGACCGCGATGCGGCCGCTCAGCTTCTCCAGCGCGCTGCGCAGCAGCGGCTCGGCCACCGCGATGGCCCGCGAGCGCGAGAACGACGCGTGGAACGTCGCCACGATCGGCCCCTTGGCCGCCCAGCAGGCCAGCACGCCCAGGCTCGGGATCAGCGGCTCGTGGATGTGCAGCACGTCGAAGCCGCCCGTACGGACCCACCGCCGCACCCTGGCCGCCGACAGGAACCCGAACGACATCCTGGCCACGGACCCGTTGTACGGCACGGGTATCGCCCGGCCCGCGCCCGTCACATAGGGGGGCAGCTCGTCGTCGTCGGCCGCCGGGGCGATCACGGACACGTCGTGCCCCTGCGCGATCAGCGCCTGGGCCAGGTCGTCGATGTGCTGTTTGACCCCGCCGGGCATGTCCCACGAATAGGGGCAGACGATCCCGACCCTCATCGATCGAGGTCTTCCAGCCAGAGCCGCTGCATCATGTGCCAGTCCTCCGGGTGCTCGGAGATGCCCTTCTCGAACACGTCGGCCAGCCCCTGCGCGACGGCGGCGACCTTCTCCTGCCTGGTGCCCTCGGCCGGGACGGGGACCTCCTCGTGGATGTGGATGCCCCAGTCGGACCCGTGGAAGTAGACGACGGCCGGCAGCAGCGCCGCGCCCGTCTGCACGGCCAGCAGCGGCGGGCCCGCGGGCACCTTGGTGGTCGCGCCGAAGAAGCGCACCTCGATGCCGCTCTTGGTCAGGTCGCGCTCGGCCGGCAGGCACACCACGCCGCCCTTGCGCACCCGCGTGGCCAGGGTGCCGAAGTTGTGCCCGTCGCCGCCGGTCAGCGGCAGCACCTCCATGCCCAGGCCCTCGCGGAACTGCACGTAGCGGCGGAACAGCGACTCGGGCTTGAGCCGCTCGGCCACGGTCGTGAACGGGTGGCCGACGCCCACCAGCCACGCCCCCGCCTGGTCCCAGTTGCCCATGTGCGGCAGCGCCAGCACCACGCCCCGGCCGGCCGCCACGTTGTCGTGCACGTGCTCGGCCCCGATGACGTGGGTGCGGCGCACGACCTCCTCGGTGGGCATGGACGGCAGCCGGAAGATTTCGTGGAAGTAACGGAAGTAGGAGCGCATGCCGGCCCTGCTGAGCTCGCGCATCTCGCGGCTGCCCGCGTCGATGCCGGTCACCCTGGCCAGGTTGGACTCCAGCCGGCGCACGGACTTGCCGCGCCTGCTCCAGACCCGGTCGGCCAGGAGGCGGAAGACCGCGGCCGTCGGGCGCTCGGGCAGCAGCGGCACGAGCTTCCAGCCGGCCGCGAACCCCGCGGCCACCGCGCGATCGCTGATGGACGCCTTCTCGCTCATCTCTCCCTCGTCTGCTGGTAAACGTGGACCACCCGCTGCCCCACCGTGATCACGCTGGCCGCCGCGAGCAGCCACATCCCCGCGGGCAGCACGTAGGGGACGCCGAGCCCGGAGAAGAAGGTCGCGACCAGCGCCACCACCAGCCGCTCAGGCCGCTCGGCCAGCCCCACGTCGGCCGTCAGCCCGAGCCCCTCGGCCCTGGCCTTGGCATAGGAGACCAGAGCGCCCGCGATCAGGCAGAGCAGCGTGACCCCGGCCATCAGCGTGTCGTCTCTGGAGATGAAATACAAGATCAGGCCGGCGAAGATGGCCGAGTCGGCCACCCGGTCCAGCGTCGAGTCGAGGAAGGCGCCCCACGTGCTGCCGGCGCTGCCGCCGAGCCTGGCCACCACGCCGTCGAGCAGATCGAACAGCACGAAGACGGTGATCACGAGAGCGCCCCAGGTGAGCTGTCCCAAGGGGAAGAAGAGCAGGGCGGACACGACGGTGCCGAGGGTGCCGATCGCCGTGACGGCGTCGGGGCCGATCCCGCGGCCGACGAGCAGCCTGCCCAGCGGGGTGAGTATCCGGGTCATGGCCGGGCGCAGGAGTTTGAGCATCGCCGTCCGATCGTAGGCCATCTCGCGGCTGACAACTTTCTTTGCCCCGCCCCCCTTGTGATATCCGCCACAGGGGTATTTGGTGAACACACCGCGTCCATGCGGTTCCACACACCCTCCGCTCGGGCGCGGTCGTTGGAAATACACCGACGACGCAGGAGGCGATGTGGCGGAAAGAAATACGGGCGGTGCCGTAGGAGCCGCGGGCAGGGCACCAATGGCCGACAGGGCGGATGCGATACGCAATGTCGTGCTGGTCGGCCACTCAGGAGCGGGTAAGACGACTCTCGTCGAACAGCTGCTGGCCGCCACGGGCACCATCCAGCGCGTGGGACGCGTGGAGGACGGCAACACCGTCAGCGACTTCGACGAGGTGGAGGTCCGGCAGCAACGGTCGGTCAACCTCGCCGTGGCGCCGCTGGTGCACAACGACATCAAGATCAACCTTCTGGACACCCCCGGTTACGCCGACTTCGTGGGCGATCTCCGGGCAGGGCTGCGGGCCGCCGACGCGGCGCTGTTCGTGGTCTCGGCCGCGGACGGGATCGACGGGCTCACCCAGATACTGTGGGAGGAGTGCTCGCAGGTCGGCATGCCGCGCGCGGTGGTGATCACCAAGATCGACCACCAGCGGGCCGACTTCGACGAGGTGCTCGCCACCTGCCAGGACATCTTCGGCGACGGCGTCGCCCCCCTCTATCTCCCGGTGATCACCAACGGTCACGTCAACGGGCTGATCGGGCTGCTGTCGCAGAAGTTCTACAACTACGCCACGGGCTCGCGCACCGAGAAGGAGCCCGGCGCGGAGTACGAGACCCAGATCGAGGAGCACCGCGGCGTACTGATCGAGGGGATCATCCAGGAGAGCGAAGACGAATCGCTCATGGAGCGCTACCTCGAAGGCGAGCCCATCGACACCAAGGTCCTGGTCGACGACCTGGAGAAGGCCGTCGCCCGCGGCAGCTTCTACCCGGTGCTGTGCAGCGGGCTCGGCGTCGGCGCGCAGGAGCTGCTGGAGCTCATGACGCAGGGCTTCCCCTCGCCGCTCGAACACCCGATGCCCGAGATCACCGACCTGTCCGGCAAGCCGGTCAAGGGCATCACCTGCGATCCCGACGGCCCGCTCGTGGCGGAGATCGTCAAGACCACCAGCGACCCGTACGTGGGCCGCATCAGCCTCGTACGCGTCTTCTCCGGCTCGTTGCGCCCCGACATGACCGTCCACGTGTCCGGGCACGGCCTGGCCGAGCGCGGGCACGAGGACCACGACCTCGACGAGCGGATCGGCACCCTGACCTGTCCGCTGGGCAAGCAGCAGCGCGGCACGGCCAAGGGCACCGCGGGAGACATCCTGGCGGTGGCCAAGCTGTCGCGGGCCGAGACCGGCGACACGCTGTCCGACGTCGAGCATCCGCTGCTGATGACCTCCTGGGACATGCCCGATCCGCTGCTGCCCGTGGCGATCAGGGCCAAGTCGAAGGCCGACGAGGACAAGCTGTCACAGGCGCTCGGCCGCCTGGTGGCGGAGGATCCGACCCTGCGGCTGGAGAACAACGCCGAGACCAGGCAGCTCGTCCTGTGGTGCATGGGCGAGGCGCATACCGACGTGCTGCTCGACCGCCTGTCCAAACGCCACGGCGTCGAGGTCGAGCGGGTCGAGCTGCGGGTGCCGCTGCGTGAGACGTTCGGCGGCAAATGCCAGGCGATGGGCCGCAACGTCAAGCAGACCGGCGGTCACGGCCAGTTCGCGATCTGCCATCTAGAGGTCGAGCCCCTGCCCTCCGGCGGGGGTTTCGAGTTCGTGGACAAGATCGTGGGCGGCGTGGTGCCCCGCCAGTTCATCCCGTCGGTGGAGAAGGGCGTGCGGGCCCAGATGGAGCGGGGCGTCGTCGCCGGCTATCCGATGGTGGACGTGCGCGTCACCCTGTACGACGGCAAGGCCCACTCGGTCGACTCCTCCGACATGGCCTTCCAGATCGCCGGGCAGCTCGCGCTCAAGGAGGCGGCGGGCAAGGTCTCGACGCTGCTGCTGGAGCCGGTGGACGAGCTGTCGGTGCTGGTGGCCGACGACTACGTGGGCTCGGTGATGTCCGACCTGTCCTCGCGGCGCGGGCGGGTGCTCGGCACCGAGCCCGTCGGCACCGGGCGCACGCTGGTCAAGGCGGAGGTTCCGGAGCTGGAGATCACGCGGTACGCCATCGATCTGCGGTCCATGTCGCACGGCACCGGGACGTTCCAGCGGACGTTCCTGCGTTATGAGCCGCTGCCCCCCAATTTGGCCACCAAAGTGGCGGCCACGGAATGAAAAGCGGATAGGCAGAGCGCCGGGAGGGATTTGTTCCCTCCCGGCACACCTATCACAATTATCACAAAAGAGTCACGAGTTTATTTCTTTCTTTAGACCCGAGCACGCCAGAGCAACTGCCACACTGGTTCGTACTATGCGAACTGGACGCCCACTCCTAGCCGCCGCCGCCCTCGCAGCCGTCGCCACCGGCGCCGCCTACATGTTCGGCCCCGGAGCCGGAGAGAGCCCTGCGGCGAGCGTGAAGAAGACGCCCCTTGCGGCACCCGCCGCCGCACCCTGCAAGGCAGACGCCCGCTATCCGAAGCGGGAGCTGCGCGGGGTGTGGATCGCCACCACCCAGAACATCGACTGGCCCTCCAAGGCCGGCCTCGGCGCCGACCGGCAGAAGGCCGAGTTCGTCAAGATCCTCGACAGCGCCGCCAAACGCAACATGAACGCGGTGTTCGTCCAGGTCCGGCCCGCTTCCGACGCCATCTACAAGTCCTCGCTGGAGCCCTGGTCGCAATACCTGACCGGCACGGCGGGCAAGGACCCGGGCTGGGACCCGCTGCCGTTCCTCATCGAGGAGTCGCACAAGCGCGGCATGGAGTTCCATGCCTGGTTCAACCCGTACCGGGCCTCCTACGGCGACAGCACCGCCAAGCTGCCCGCGACGCATCCCGCGCGCCAGCACCCCGACTGGACGATCAAGTTCGGCGGCCGCCTCTACTACAACCCCGGCCTGCCGGCCGTCCGCGAGCACGTGACCAAGGTCATCACCGACGTGGTGGACCGTTACGACATCGACGGCGTGCACTTCGACGACTACTTCTACCCCTATCCGGTGGCCGGGGCGAAGTTCGACGACACCGCGGCCTTCAAGAAGTACGCCGAGGGCAAGAAGCTCGCCGAGTGGCGCCGCGACAACGTCAACACGCTGATCGCCGAGGTCGACAAGGCCGTTCACGGGGCCAGGCCGCACGTCAAGTTCGGCATCAGCCCGTTCGGCATCTGGCGCAACAAGGCGCAGGACCCGACGGGCTCCAGCACGGCCGGGATGTCCGCGTACGACTCGATCTACGCCGACGCGCGCGCCTGGATCAAGGCGGGCACCGTCGACTACGTGCTGCCGCAGCTCTACTGGCCGCGCGGCTTCAAGGTCGCCGACTACACCACGCTGGCCCGCTGGTGGGCCGACGAGGTCAAGGGCAGCGGCGTCCACCTGTACATCGGGCAGGGCCTCTACCGGGTCGGCGCCAAGGACGACAAGGCCTGGACCAAGCCGGGCGAGCTGGCCGCCCAGGTGGGCGTCAACCGCCAGTTCAAGCCGATCAAGGGCGAGGTCTACTTCAGCGCCAAGCAGCTGCTGACCAACCCGCTGGGCGCGATCGACCGCGTCGCCAAGACCTACTACGCCCGTCCCGCGCTGCTGCCGATCATCAAGAAGCTCGGCGGCGAGGCTCCTTCCGCGCCGGCCGGTCTCAAGGCCGGCGGCACCACGCTGTCGTGGAAGCCCGCCGACCGGGCTCGGGCGTACGCCGTCTACCAGGTGCCGCAGCAGGGCAAGGACTGCCACACCACCGACGCCCGCAACCTGGTGGCGATCGTGACCAGCCCGACCTACACGGCGAAGGCGGCGGGGACCTACCTCGTCACCTCGCTCGACCGCCTGCAGCACGAGAGCGACGCGGTCAAGGTCAAGACCGGCTGACCGCTTCCCTACCGACGGGGGCCGTCCACGTGCGGACGGCCCTCGGTCGGACCTGTGATGGTCCACGTGCGGGCCAGCCCGGCCGGACCTGCGACGGTCAGCGTGCGGACGAGCCTGTGCCGGACGAGCCTGTGCTGGATGGGCCTGTGCCGGTCGAGTCGGCGGCGGTGAGGGTGAGGCTGGCGGGCAGGGCTCCGACGGCCTCGCGGAAGCGGGCGGCGAGCTCCTCGCGGGTCTTCGCCGCCTCCGGGTCGGCCGCCCAGCCGTTCAGCGCGTAGCGGAAGGCCGCCACCAGCATGTCCACCATCAGGCGGGGACGCGGGTCGCGTCCCCGCAGCTCACCGTCCAGCCACGGGCGCATGATGTCCATGGCCACCTGCGTCGTGCGCTCGCAGAAGTGCAGGCTGTGGGCGTTCATGGACGCGGTCTCCTCCGACAGCCGGTAGCTGAGCAGCGCCCGGCCCGCCCAGTCGTCGTCCGCCAGGCCGTCCAGCGTCGCCAGGAGCGCGTCACGGGCCACCTCCAGCGCCGGGCGCCCGCCGGGCTCGGCCGCCGCCAGCTCCACCAGGAAGCCCCGCCACATGTCCTCCAGCGGGGCCATGGCGACCTCTTCCTTGCTGGCGAAGGTGCGGAAGAAGGTCCGCTTGGACACCTCCACCGCCTCGCACAGCTCGTCAAGGGTGACACCGGCGAACCCCCGGGCGGTGAACTGCTCCAGAGCGGTGTCGATCAGCGCCTGACGAGTCCGTTGCTTCTTGCGTTCGCGCAGCGTCACGAGACGGAAGTGTAGCAAGAGGGGCGATTGCCACTTGCACGCTTATGCCACTCGGTGGCATAAATGACACGTCACCGCTGTCCCGCTTCGAGAGGCGAATGCTCATGCGTGCCCTCCTTGTCGATCACTCCACCCCTTCCGGCCTGCGGCTCGGCGAGACCGCCGGCCCGGTGCCCGCCCCGCACCAGGCCCTGGTCAGGGTGAGTGCCGTCTCGCTCAACTTCGGCGAGGTCAAGCACGCCATCCCGCAGGTCCCTGACGGCACCGTGCTGGGCTGGGACGCGGCGGGCGTGATCGAACGCCCGGCGGCCGACGGCTCCGGCCCACCGGCCGGGACGCCCGTGGTCACGGCCGGCCTCGACGGCGCCTGGGCCGAGCTGCGGGCCGTGGACACCGGGGCGCTCGGCATCGCGCCCGCCGGCGCCGACCCGGGCGCGCTCAGCACCGTCCCGGTCGCGGGCGCCAGCGCGCTGCGCGCCCTGCGCAGGATCGGCGACCTGCTCGGCAAGCGGATCCTCGTCACCGGCGCCACCGGCGGCGTCGGCAGGTACGCCGTGCAGCTCGCCCGGCTCGGCGGCGCGCACGTCGTGGCCTCCACCGGGGATCCGCAGGCGCACGGCGACGGGCTGCGCGCGCTGGGCGCCCACGAGGTCGTCGCGGGGCCGGAGCTGCTCGGCTCGCCGGTGGACGGGGTGGTGGACTGCGTGGGCGGGCGGCAGCTGGTGGAGTCGTTCGGCAGGCTCGCGCCCGGCGGCACGCTGGTGGCCGTCGGGCACGCCACGGACGAGCCCGAGAGCTTCCCGTCCGGGGCCTTCTACGGCAACGAGGGGCGGCACGAGCGATCGATCGTGACCTTCTACCTGCTGGACGGCGTGCCACTCGGAGCGGACCTGACCTGGCTGGCCGGCCGGGTGGCCGCAGGCGTCCTCGACCCGCAGATCACCTGGCGGGGCGGCTGGGACAAGGCCGGCGAGGCCGTCAGCGCACTGCTGGAGCGCCGCCTCCACGGCAAGGCCGTCCTGGACCTCTGACCGGCCCGGCCTGCCCGGCAACCGGCCTGAGCGGTCTTTCTGGCCGGGCGGCGCGGGTGGCCAGGGTGCGGTCGGTTCAGGTGCGGTGCTGGGTCCAGGCTTGGGTGAGGGCGGTTACGGCCTGGTCGAGCAGCTCCGGGCGGAGGGCGAAGCTGAGGCGCAGGCGGTCGCGGTGGCGGCCGTCGGGCGAGAAGAGGGAGCCGGGCGCGACCGCGACCCCGTGCTCCCGCGCCACGGCGGCGAACCGGTCCGTGTCCGTGCCGGGGAGGCGGGCCCAGATCGAGAGGCCGCCCTGCGGGAGGGTCCAGGTCCATTCGGGCAGGCGGGCGGCGAGCGCGGCGGTGAAGTGGTCCCGCCGGCGGACGAGCTCGGCCCGCCAGGGGTCCACGGGGTTGCGTTCGAGCAGCTCGGCCGCGAGCCGCTGGGAGACCGCGCTCGTCGCCAGGTCGGCGTCCACCTTGGTCTCGACCAGCCTGGCCAGCATCGGCTCCGGCGCCGCGAGCCATCCCACGCGCAGGCCGCCCCACAGCACCTTGGACAGCGATCCCACCGTCACCGTCCCGTACGGATGCCACCGCGCCAGCGGCTCGGGCACCGGCGTGCCGTCGTACACCAGGGCCGCCAGCGTCCTGTCCTCGATGACCGGCACGTCGGCGGCCTTGGCGAGCTCGGCGACGTGCTGGAGGCCGGGCACCGAGCCGGTGGGATTGTCCACGCTGACCACGTAGACGGCGGCCGGGCGGTGGCGGGCGATCGCCTCCGTCACGGCCTCGGGCGAGGTCAGGTCGAGCGCCACCACGTGCGCCCCGGCCCGGCGGAAGACGCTGAGCGCTCCCCCGTACGACGGATCGCCCACCAGGATCCGGTCACCGGGCCGCAGCAGCACGCGGGCGGCCAGGTCGATGCCCTGCTGCGCCCCCGCCGTGATCAGCACCTCCCCCGCCCCGATCCCCGCGCCCGGCGCGTTCTCCTGCAGGAGGGCTCGTAGTCGGGGGTCGCCCATTGCGTCGTAGCCGTGTCCGCTGGGCGCGCGCATGAGGTCGGCGGGGTCGAGCGCCGGCAGCACGAGGTGGGAGGGGTCGGGCACGACCGAGGTGGACAGGTCGGCCAGCACCGCCCCCGCCTGGAGCAGCCCGCCGAACGAAGGGGTGCCGAGCACGTACGTGCCGCTGCCGTGGCGGCGCTCGCACAACCCCTCCTCGCACAGCGTGTTGAACGCCGCCGCCACCGTCCCCCTGCTGACGCCGACCGCCTGGGCCAGGTCCCGTTCAGAAGGCAGGCGGGTGCCGGGCGTGATCGTGCCCGTCTGGGCCAGATCCGCCAGCGCGCCCGCCAGCCTGCGGCTCGGCGTTCCCTGGTGCAGCCGCAGGCGGTCGCGGACGAGCGTGACGAGGTTGTCTTCCCTTCCCATGCCACCATTATCCCGATAATGTGCCACTTATTACCGAATTGGCCTAAGAAATCCGGGCCAGATTGCGCCAAAGGAGAAGCCGGTGGAGGAAGCCGCGTACATCTGGATGGACGGGAGCCTGGTGCCCTGGGGCGAGGCCAAGGTGCACGTGCTGTCGCACGCCCTGCACTACGGCACAGCCGTCCTGGAGGGCACCAGGGCGTTCGAGACGCCGGAGGGGCCGGCCGTGTTCCGGCTCGACGAGCACCTGGAACGGCTGCGCCTCAGCGCCAGGATCATCGGGCTGCCGCTTCCGTACACACTGGACGAGCTGCGCGCGGCCACCCTGGAGACGGTCGCCGCGAACGGACAGCCGTCCTGCTACATCCGGCATCTCGCGCACCGCGGCTACGGCGAGATGGGCATCGCGGCGCGCGCCTGCCCGACGGTGGTCTCCATCGCGTCCTGGAGCTGGGGCGCGCTGCTCGGCACCGGTGTGCGGCTGATGACCAGCTCCTGGCGGCGCAACGACCACACGGTGGTCCCGACCGCGGCCAAGGCGACCGGCCCGTACCTGAACTCGGTCATGGCCAAGGCCGAGGCGCTCGACGCCGGGTACGACGAGGCGGTGCTGCTGAACGCCGCCGGATTCGTCAGCGAGTGCACGGGGGCGAACCTGTTCGTCGTCCGCGACGGCGAGCTGGCCACGCCGCCGAAGAGCGCGGGGGCACTCGACGGGATCACCCAGGACACCGTCGAGCGGCTGGCCGTCGACCTGGGGCTGCGGGTGGTCAGGCGAGACCTGCTGCGTACGGATCTGTACGCCGCCGACGAGGCGTTCCTGTGCGGGACGGCGGCCGGGGTCGTCCCCGTCAGCTCGGTCGACCGGCGCGAGCTCGGCGGCCGGGGACCGGTCACCGGCAAGCTCGCCGACGCCTACGACACCGCGGTCCACGGCCGCGACCCCCGCTACCGCCACTGGCTCACCCCGGTCACCGCCTGAGCGGACCCGCCCGCCCCGGTCACCGCCTGAGCGGACCCGCCCGCCCCGGCCCCGGCGGCACGTGAGGAGACGGGCTCGATGGCCGCGAAGCGCGCTCCCGGCGTGCCCGGCGCGTGAGAAGGTAGTCGGGTCCGGTGGCGCCGGAAGACGACCTTGCTCCGCCGTGCCACGGAACTCATCGATCGCAGGAGGTTCCCGGGTGAGGCGCACGGTTGTCGCGCTGGCCGTGCTGGTCGGTCAGGTGCTGCTCGGTCACGCAATGCTCGCCGGTCCCGCACGCGCCGAGGACGGCGCCGGGCGGGTGGCCCTCATCGGCGTGTCCGGCCTGCACTGGAACGACCTGACCCCGTCCGACACCCCCAACCTGTGGGAGCTGGCCGGGTCGAGCGCCATCGGCTCGCTGTCGGTCCGTACGGTCGGCAGTGTGACCTGCCCCTACGACGGCTGGCTGACGGTGTCGGCGGGCACCAGGTCGGCGGCCGGCTACCGCTGCGGCGCGCCCCCCGCGCCCGAGGCGCAGGGCGCGGGCGCGGTCATCCCCGACTACCGCTACCTCATCGACGTGGCCGGGCAGCGCAACGCCGGCACGCTGGGCGAAGCGCTCAAGGCGGCCGGCCAGTGCTCGATCGCGATCGGTCCGGGCGCCGCGCTGGGGCTGGCCGACCGGCAGGGCGCGGTGCAGCGCTACCACGACTCGCCGCTGCAGGTCAGGACGGACGACCTCGGGCAGTGCCGCGTGATCGCCATGGACGTGGACGACCTCATCCGCCCCTACCTGACCAGCGGCCAGCTGCCCAAGGTGCCCGACCAGCTCGGCCCCGCCGAACGCCGCGAGGCGCTGCGCCTGGCCGACGCCAAGGCGGGCGCGCTGCTGGCGGTCCTGCCCGCCGACACGACGGTGCTGCTGGCGGGCCTGTCCGACCACGGCTCCGTACCGCACCTGCGGGTGGCCGCGCTCCGCGAGCCCGCGGGTTCCAGTGTTCAGGGCCGGGCGCTCGGCGCGGCCTCCACCCACCGCGAGGACATCTCGATCGTTCCCGACCTGACCGCCACCGTGCTGACCAGGCTCGGTGTGGCGGTGCCGAGCACCGTGGTGGGCGGGCCGATGCAGGTGGGCGAGCAGGGCGCGACGTTCGACCAGCTGCGCAGGGCGGATGCGACCGCGCAGGCGATCCGCTCGGTGAAGGGCATCTACTTCACGGTCGTGGCGGTGCTGCAGGTCGTGTTCTACCTGGCGGCGTTCCTGCTGCTGCGCCGCCGCAAGGGCCTTTCCCTGGTACGCCTGTCCGCCGTCGCCCTGGCCGCCCTGCCGGTCTCCAGCTACCTGGTCAACCTGCTGCCGTGGTCGAGCCTGCCGCACCTGATCGGCGGGGTGCTCAGCTGGGCGGCGCTCCTCACGGCGGCCTCGTTCGCGGGGCCGTGGCGGAACCGGCCGCTGGGCCCGCTCGCCGTGGTCGCGGGAGTGACCGCGCTGACGCTGGCCGGCGACCTGCTCACCGGTACGACCCTGCAGCTCAACAGCGTCATGGGCTACAGCGCGGACGTCGGCGCCCGCTACTACGGGCTCGGGAACATCCCGTTCGCGCTCCTCGCGACCGGCACGCTGCTGGCCACGACGGTCATCGCGCACCGCTGGCCGGGCAAGGTGGGGCTGGCCGCGATCGTGCTGCTGGGCGCGTTCGCGATGGTGCTGGGCGGGTCCGGGATGGGCAGCGACTTCGGCGGCGTCATCGCCTTCGTGCCGGGCATCGCGGTGACCGCGCTGATCGTCGCGGGCAAGCGGGTCTCGCTGGTGAAGCTGGGCGCGTTCTGCGTGGCCGGTGGGGTGATCGTGATGGCGTTCGCCTGGATCAACTACCTGCGGCCGCCCGACCAGCAGTCGCACCTGGGCAGGTTCGTGGGGCAGGTGCTCACCGGGGAGGCGTTCGACGTCATCCTGCGCAAGCTGCAGGCCATGCTCGCCACCCTGCTCAGCCCCAACCTCATGCCCATCGTGATCGCCGCCGTGGCGTTCCTCGTCTACGCCATCCTGCGGCCGGAGCAGGCCTCCGCCGGGGTGGTGCCGGCGGCGTTCGAGCACTCCCCCGCGCTGCGGGCGGGCCTGATCGGCACGCTCGTCAGCGGCGTGGTCGGGATGCTCGTCAACGACTCCGGCGCCGCGGTGCTGTCGATGGCCCTGGCCCTGGCCGTGCCGCTGCTGCTGGCCACCGGCATCGGCGCGCTGGCGCGCGAGGGCGAGTCAGCCCCAGGCGTCGGCGAGCAGCTGGCGGGTGTCACGAAGTAGCTGCGGCAGGACCTTGGTCTGGGCGACGACCGGCATGAAGTTGGTGTCGCCGCCCCACCGGGGCACCACGTGCTGGTGCAGGTGCGCGGCGATGCCCGCGCCCGCGACGTGGCCGAGGTTCATGCCGACGTTGAAGCCCTGCGCGCCGCTGGCCTTGCGCAGCGCGCGCAGCGACTTCTGGGTGAACGCCCCCAGCTCCGCCACCTCGGCGTCCGACAGCTCGTCGTAGTCGGAGACGTGCCGGTAGGGCACCACCATGAGGTGGCCGGAATTGTAGGGATAGAGGTTGAGCACCGCGTAGACGCTCTCCCCTCTGGCGACGATCAGGCCGTCCTCGTCGCTCATCGTGGGGATCACGTCGAACGGGCACCCGTCGCCGGCTTCCGTGCCCGTCGGCTTGTTCTCGCCCTTGATGTAGGCCATGCGATGCGGGGTCCACAGACGCTGGAAGTTGTCGGGGGCCCCGGCCCCTGCCTGATCGTGCATAACTAGCAGCATAGGACCACGGACAAACGACGGCCTCTTCCGGCACAATCCTGAGCACCGCCTACAGGAGGCCGAGATGAGTGACGCTTTAGCCGAGCACCCCATCCCTTCAGCAGAGCACCCAGATCCGACCGCCTCTCCGGACTCGGTCACCGCCCCCGCCGAGGTCCCGCCGCCGTACTCGGAGCCGCACTCCGGCGGCGCCGTCGTGAAGGGGCGCATCAAGGTCGCCGACGAGGTGGTGGAGAAGGTCGCCGCCCTGGCGGCGCTCGAAGTGTCCGGCGTCGCCGACATGGGCGGCGACCTGGCCAGGGCGTTCGAGTCCGTACGCGACCGCATCGGCATCGGCTCGCGGCGCGGCAATCAGGGCGTCAGCGCGCAGATCCAGGACCGCCAGGTGGCGGTGAGCGTGACGATCGTGGTCGAGTACGGGCACGTCGTGATGGAGGTCGCCTCCGAGGTCAAGATGAACGTGGCCAGGAGCGTCAGCCGGATGCTCGGCCTGCGCGTCATGGAGGTCAACGTGACCGTCGACGACGTACGCCTGCCCGGCGAGGGCCGTCCGTCGCCCCCGGAGTCGCCCGACGACGACCCGCCCTACTCCGTCTGACCCGCCTCCCCCGCCCGGCCGCACCGAGCGCGGCCGGGCGGGGCAGGGCGGGAGCCGGACCGGGCAGCGGGGCTCAGGCGGCGCGGTCAGGTGACGAGCTCAGGTGACGCGGTCAAGTGACGAGGCTCAGGTGGCGCGCTCAGATGGCGCGCTCAGGTGATGGGCTCAGGAGACGGGCTCAGGAGACGGGCTCAGGAGACGGGCTCAGGAGACGGGCTCAGGAGACGGGCTCAGGTGGCGCGGTCAGGTGGCGCGGTCAGGCGGCGCGGTCAGGCGGCTGGATCCGTTGGGGTGGCCTCGACGATGGAGACCACCGTTCCCGTCGGGACGACCCGTGACAGCCGCAGCCCCGAGGCCGCGAACAGCCGCGCGAAGTCCGCCTCCGTGCGCTCCTTGCCGACCAGGGCGGACATCAGCAGCAGGTCCAGCGTCTTGGCCTGGTGGGGCGTGTTCCCGCGCGGCACGACCGCGTCCACCACCAGGATCCGGCCCCCGGGCGCCATGGCCCGGCGGCAGTTGCGCAGGATGGCCGCGCACTGCTCGTCGTCCCAGTCGTGCAGGATGCGCTTGATCAGGTAGACGTCGCCCCGCGGGACCTCGGAGAAGAAGTCTCCCGGTGCCGTCCGCCAGCGGCCCTTGATCTCGTCGATGTCCAGCCGGTGCCCGGCCACCACGTGCGCCTCGTCGAACAGCACCCCTTCGAGCCCCGTACGCCTGCGCAGCACCTCCAGCAGGAACCCGCCATGACCGCCGCCCACGTCCACCACGACCCCCGCCTCCGGGAAGTCGTAGCAGGCGGCGACCGGCAGGTTCTCCGCGTCCGACACCGCCGCCATGCCGTTGTGGAAACTCGTCGCGGTCTGCTCGTCCATGGCGAAGTAGTCGAAGAACGGCATGCCGAAGATGCCGGCGAAGACGGACCCGCCCTCTCTCAGACACCGCTCCATCTCGCCGCTGGGCAGCCACAACGTGTGATCGGTGAGCATCAGTACGGCCGGCCGCGCCGACAGCGGCACGTCGGACCGCAGCGCCTGCCCGAGCTCGGTGAGCAGGAACCGCCCGTCGTCCAGCTCCTCGACGACGCCGCGGGTGGCCACCAGGCGCAGGATCCGGTGCAGGCTCTCCTCGTGGACGCCTGTCTGCCCGGCCAGCTCGGCGACCGTGCGCGGCCCGCCGGCCAGCTCGTCGGCCACACCCACCGCGGCCACCGCGCGCAGGGCTGCGGGGTAGACGTAACCGAGTGCCTCGTCGATGAGAAGGGCCATGGACCGCCGGTCACCCGGCTCCGCGCCCGTCTTCTCCGCTTCGCTCCACATCAATCCTGCCACCTCAGGGTGTACGACGATTGGGCGAGCCGCGCGGCAAGGGAATCACACCACCGCGCCATCACTATATGGCGGCCGAAGAATCGTGGCCATGGCGTGCCTGCCTAGGGTGGGAACCATGACCGATCAGCTTGAGCCCATGCCCGGCGATCAGCTTGAGCCCATGCCCGGCGACTGGCGGCGTGCCCTGGCCATCGTGGCCCACCCCGACGACCTCGAGTACGGCTGCGCGTCCGCCGTGGCCGCCTGGACCGACGCGGGCCGCGAGGTCTCCTATCTCATCGTCACCCGGGGCGAGGCGGGCATCGACACCCTGGAGCCTGCCAAGGCGGGTCCCGTGCGCGAGCGCGAGGAGCGGGCCAGCGCGGCCGTCGTCGGCGTGCACGCCGTGGAGTTCCTCGACCACGCCGACGGGGTGATCGAGTACGGGACCGCGCTCAGGAAGGAGCTGGCCGCCGCGATCCGCCGGCACCGCCCGGAGCTCGTGATCACGTTGAATCCGGACGACACCTGGGGCGGGACGTACTGGAACACGCCCGACCACCGGGCCGTAGGCAGAGCCGTGCTCGACGCCGCCGCAGACGCCGGAAATCGCTGGATATTTCCGGACACGGAGGCCGAACCCTGGGCCGGCGTCCGCTGGGTCGCCATCGCGGGCACCGACTCCCCCACCCACGCCGTGGACGTCACGGACGGGCTGGAGCGCGGCGTGCGCTCGCTCATGGAGCACCGGGCCTACATCGAGGCGCTCACCACGGAGGACCCGGAGACCTACGTCCGCAACCTGATCGAGGGGTTCGCGCACGAGGAGGCGCGGCGGTTCGGCGGGCGGCCCGCCGTTACGTTCCGCCTCTTCACTCGATAATCAAACACTTAATGGATATTTCGGCATATCGCCGGACATTAAGAACTTCGTCTGCGACCGCCTGGAGATCTTGCTAGGGTTTCGTGCCCTGCGGTTGATCGTTCCCGCAGGTACCGCCGGTCGGGCGCATCACATCAGGGCTCCGCCATGCCCGCGTCCGGCCGATCCCCCGAATCGAAAGGGCATTTCCTCATGACCAAGTCATGGCTCGTCGCCGTCTTACTCTGCTTCTTCCTCGGCGTGCTCGGCATCCACCGCTTCTACGTGGGGAAGATCGGCACGGGCATCCTGATGATCGTCACCATCGGCGGCTTCGGCATCTGGGTGCTGATCGACTTCATCATGATCCTCGTCGGGAAGTTCACCGACAAGCAGGGTCAGCCGCTGGCCAAGTGATCAGGCCCGGATAGCGGAAGAACGGCGGAGCAGCCACGAGGTGGCGGCTCCGCCGTACCCGTCTCAAGGCCGTCAGACCTGGACGCGGCTCTCCACGGCGTTGACGATCTCGGCGATCGCCTCGTCCACCGGGATGCCGTTCTTCTGCTCGCCGCTGCGGTAGCGGAAGGACACCGCGCCGTTGGCGAGGTCGTCGTCGCCCGCCAGCAGCATGTAGGGGACCTTCGACTTCTGCGCGTTGCGGATCTTCTTCTGCATCCGGTCGTCGGCCGCGTCGACCTCGACCCGGATCCCGCGCTCACGCAGCTTCTTGGCGACGTCCTGGAGGTAGGCCACGTGGGCGTCGGCGATCGGGATGCCGACCACCTGCACCGGAGCCAGCCAGGCGGGGAAGGCGCCCGCGTAGTGCTCGGTGAGCACGCCGAGGAAGCGCTCGACGGAGCCGAACAGCGCCCGGTGGATCATGACGGGGGTCTGCCTGCTGCCGTCGGCCGCCTGGTATTCGAGACCGAAGCGCTTGGGCTGGTTGAGGTCGAGCTGGATCGTGGACAGCTGCCAGGTGCGGCCGATGGCGTCCTTGGCCTGGACGGAGATCTTCGGCCCGTAGAAGGCCGCGCCGCCCGGGTCGTCGACCAGCTGAAGCCCCGACTCGGTGGCGACCTGGCGCAGGGCCTGCGTCGCCTCCTCCCACTCGGCGGGGTCGCCGATGAACTTGTCGGAGTCGTCGCGGGTGGACAGCTCCAGGTAGAAGTCCTCCAGGCCGAAATCACGCAGCACGCTGAGCACGAACCTCAGCAGCGACTTGATCTCGTCGGACATCTGCTCCCTGGTGGTGTAGATGTGCGCGTCGTCCTGCGTCATGCCGCGCACCCGGGTCAGCCCGTGGACCACGCCCGACTTCTCGTAGCGGTAGACCGAGCCGAACTCGCACAGCCGCAGCGGCAGCTCACGATAGGAGCGCCCGCGCGCCCGGAAGATCAGGTTGTGCATCGGGCAGTTCATCGGCTTGACGCGGTAGTCGATGCCCTCCAGCTCGAAGGCCGGGAACATGTCGTCGGCATACCAGGGCAGGTGGCCCGAGGTCTCGAACAGCGACGACTTGGTGATGTGCGGGGTGTTGACGAACTCGTAGCCCGCCTCGGCCTGCCGCCTGCGCATGTAGTCTTCCATCTCCTTGCGGATGATCCCGCCCTTGGGATGGAAGATCGGCAGGCCGCTGCCCAGCTCCGGCGGGAAGCTGAACAGGTCGAGCTCCACGCCCAGCTTGCGATGGTCGCGCTTTTCGGCCTCTTCGAGAAGCTTGAGATATTCGTCCTGCTTGTCGCGCGACTCCCACGCGGTGCCGTAGATGCGCTGGAGCTGCGGGTTCTTCTCGCTGCCGCGCCAGTAGGCGCCGCCGGAGCGCATGAGCTTGAACGCGGGGATCGACCGGGTGGAGGGCACGTGCGGCCCCCGGCACAGGTCCTTCCACCGCAGGTCGCCGGTCTTGGCGTCGAGGTTGTCGTAGATGGTGAGCTGTCCGGCCCCCACCTCGACGGACTCCTCGTCGGCTGCGCCGCCCTTGAGCCCGATCAGCTCCAGTTTGTACGGCTCCCCCGCCAGCTCCTCGCGCGCCTCATCGTCGGAGACGGCCCGGCGGGAGAACAGCTGCCCCTGCTTGACGATCTCCCGCATGCGCTTCTCGATGCGCTTGAGATCGTCGGGGTGGAAGGCCTCTTTGACGTCGAAGTCGTAGTAGAACCCGTTGTCGACCGGCGGCCCGATGCCCAGCTTGGCGTCGGGGAACAGCTCCTGCACGGCCTGCGCCATGACGTGCGCGGTGGAGTGGCGGACGATGGCCCGGCCCTCTTCGCTGCCGACCTCGATCGGCTCGACCACGTCGCCCTCGGCCAGCGGGTGCGCCAGGTCGCGCGCCTCGCCGCCGACCCTGGCCGCGACGACCGTGCGGCCGTCGGCCTCGAGCGCCTCACCGGCCGTCGTGCCGGCCGCGACCACACGCTCGGCTCCGGCGAGGGTGATGCGTAGCTCGGCTGACACGGTGTCTCCCTTGGATCGCGCTCGATGCCCGGCACCGAGGCTGGTTCGGTGGTGAACACCGATGCTATCGCGGGTGAAACCCCAGCCTTGTCAGGTCCTGCCGGGTGCCGTGGAAGAGGTTGCGGTCGAGCGGGCTGTTGGCGTACTGGTGGATGGTCCAGTCGCTCCAGGGCCGCGGCACCGGCGGCCGGCCGCGCGGGCTCTCCGGGCTGGCGATCCACAGCGGATAGTCGGCCAGCCCGGCGCAGTGGCCGCCGTGCGCGAAGGAGTGGAACGTGTAGATGAACGGCCGCACGCCCGCGTGCCTGGCCACGTGCTGGCACCAGCGGCGGGCGTACCTGGCGACCTGCTCGGGCCGCAGGCCGTCGTTGGTCTCCAGGTCGAGCGCGACCAGGTCGCCGCGGCGCAGCCCGCCGGCCGACCCGATCGTGCTCAGGAAGTGGCGCGCCTGCTCGATGGGATCGCCCTTGGGGCGGGCGAAGTGGTACGCCCCGCAGACGAGCCAGCTCTCGCGCATGCCGTTCCAGTTACGCGCGAACCACTTGTCGGTGTAGTCGCCGCCCTCCGTCGCCTTGGCGAAGGCGAAGGCCACTCCGTCGTCCGCGTGGCCGGCCCAGTCGACGGTGCCCTGCCAGTTCGACACGTCTATGCCCAGTAGCAAGCGCTTCACCTTGTCGGAGTTTATGGGGACGGCTTCCGGTCAGCCCTTCGCCGCGCCGACCAGCAGGCTCCGAGTCCGTTCCCGGTTGGCGTAGGGGGAGCCCACGAAGTCGGTCACCCCCGCGTCCGCCAGCTCGCCGAGCTTGGCCAGCACCGTGTCCTCGTCGCCGACGATCGCCACGTCGCCCGGCCCGGCCGCGCCCTCCCTGTCGAGCATCGCCCGGTAGGACGGCAGCTGCCCGTACACGGAGAAGATCTCGTTGGCGCGGGCGACGGCCCCGGCGGGGTCGTCGGTGACGCAGACGGGCAGTGCGCAGACGACGCGGGGCGGCTCGCGGCCGGCCTCCGCCGCGGCGGCCCTGATCGTGGGCGCGATGTGCTCGGCGACCGTCTTCGGGCCCGTCATCCACAGCACGGTGCCGTCGGCCACGGTGCCGGCGAGCTTGAGCATGCGGGGGCCGAGCGCGGCCACCAGCACGGGCAGGCCCGCGCCGGGCGTGGAGAGCTTGAGGTCGGCCTTGAGCGTCTCGCCGTCGTACTTGACGTGCTCGCCACGGGTGGCCGGGATCAGGACGCTGAGATATTCCTTCATGTGCCGGCCGGGGCGGTCGAAGTCGTAGCCGTACATGTTCTCGATGACGATCTTGTGTGACAGGCCGATGCCGAGCGCGAACCGGCCGCCGAGCGCGGCGTTGGCGGTCATGGCCTGCTGGGCGAGCACCGCCGGGTGGCGCGGGTAGGTCGGCACGACGGCGGTGCCGAGCTCGATGCCCGGCACCTGGTTCCCGGCGGCGGCCAGGGCGGTGATGGCGTCGAGGCCGAAGATGTTGGAGAGCCAGGCGGAGGCGAAACCGTCGTCCGCCGCCTGGGAGATCTGGTCGCGCAGCCCGCCGATCGGGTCGCCGTCTTTGGGCTCGCTCAGGAAATAGCCGTATCGCATGGGAACAGAACTCCGTTCTGGTGACTCACGCGAATGTATCTTCCCACGCGGTCTCGCGGGCACCCGCCGCGCTCTGCGGATTTCCCGGGCCGGATTTGTAAGGTGGCCTCATGACGCACGAACGCGCTGGACAGCCCGCAGGGCCCGACGATCTCGTCGACGTCGCCAGGCTGGTGACGTCCTACTACGCCCTGCACCCCGATCCCGGCCAGGTGGGAGAGCGGGTGGCGTTCGGCACGTCGGGGCATCGGGGATCGTCGCTCGACACGGCGTTCAACGAGGACCACATCGTGGCCACCACGCAGGCCATCTGCGAATACCGCCGCGAGCAGGGCACCGACGGGCCGCTGTTCCTCGGCATCGACACGCATGCGCTGTCGGAGCCCGCGCGGGTCTCGGCGCTGGAGGTGCTCGCGGCCAACGGGATCGAGGTGCTGATCGACGCCCGCGACGGCTACACCCCGACGCCCGCCGTCTCGCACGCCATCCTGCGGCACAACCGGGGGCGCACGACCGGGCTCGCCGACGGCATCGTGATCACTCCGTCGCACAACCCGCCCGCCGACGGCGGGTTCAAGTACAACCCGCCGCACGGCGGTCCCGCCGACACCGAGGCCACCACGTGGATCCAGGACCGGGCGAACCGGCTGCTGGCGTGCTCGCTGGAGGGCGTGCTGCGGGTCCCGTACGCGAACGCGCTGAAGGTGGCCGGGCGGCACGACTTCCTCGGCACGTATGTGGACGATCTGCCCTCTGTGGTGGACCTCGACGCGATCAGGTCGGCCGGGGTGCGCATCGGGGCCGATCCCCTGGGCGGGGCCAGCGTGGCCTACTGGGGTGAGATCGCCGACCGGCACCGCCTGGACCTGACCGTGGTCAACCCGCTGGTCGATCCGACGTGGCGGTTCATGACGCTCGACTGGGACGGCAAGATCCGGATGGACTGCTCGTCGCCGTACGCGATGGCCTCGCTCATCCAGAGCCGCGACAAATACGATATTTCCACCGGAAACGATGCCGACTCCGACCGGCACGGCGTCGTCACCCCCGACGGCGGCCTGCTGAACCCCAACCACTACCTCGCCGTCGCCATCTCCTACCTGTACTCCCACCGCGACGGCTGGCCGCGCGACGCGGGCGTCGGCAAGACCATGGTGAGCAGCGGGATCATCGACCGCGTCGCGGAGTCGCTGAAGCTGCGGCTGTACGAGGTGCCGGTGGGCTTCAAGTGGTTCGTGCCGGGGCTGCTGGACGGGTCGCTGGGGTTCGGCGGCGAGGAGAGCGCGGGGGCGTCGTTCCTGCGGCGCGACGGGTCGGTCTGGTCCACCGACAAGGACGGCATCATCCTCGCGCTGCTGGCCTCCGAGATCCTGGCCGTCACGGGCGAGTCGCCGAGCGCACACTACCGGGACCTGACCGAGCGGTACGGCGAGCCCGCGTACGCCCGCGTGGACGCCCCCGCGACCCGCGAGGAGAAGGCCGTGCTCGCGAAGCTGTCGGCCGAGCAGGTCACGGCCACCTCGCTCGCGGGCGAGCCGATCACGTCGGTGCAGACGTCGGCGCCCGGCAACGGGGCCTCGCTGGGCGGGGTGAAGGTCTCGACGCAGAGCGCCTGGTTCGCGGCCAGGCCCTCGGGGACCGAGGACGTCTACAAGATCTACGCGGAGTCCTTCAAGGGGCCTGAGCACCTGGCCAAGGTGCAGGAGGAGGCCCGCTCCCTGGTGTCGTCCGCGCTGGGCTGACCCTCCCGTGATCCGGGCGCCCCGATCGGGCGCCCGGCTCTCATGTTCAGTACGTCAGGTGCCTGCCGCCGTCGCCGACGAGGATCTCCCCCGTCACCATGTCCGACTCCAGCAGCGCGGTGACGAGCTGGGCGATGTGCTCCGGCTGCGCCGTGCGCCGCAGCGGCGCCTTCTGCTCCTCCTTGGCCGCCATCTCGCCGAACACCTGCTCGCCCATCCTGTCGATGTGCCAGCGGGTCGCCACGATGCCGGGCGCGACCGCGTTCACCCTGATCGCGGGGCCGAGCGCGACGGCCAGGTCGCGGGTGAGCTGGAGCAGCGCCGCCTTGCTCACGCCGTACGCCATGGAGGAGCCGGTGGCCAGCAGGCCGGCGATGGAGGCGACGTTCACGATCGCGCCGCGGGCCGCCCGCAGGTCGGGGGCGAAGGCGCGGGCGCAGTAGAAGGCGCCCATGAGGTTGACGCCCATGACCTGCTGCCACACCTCGTCGGTGAGCCCGTCCAGGTCGGGGAACGGCACCCACTTCGTCGTCCCCGCGTTGCACACCAGGGCGTCCACCCGGCCGTAGTCGGATCGCACGCGTTCGGCCATGCGGCGTACGGCGGCGTCGTCCGAGACGTCGGCGGCCACCGCCTCCGCCTTGCAGCCCAGGCCCTCCAGCCGCGCCACGGTGGCCTCCGCCGCCGCGGCAGAGCGCGAGTAATTGACGATCACGGCCGCCGCGCCCTTCCGCGCCAGGCTCTCCGCCACGGCCGCGCCGATGCCGGTGCCGCCGCCGGTGATCACGGCGACCGTCCCGTTGATGTCCATGACCTACTCCTCTTCCACCAGTCGTTCCCGTACCGGGCAGACGGTCGCGCGGCCCGAGACGACGCGCGCCCGCTCGGGCACGGCGGGCGTCATGGACGCCGCGGGTGTCTCGGGCACAGCGGGCAACTCAGGCACAGCGGGCGGCTCAGGCACAGCGGACGCTGCGGGCGGCTCGTACCTGGCGGGCATCTAGTCTCCGCAGGGCGTGCCGGGCCATGGGACGCCGAGCCGGGCGGCGAGGACGCTCTGGGGCGCGGGTGCCCCGGCGGCGCGCAGGAGGCCGCGGGCGGTCGGCGGCGATGAGACGGTGGATGCGTTCACGGTGACCGGTCTCACTTCGGCAGGGCGGCGTTCCGTGCGCTATGCCCGCCCGTGCCGCGACCCAAACGGATCCAACGGCTCGCCGGAATGGGCTCTGCCCGGTGAATTCCGGGTCGGGGCTTTCAGGTCAGTTCGAGGGCTGTGGCCCCGGACATTCCGGTACGGCCGAGGTCCGCGCGGCGGCCGGCCGCCACCCCGTCGCGGTAGCCGGTGCCGCTGGTCCTGGGGACGCTCATCCGGATGTCCGGGTAGTGGGCCGCCACCACCCGCTCCACCTCGGCCCTGCGGTCGGCCAGCACCAGCGCGGTCCCCGTGCCCCCGGCCGCGGACTCCGCGCCGGCCTCCGCCTCGCTCAGCAGCCGGTACACCTCGTCCGTGAACCCCAGCAGCCACGACCGCCGGTAGGCGCGCACGGCCGTGGCGGGCTCGGGCGGCCGGACCTTCGCCAGCCCGGAGGCCATCTGCAGCAGCAGGGACGTGGCCAGGAGGTCGGCGCGTTCGAGGTCGGCCGCGAACCCGAACACGTGCACCCGCTGCCCGCCGTCCCCGCGCCCGATGAGCAGGGGACGGCACCGTACGGCCTGGGCGACCAGGCTGACCAGGCGAGCCTTCTCCCTGGCCCAGGGGTTGGGCAGCGTGACGATCCGGTCGCCGGGCGTCTGGCGGGTGCCCGCGGGAGGGAGCGAGTCGATGCCGTGTTTCGCCATCAACGCCGAGGCGGCCGCCATGAACGTGGCCCGCTCATGGTCGTTGTCGGTGCGTTCGGCCTTGGCCAGGAGTTTCCTGACGCGTTCGAGCGTGCGCTCCCGCAAACGTGCTCCTTCAGGACTTGGTCAGCACCCGCCCGTCGTCCGCGATGGCCGGGAATGCACCGGTGTCGACGATGCCGTGCTGCTGGAACAACGCCTCGATGAGGGCGTGTGCCTGCGGCTCCAGCTTCCACAAGGCACGATACTCGCGTGCCGCGGCCAGCGAGATCCCGATCTCCTGGGCGATGTCCACCGTACGCGGGACGATGCCCTTGGCGATCTGCCGGTCCCAGAACACGCGGGCGGCCCGCATGAGCGCGGCGCGCTGGGCGGTGTCGACGACCTGCGGAGTGGTGTCCAGCACCTCGATGTCCTCGTCGTCGTCATCGACGAGCGCGGCCAGCGCGGGCGGCAGCGCGGGGCGGGCCGGGACCGGGTGGTGGTCCGCGTGGGGCTCCCACGGCACCCGCGGGTCGGCGTCGATGAGCGCGGAGGTGTTGTACAGGGCGGCGATCTGGGCCAGCAGCGCCTCCTGGCGGGACTGGTCCACGGCCAGGCCGGTGTGCTCGACGGCCTGATCCATGGCCTTGTCGAGCTTGGCCAGCGCGGCGCGCATCTTCCGCTCCGACCCGCCGCCCTCGCGCAGCGCCTTGGCCCGCTTGGCGGCCAGGGCCACCCTGGTCAGCCTGCGGTGCGCGTCGACCTCGCTCGCCGTACGGTCGCTGACCTCGGCGACGCCGAGCCTGACCATGAGCCGCTCCGGCGTCAGCCGCCAGTTGATGCGGCCGGTGCCGCGGATGCGGTGGCGTTCGATGGCCATGCCGCGCTCCCACAGCCAGGCGGCCACCAGCGGGGCGGCCAGCCTGAACACCGCTTCGGGCAGGCTGCGCGCGTCCATGCTGGACAGCACGGCGGTCAGGCAGGTCAGCGCCCACACGGCGATGCCGTCGATGCCGGCGGAGAAGTTCTCGCGCATGTTGCGGCGGGCGCGTACGGCCGAGGTGATGATCGCGACCTCGATGAACGCGAACAGCAGCAACCGGAGCGGTCCATCGAGGCCCAGCACGTCTCCGGAGAAGCGCCACATGCCCTGGGCGGACACGCCCGTGGCGATGGACGCGGCCACGACGGTCAGCACGTCCTCGATGGGCCGCGGGGCTATGTACCTGGAGAACACCCAGGACAGGGCGCGCCAGGCGACCCTGAGCACCAGGAAGGCCAGCGCCAGGGCCGCTAAGGCCAGCAGCGCGATGACAGCGGTGGCGAACGGCTTCTCCGCGACGAAGGCCGCGATTTCCTCAAATGTCGGCATCAGTCACTATCCGTGAGGCTTCAAACTCCGGCTCTATGCGACGAGATCATCGCAGAATGTCGCCATCTTGTACGCCAAACGACGGCTGCTGCCCCATTTTGCCCCCTTATCCCACTGGTTACTGCACTGCGACGACCTCCTGACAGAGGGTGTATCAGGCGCGGGCGTGCGGCCTCTGCGGTGACAAGGGGTTCATTCGAGGGAGGGGCTATGAGGATCTTCGGGCGGGAGCCGGCGCTCATTCTGGGCCTGGTGAGTGCGGGGGTGCAGATGGTGACGGCGCTCTTCCTGCCGCTCACCATCGTCCAGGTGGCGGCGGTCAACTCGATCGCGGCGGCGGGGCTGGGCGTGTGGACGGCGTTCGTGACCAGGAACCGGGACGGTGGCGCGTCCGTCAAGCCGGCCGTGCTGGGCTTCGCGCAGGCGGCCATCACGCTGGGGCTGGTGTTCGGGGTGTCTCTTACGGATCAGCAGACGGCGGCCATCATGGCGTTCGTGGCGCTGGCGGGCGCGCTCTTCGTCCGCCAGGTCTCCACTCCGGCCGGCCCTGCCGGCTCACCACCGGCCGACCCTGCCGCAGCGGACACCGTTCCGGCTGACACGGTCCCGGCCGGCAGCGTCCCGGCGGGCACGGTCCCGGCGGGCACGGGCGCAGGCGGCGCGGTCCCGGCGGGCGCGACTTCGGGGGGCGTGACTTCGGGGGGCGGGGGCCCGACCATCGCGCTACCGGAGCCACCTCCAACGGACGCGGCGAACTGACGCGTCCTGACGGAGTCACGGGGCGAGGGGCGAGGGGCGAGGGGCGAGGGGCGAGGGGCGAGGGGCGAGGGGCGGGGACCGGTGAAGCGCCCCCGCCGCCCCGCACACCATCTCCCTGGACGCGAACGGATATGGGCTGGTCGGGTGGAGCGGGCGGGCGCACAATGGGACCGAGGAGGGGGCTGTGAGCAAGCGATCGCGCAGACGCCGTGCTCTTCCCAGCGGCGCGCCCACCTGGCTGCCCGGATACGGTCCCGGCGAGCCGCACTGGGGCGAAGGTGACGAATTCCCGTTCGACGATCCGCAAGGAGGCGAGGGCGGGGTACGCGAGCCGCGCAGACCCAAGCCCGCGCCGCCTTCCCTGACGGCCGAGATGGCACCGCCCGAGCCGCCCGTGTATGCGCGCGACCGGACCGAACCGTCACCCGACGCTGTAACGAGGACCCTGGCCGGTAGGTGATCCGGGCCTTGGCCGGCGAACGACCCGCGGTGTCGGATGGCAAGCTGGTCAGAGTGCTGGACCGGTGAACAACCCGAGGCTTCGGATGGCAGAGTGGTTCGTGTGAGGCGGCCACGCCATCAGGCGGCCAGGAGGTCGGGGCCGCAGGTGGTCGGAGGGTCGGGCGGCAGGTGGTCGGGGGTTCGGGGGCGTAGGTGGTTGGTGGGCGCGGGGGAGGTGAGCGGGGCGGAACCGGCGCTGGGCTGAGATGTAAATTCGTCCTTTCGGAGGGGACGATCCGCCGTTCCGGATGGGACCATCTATGCAGGGATTTATCCCAACATGGTGCGATGTATCCCAGCAGGGACGGATATCGATGTCAGACACAGAAGAATTCCCGCTCGTCCAGTTCATGCGTGACGGGTTCGACCCGGTCGGCGAGCTCGCGCGCATCCGCGCCGAGCACCCGGTCTTCCCCATGGACATCCCCGGCGGCCAGACCGTGTACCTGGTCACCCGCTGGGAGGACGTACGCGGAGTGCTGAGCGACCATGAGCGTTTCAGCAACGACTTCGCCGGCGTGATCGGGCTCGGCTCGAACCAGGAGGACCCGGGCGGCCTGGGCTTCCGCGACCCGCCCGAGCACACGCGGCTGCGCAAATACCTCACGCCCGAGTTCACCATGCACCGGCTGCGCAGGCTGGAGCCGCGCATCGAGGCCATGGTCGCCGAGCACCTGGACCGGATCGAGGCCAAGGGCGGGCCGGTGGACCTGGTGGAGGAGTTCGCGCTGCCGATCCCGTCGCTGGTGGTGTGCGAGCTGCTCGGCGTCCCGTACGAGGAGCGGGCCGGCTTCGTCAAGATCAGCAAGGACCGGTTCGACTTCACGGCCGGGCCCGAGGCGTCGTTGCAGGCGATCAACGAGGCGATGGCCTACCTGACCGACCTCGTCGCCAGGGAACGGCAGAACCCCGGCGACGGGCTGCTCGGCCAGCTGCTGCGCGAGCACGGCGACGAGCTCGACGACCGTACGCTCGCCAGCATGGCCGACGGCCTGCTGACCGGCGGGCACGACACCAGCACCAGCATGCTCGCGCTCGGCACCCTGTGGTTGCTGCGCAACCCCGAGCAGGCCGCGAAGGTGCGCGAGGTCGACGGCTACATCAACGACGTGGTCGAGGAGCTCCTGCGCTACATGACCGTCGTGCAGGTCGCCTTCCCGCGTTTCGCCCGCGACGACATGGAGCTGCACGGGCACAAGATCAAGAAGGGCGAGATGGTGCTCTGCTCGCTGACCGGCGCCAACCGCGACCCGGCGCTGGGCGAGGCCATGGACGAGGTACGGCCGGGCAGGCAGACGGCCGGCTCGCACATGGCCTTCGGCCACGGCATCCACCGGTGCATCGGCGCGCCGCTGGCGCAGATGGAGATGCGCATCGCCTTCCCCGCCCTGCTGCGCCGTTTCCCGGAGCTGCGCGTCGCCGGTGAGGTGCCGTTCAGGGAGCTCGCCATCGTCTACGGCGTCAAAGAGCTACCCGTCGCCTGGTAGAGCGGTTACGTTCGCAGTGTGAGCGAGCCTGTCATCGATCTGACCGCGATCAGCGCCGTCGTGTTCGACACGGACGGCGTGGTCACCGACACCGCTCGGGGGCATGCGGCCGCATGGAAGCACGTCTTCGACGCGTTCCTGCGCGGCCGCTCGGCGCCGTTCGACATCCGCGACGACTACCTGCGCCATGTGGACGGGCGGCCGCGGCTCGACGGCATCCGCACGTTCCTGGCCGCGCGTGGCATCACCGCGCCCGAGGGCGCCGCCGACGACGAGCCGGGCGCGCCGACCGTGCACGGGCTGGGGCTGGCCAAGGACCAGGTCTTCCTGGCCCAGGTCGACAAGTACGGCGTGGCCGCCTTCCCCGCCACCGTGGCGCTGCTGCACGAGCTGCGCCGCAGGGGCGCCCGCACCGCGGCCGTCTCCGCCAGCCTGCACGGCCGCAGGCTGGTGGGCGCGGCGGGCGTCATGCATCTGTTCGACCTGCTGGTGGACGGCAACGACGCGGCCCTGATGAACCTGCCTGGCAAGCCCGATCCCGCCCTGTTCCTGGAGGCGGCCAGGCGGCTGGCCCTGCCCGCGGCCAGGACCGCGGTGGTGGAGGCGGCCCTGCCCGGGATCGAGGCGGCCGGGAAGGGCGGGTTCGGGCTGGTGATCGGGGTCGCCAGGGACGGCGGCGCGGCCGAGCTGCGCGCGCACGGCGCCCATGTCGTGCTGTCCGACCTGGGCGAGCTCGAGGTGCGCGGGAAGGTCCTACGCTTGACGTCGTGACCGTTCTCATCGATCCGCCCAACTGGCCGGGGCCGCGTGGCCTGATGTGGTCGCACCTCGTCAGCGACAGCTCGCTGGCGGAGCTGCACGACTTCGCGGCGCGGCTGGGGGTGCCCGGGCGGGCGTTCGACCGGGATCACTACGACGTGCCGGAGACCGTGCACGCGCGTGCGGTGGCGCTGGGGGCGGAGGCGGTCAGCTCGCGTGAGCTGCTGCGGCGGCTGATCGCGGCCGGGCTGCGCCGCCGCAAGCGCCACAGCCTGAGCTCCGAGTCCTGACGATCACGCCCCGGTGCCGCGGGTGAGGGCGTTCAGCTCGGTGGTCATGTTCGCGCGGGCCCGCTCCTCCCACAGGGCGCGGCCGCGCCGCGTCCGGTAGAGGCTCGGCACGGCGAGGAGCCGCCGCAGCACCTCGGCCCGTCCCTTCCTGAACAACTCATCCGGTACGTGGGCATACTCCTCGCGGATCCTGGCGGCGTAGTCGTCGTATCCGGGGCTGCCGAGGACGGCCAGGTCGGCGTCGCAGAGCACGGCGCCGTTCAGGTCCCCGTCGGCCAGCGTGTCGTGCGCGGCGGTGAGGCGTACCAGCCTGGCGACCTCGGCGATCCGCGCGGCGGGCACCCCGCACCGCGGCAGCCGCGCCTGGGCCAGCTCGGCGCTGCGCTCCTCGTCCCAGCCCGGCCGGCCGTCGTAGACCGCGTCGTGGAACCAGAGAGCGAGCCGGACGGCCACCACGTCGCACCCCGCGTCGTCCGGTCCGGCGGTCAGGTCGCCGACAGCGGCGAGGACGGCGGTCAGGTGGCTCAGGGTGTGGTAGCGGCGGTGCGGCTCGGACCAGCGGGCGATCAGCTCCGCCCCGATGGCGCCGGCCGCCGGGGAGTCCCCCGCGAGCGCCGTCCAGTCGTCGATCATCACCCCACCGTACGTGCCGCGCCCGTTTTGGTAGCGTCCTGGGCATCGACACGACACCACAGGACCCCCGCAGGCTGCCGAGGTGGCAGGAGCTGCGGGCCGTCCTGCCCAGGCGGCCCCGCCCGTTCCCGTCCAGGGCGCGGCGGGTGGCCGACGCGGCCGACATCGCCGATCTCCGGCTGCTCGCCCGCCGCCGGGCCCCGCGCATGGTGTTCGACTACGTGGACGGCGCGGCCGAGGGCGAGCAGTCGATGGCCAGGGCCGTGGCGGCGTTCGAGCGGGTGGAGTTCCGCCCGCGCGTCCTGCGCGACGTCGCCGAGGCGCCGACCGCCGTCGAGGTGCTGGGCCGGCGGATCGCGATGCCGGTCGTCCTCGGCCCGACCGGGTTCACCAGGATGATGCACCGCGCGGGCGAGCCGGCCGTGGCGCGCGCGGCGGAGCGGGCGGGCGTCCCTTACGTGCTGTCCACGATGGGGACCACGGCCGCCTCGGACGTCGCCGCCGCGGCCCCCGGCGGCTGGAACTGGTTCCAGCTCTACGTCGTCCGCGACCGTGCCCGCAGCCTGGAGATGCTCGCCAGGGCCACCGACGCGGGCATGGACGTGCTGGTCGTGACCGTGGACGTGCCGACGGCGGGGGCCCGGCTGCGCGACGTGCGGCACGGCCTGACGATCCCGCCCGCCCTGCGCTGGCGCAGCGTGCTGCAGGCGGCCCGGCATCCCGCGTGGTGGTTCGACTTCCTGACCAGCGAGCCGCTCAGGTTCGCCACGGTCGACGGCGCGCCCGGCGATCTCGCGGGGATCACGAACATGATGTTCGACCCGTCCGTGACCATCGCGGACCTGGAGTGGATCAGGTCGGCGTGGCAGGGGCGGCTGCTGGTCAAGGGCGTGCAGCGGGTGGACGACGCCAAGGACCTGGCCGCCGTCGGCGTGGACGGGCTGGTCGTCTCCAATCACGGCGGGCGGCAGCTCGACCGCACCCCCACGCCGCTGGAGCTGCTGCCGCACGTGGTGGACGCCGTGGGCGACCGCACGGAGGTCTTCCTGGACGGCGGCGTGCGCAGCGGGGCCGACGTGGCCGCCGCCGTCGCGCTCGGCGCCCGCGCCTGCTTCGTCGGCAGGGCCTACCTGTACGGGCTGATGGCGGGCGGCGAGCCCGGCGTGCGGCGGGTGCTCGACCTGCTGCACGCCGAGCTCGCACGCACGCTGCGGCTGCTGGGCGTGGACGGCGTCAGCGGGCTCGGCCCCGACGCCGTCCACCTCCGAAGATGATCAGGTGATGATCAGGTGACGCTCAGGGGAACGTGACCACCTTCACCGGGATCGTGTCCGTGCCCTGCGCGGGACCTCCCGTGTTGTTGACGACGTGCGCGATCGTCCCGTTGCCGCCGAGCGAGACCGTGAGCAGGTCGTGGAAGCGCACTCCCGCCGCGACCGGCGTCTCGAAACCGCGTTCTGCGACGACGGAGGGATCGACGTTGAAGTAGCAGTACGCCCCCAGCCCCCACGCCTCGTGCGAGGTCACGGAGTCGGCGACCTTGTAGGCGGCGTAGCCGCGGGTGGAGCCGTTCATCCAGGCGGCCTGGTTCGGCGGGTCGTACGGCATCTCGTTCTGGAAGAAGATCGTCTTGCCGCGCTGGCCGTTCCAGACGACCTGGTACTTCTGGTAGTGCTCGACGAACAGCCCGTACGCGGTGACGTCGTCGCCGTTGACGATCAGGCCGGTGTCGGCGGTGTTGACGGTCCAGCCGATCCCGGCGCCGTGGTCGCCGCGCCAGGCCCAGATGTGGTCGATGATCGTGTTGTCGCTGTTCACGACCAGGCTGGTGGTGGCCTTGCCCGCGTGGGCGCCGCCGATGCGGAAGAACACGTCCTGGATCGAGATGGGGTTGGCGGCGTGCGTGGCGGCCGAGCCCGACGGGCCGACCTCCATCAGGATGGGCGAGTTGACGCTGCCCGCGTCGAACAGCAGCCCGGCCACCTTGACCCCGTCCACGTCGGCGACCCGCATCGGGACGACGCCGTTGTCCGGGATGATCGTGGCGTAGCCGAGCCCGAGCACGACCGTGTTCGCCCTGGTGACGTTGATGGTCTGGCCGACGTGGTAGATGCCGGGCGTGAACAGCAGGTGCAGGCCGGAGGCGAGCGCGGCGTTGATGGTGGCCGCGGTGTCGGACGGCTTGGCGACGTAGAACTGGCTGAGCGGGATCGAGGAGCCGGCGCCGGTCCAGTTCACGCCGCGCGAGTTCTGCCGCAGGGCGGGGACGAAGACCTGGTAGTTCCCGGCCGCGTCCACGTACAGGTAGGGCTTCTCCCTGGTCACGGGGCTGGTGTCGAGCGTCGTGTACGGCGGCTCGGGGAACGACTGGGCGGGCGCGCCGACCACGCCGGAGAAGACCATGTTCCAGACGCCGTTGAGCCAGCCGCCGATGTTGCTGTCACGGGTGAACCACTGCTGCTGCGAGTACGGCTGCACGGTCCCGTCGATCCTGCTGTCGGCGATGTAGCCGCCGCTGGCCCAGCCGTACCCGCTGGGCGCCAGGTTGAGGTTGCCCCTGACGTGGATGCGCCGGAAGGGGGCCGCCTGGGAGACCGCCCACTGGTTGGTGCCGCCGCTCGGGGTGATCGACAGGTTCTCCGCCGAGCGCCAGAAGTTCTGGGTGGCGTTGCCGCCGAACCAGCCCGCGTCCACCCTGACCTGGCCGTTGATGGTGACGTCGTCGGGGTTGCGGCCGAGGCCGGCGATGGAGGTGTAGAAGCCGATGTTGGCGTTGACGTTGTAGGAGCCCGGCTTGAACAGCAGGGCGTGGCGCTGCAGGCCGAACTGGTTCGACTCCATCTGGGTGAAGGTCGAGTCGAGCGTGGACTGGATGGTGGCCGCCGGCATGGACGGGTCGAAGACGTGCACGTTGGGGCCGAGGTCGCCGCCGCCGGGCGGGGTGGTGGTGCCGGTGGTGCGCACGGCGAGCTCCCACAGCGAGTAGCCGTACGCGGTGGCCCGGACGGTGCCGTGCACGCGGACGTAACGGCCGCTGCCGGAGACGGCCAGGGTCTGGGTGCCGCCGGTGCCGGTCGTCGTGGAGTAGACGTCCGTCCAGGCGGAGGCGTCACTGGAGAGCTGGACGCGGAACGCGGTGGCGTAGGCCGCCTCCCATTGGAGCACCACCTGGCAGATCTGCTGGACCGAGCCCAGGTCGACCTGGATCCACTGGGGGTCGCTGAAGGTGCTGGCCCAGCGGGTGCCGGCGTTGCCGTCCACGGCGGCCGAGGCGGGGGTGCCCGCGCCCTCCGACGAGGAGGCGGTGGCCGGGCGGCTGAGCGCGGCGTTGGCGGTGCCGCAGGCGGTGCCGCCGCCGGTCGTGCCGTAGACCTGGAACTCCCACAGCGAGTAGCCGTAGGCGGTGGCGCGGGCGGTGCCGTACACGCGGACGTAACGGCCGCTGCCGGACACGTTCAGGGTCTGCGTGCCACCGGCGCCGGTCGTCGTGGAGTAGACGTCCGTCCAGGTGGAGGCGTCGCCGGAGACCTGGACGCGGAACGCGGTGGCGTGGGCGGCCTCCCACTGCAGGACCACGCTGGTGACGGTGGCGGTGGCGCCCAGGTCCACCTGGAGCCACTGCGGGTCGCCGAACGCGCTGGACCAGCGCGTCCCGGGGTTGCCGTCCACCGCCGCGGCGGCCGCCGTGCCGGCGCCCTCGGATGACGACGCGGTCGCCGTCTTACCTTGCGACAGGAGCGGGTCGGCCGCCTGCGCGGGGCCTGCGACCAGGCACTGCAGGATCAGGGCGGCGATGAAAGCCCAGATGAGGGCGGGACTTCGGCGCGGGTGCACTGCTTCTCCTCACGAACAGGGGGTGTGTGAGAGAGCGCTCTATCGAGCAGAGCGTGCCTGTGGCCGCGACTTGTGTCAATGCTTTATTTAACACTTAGGCAATAGTGGAGACCGTTCCCCGAAACGCGGCGTTGCCGAAGAACGGCTCCAGCACCAGCGTGGCCGCGCCCAGCGCGACGGCGTCGGGCCCGAGGCGGCCGAGCACCACCGTCCCCGGCCGGAACGGCTGGGCCTGCGTGTTCGCGGCGGTGGCCGCGCGGATCCGATCGAGCAGCCGCCCGCCCAGCATGAGGCCGGCCCAGCCGCCGATGACGATGCGCTCGGGGTTGAACAGGTGCACCAGGCTCGACAGGCCCACGCCGAGCAGCTCGACGCTCTCGTCGATGACCGGCGAGCCCTCTTCGAGCAGCCGCGCCAGCGCGGCCTCCTCCTCGGCCGAGTCGGCGACGACGCCCGCGCGGTCGAGTATCGCCTCCGCCCCCAGGTACGCCTCCAGGCATCCCCTGGCCCCGCACCGGCAGGCCCGCCCACCTGCGACGATCTTCAGATGGCCGACCTCCCCTGCCGCCTTGCCCGCGCCCCGGTAGATCTCGCCGCCGGTCACGATGGCGCCGCCGACGCCGGAGCCCATGAGCACGATGATCGCCTCACGGGTGCCCTTGCCCGAGCCGAACCACAGCTCGGCCTGGCCCATGGTCTTGGCGCCGTTGTCCACGTACAGGGGCAGCTCAGGCGATGCGCCGGCCCGCAGCAGCGCGCCGAGCGGCACCGACTCCCAGCCGAACGTCTTGGCCCGCACCAGCGCGTCGGGGCCGGGATCGACGATGCCGGGGACGCCGACGCCCACGCCGAGCACCTGCTCGGGGGCCACCCCGCCCTCCGCGATCACCGCGTCGACGCCGGTCAGGATGTGGCGGGCGACCAGCTCGGGGTCGTGCTTGGCCGAGCGGACCGCGTAGTGCGCCCTGGCCCGCTCCTTCATCTCCAGATCGAACAGCTCGACCTTGACCTGCGTCTCGCCGACGTCCACGCCGACCGCGTAGCCGTAGTCCGGATTGACCCTGAGCAGCACGCGGGGCCGGCCGCCGTCGGAGTCGACCTGGCCGGCCTCGACGATGACGTGGTCGCCGAGCAGATCGCCGGTCATGGTGCTGACGGTGGCCGCGCTGAGGCCGGTCGCGGCCGACAGCTCGTTGCGGCTGGCCGGGCCGCCGAAATAGAGCGAGCGCAGCAGCATCGCCCGGTTCCCCCTGCGCAGATCCCGTACGGTCCTGCGCTCTGACGTGCCCATACTCGTCCCCGTCCTCTCCGAATCGCTCCGTCATGTTAGTTCAAGGCTCGAAAGCGGCTGTAGCCCAGGGCCGTGAACGCGCCGTTACCGAAGCGTTTCCCAGGCGGGTCCTGACTTTCTTCGAGGCTTAGATTATGGTCTGCCCATCCCCCCGATGAGGAGACGACAATGAGCCGAGGACTTGTGCGAGGCGCCACCGTGGCCGCGCTCGCGACCCTGCTCGTGAACGGGCTGGCCGCTTGTGGCGGCGGCGCCGGCCAGGGGTCGGGCGACTCCAAAGAGCTGACTTTCTGGATGTACCAGGACCGCACGCCGCAGGCGGGTCAGGTCATGGAGAAGGTCCGCAAGGACTTCGAGAAGGCCAACCCCGGCGTGACGGTGAAGCTCGTCAAGATCCCGAAGGACGACTACAACACCAAGCTGGGCAGCGCGGTCGCCAGCAAGAGCGCCCCCGACGCGGGCATCCTGGACCAGCCCCTGGTCTCCAAGTACGCCCTGGACGGCACGATCAAGGAGGTGCCCGCCGGGCTGATCACCGAGGCCGACTTCTACAAGGGCGCGCTCGACACCAACCGCGCCAACGGCAAGCTCTACGGCCTGCCCCAGGACCAGACCTGCGTGGCCCTGTTCTACAACAAGAAGCTGGTGCCGGCCCCGCCGAAGACCTGGGACGAGCTCAAGCAGGCCGCCGCCCAGGTGCACGCCGCCGACGCGAACGTGGCCGGCATGAACGTCCCCAAGGGCGACGGGTACGGCGCCTGGATGTTCCCCGGCATCGTGCACGGCGCCGGCGGTCAGATGGTGGACGACGCGGGCAAGAAGGTGCTGTTCGACCAGCCGCCCGCGGTGGAGGCGCTGCAGCTCTGGGTGGACCTGCTGAAGTCCTCCCCGCGCAAGATCACCGACTCGGACAAGCCGTTCGAGAACGGCCTGGCGGCCATGACCATCTCCGGGCCGTGGGACGTGCCGACGATCCACGCCGACTTCCCCGACCTCGACTTCGGCGTGGCGCCGCTGCCGTACAAGACCGAGGCGGCCGGCAACATCGGCGGCGAGGACTCGGTGGTCTTCTCCACCAGCAAGAACGCCGACCTGGCGTGGAAGTGGCTGGCGTTCATGAACAACGCCCAGAACAACGCCGCCGTCGCCGACGCGCTCGGCGGCTTCCCCGTCCACCTCAAGGCGCAGCCGGTCGCGGGCGGTCCTGAGCAGGCGGCGTTCCTGGAGCAGCTCAAGGTGGCGCACGCCCGGCCCGCCGTGCCGCAGTGGATCCAGGTCAACGACGAGATCATCGCTCCCGCCATCGAGTCCGCGCTGATCGGCAAGGTCACCGCGCAGCAGGCGCTGACGGACGCGGCGGCCAAGACCCGTTCCCTGCTCGGCTGGAACAGCTGACGTGACCGCACCCGTGCTGGCCGACAAGCCGGGACTGGCGCCGGGCCCAGGGAGGCGGGCCCGGCGCCGCCCGGCGGCGCGCCGCCGCGACCATCTCATCGCCTGGCTGCTCATCGCCCCGGCGCTCGCCTATTTCGTGATCTTCCTGCTGTATCCGGCCCTGTCGGCCCTCTACTACAGCTTCACCGACTGGAACCTGCGCTCCGACGCCGGCTGGGTGGGCCTGGCCAACTACACCGACCTGATGTTCGACGACGTGAAATATCCGCACTTCTGGAAGTCGGTGCGGGTCACGCTGCAGTACACGCTCATCGCCGTGCCGATGACCCTGGTCGCCGCGATGGTGCAGGCGCTGCTGCTGAACGCCGTCAGGCGCGGCGCGAACCTGTTCAGGCTGCTGCTGTTCCTGCCGGTCGTCACGGCGGAGGCAGCGGTCGGCGCCATCTGGCGCTGGCTCTACGACCCGCAGTACGGCCTGATCAACTCGGTGCTCGAACTGGTCGGCATCCCGGGACAGAACTGGCTCAACACCCCCGAGCTGGTCATCCCCGCGCTGGCGTTCATCGCGACCTGGCAGTGCGGCATCTCGATGATCATCTATCTGGCCGGGCTCAAGGGCATCCCCGGGGCCATCCAGGAGGCGGCGATCATCGACGGGGCGAACCCCTGGCAGCGATTCTGGCGGGTGACGCTCCCGATGCTCAGGCCCACCACGTTCTACCTGCTCGTGACGGGGGTGATCGCGGCGCTGCAGGTGTTCGGCCTGGTGTACGTGATCTTCTCCGGCAACGGGCGCAGCGTCACGGGCGGCCCCGAGCAGTCGGGCCTGACGTACGTGCTGCACCTCTACCTGTTCGCCTTCCGCTACGACGCCATGGGAGCGGCCTGCGCGATGTCGTTCATCCTGCTCGTCTTCATCATGATCGTGACGGCGCTGCAGTTCCGGTTCGTCCGCCAGGAGGCGTCGTGACGAAGAGCCGCAAGGCCTCCATCTACGTGGCCCTGGTGCTGCTGGCGGCCGTGTCGGTGGTGCCGTTCCTGTGGATGCTGGCGACCTCGGTCAAGCACGGCCAGGACATCTACACCAAGGTGCCCAGCCTGCTGCCGCTGGACAAGAAGACCGGCGAGTGGGCCGCGACGCTGGACAACTACGACTACGTGCTCGGCTACGGCGGGCTCGGCAGCGCGTTCGTCAACAGCCTCTGGGTGTGCGCGGTCCTGGTGCCGGCCAAGCTGCTGATCGACGCGCTGGCGGCGTACGCGTTCGCGCGGATCCCGTTCCCGGGGCGCGACAAGCTGTTCGTCTTCATGCTCGCCGGGATGATGGTGCCCACGATCACCCTGCTGGTGCCGCGCATCCACGTGACGCAGGCGCTCGGCATGTTCGACACCGGGTGGGGGCTCATCGTCCCGAACGTGGCCTCCGTGCTCGACATCTTCCTGCTGCGGCAGTTCTTCCTGTCGATCCCGGCCGAGCTGGAGGAGGCCGCGCTGATCGACGGCGCCGGCCGGATGCAGATCTTCTGGCGGATCGTGCTGCCGCTGTCGAAGCCGGTGCTGGCGGTCGTGACGATCACCAGCTTCCTCTTCCACTGGAACGACCTCGTGTGGCCGCTGGTCGTCACCAACGACCCCGAGCTGTACACGCTGCCGCTGGCGTTGCAGCAGCTCGTGGCCAGCCCCGACGGCGGGCGCGCCTACTACATCATGGCGGGCGCCACGCTCGCCGTCCTGCCGGTGATCGTCGTGCTGCTGATCTTCCAGCGGCGCATTCTGCAGGGCATCGCATTCACCGGGCTCAAGGCTTGAGGAGGAAAAGCGTGATCATCGAGGTCCGCGACGGGGTCGCCGTCGTCGACGGCGTGCCGCGGGTGCTCGTCACCGCCGACTATCCCTACTACCGCGACGATCCGGCCGTGTGGGCCGATCGCCTGCGCGGCGTGCGGGACGAGCTCGGGATCGAGGTGGTCACCTGCTACCTGCCCTGGCGGCACCACCAGCCCGATCCGGGCGCGGCCCCCGACTTCACCGGCGCCACGCGGCCGTCCACCGACGTCGTCGCCTTCCTGGAGCTCTGCGAGGAGCTGGGGCTGCGGGTGATCGCCAAGCCTGGCCCGTTCATCCACGCCGAGGTGGCCTACGGCGGGCTGCCCGACTGGGTCTGCCCGGACGCGGATCCCTCGATCGAGCCGCTGCTGGACGCCTCCGGCGCCGCTTCGCGCTGGGCGGACGGGTCCGCCGCCGCCGGACGGCCGCTGCCCGCGCCGCTCGGCCCCGCGTTCCTGGCCAAGGCCACCCAGTGGCTGTCGGCGGTGGGCAAGGAGGTGCTGGCCGCCGGCGGTCCCGTCATCGCGCTGCAGATCGCGAACGAGGGCCTCTACACCAGCGGGGCCCTGCCGCTGACCGCCTACGACTACAGCCCGTCCGGGGTGGCGTTCTTCCGCGACCTGCTGCGCTCCTGGTACGGGACGCTGGAGGCGTACAACGGCGTGCACGGGACGGGCTTCAGTGGCTGGGCGGAGATCCGCCCGCCCACCGCGGCCTCCGGCTCGCTCGCGCAGGCGGACTGGGGCCGCTTCCACGCCGCGTACCTGGCCGAGGTCTACCGCGTCTGGACCCAGGCCGTCGGCTCCGACCTGCCGGTCGTCGTCAATCTCAACCCGCCGACCGTGCCCGAGCTGGACGACTGGCTGGCCAGGGTCAGGCCCGAGCTGTGGGACGGCATCTCGTACGGGTTCACCAACTGGATGGGCGTGGTGTCGGACGACCATGAGGCGCAGGCCCGCTACGTGATCGCGGCCAAGCGCGCCCCCGGCCCGAACCTGGAGGAGAACTGGGGCTTCTCCCAGCTCTACCACCCGGCCTACATCGACGGGGCCACCAGCTTCCACCAGTCGCTGCTGGCCATGGCGGCGGGGGCGACCGGGTTCAACGTCTACACCGGGGTCGCGACCTCGGGCTGGGCGCCGGAGCTCGACGCGGCGCACACGGGCCCGTACCCGGACTGCGCGCCGATCGACGCGGACGGGACGGCCACGGCCAAGGCGCCGGTCGTGCGGGCGCTGGCGGACTTCTTCGCGCTGCACGGAACGGAGTTCCTGGAGTGCGCGCCCGTGGTGCGGGACGCGTTCGGGCTGTACCTCCCCTATGCCGGGATCGCCGCGCTGTCCGGACCGGCCGGCCCGCAGTGCGGCCGGACGCTGCTGGCCTTCCACGAGCGGATGCGCGCCAGCGGCCTCGACTACGCCGTCGTGGACCTGGAGAACACGACGGCCGGGGAGCTGGCCGCCTACCGGACGGTCACCGTGCCTGGCGGGCCGTTCATGCACGCGGGCGTGCAGCGGCTGCTCGCCGGTTACGCCGCCGCCGGGGGCCGACTCCTGGTGGACGGCCCCGTCCCCGAGCTGGACGAACACCTGGCGCCCTGCGCCCTGCTCACCCCGTCGGAGCAGGGGCCGGACGGCGACCACCCCATCCTGTACGGCGCCGCCGACGCGTTCGTGCGCAGCCACCCGGACCGGGACGTCCACTATGTGACGGTGCTCGTCCAGACCGGGAACCAGGGCCCGATCGGCGTGCGGACGCCGTACGGGAGCGCCGAGATCATCGCCGCGGACGGCGGCGCGGCGGTGCTGCGCCTGGCCGGCGGCCGGCTCGACGACCTCGTGGTGAAGGGGCTCAACGCCTACCTGTCCTCGGCGGTCGCCGCCCGCGTGACGCTGAACGGCGACTCGGTCGTGACGGCCGGCCCGGCGGACCTGGTGATGATCGCCGGCAAACGGGCCTGAAGAAAGTCCGGCATTCATCGCCGGGAACGCGCGTATTTACCCGGCGGTGTCGCCACTCTGCTCCTTCACACGGGGACCTGGTTCCCACGGAGAGGAGATCGAAATGGCGACCGGAGAGTTTCAAGTGATGAAAGTACCGGCCGAGCAGCTGGCCGGTATTCTCCACGGCCAGGTTGTGGATCCGGGCGCCACACCCACGACCGTCGTACGGCGTAGCGAGGGCTGGACCATCGATGTGAGCTGGGAGGTAACGGGCGAGCTGGTCGACTGGCTGGCGGGATGCTGGCAATTGGAGATCATCGCCGACCTGCTCGGAGGTGGTGAGACGAGACATCCGTCGCCGCCCGTGGAGTTGACCTTCACACCTGGCTCCGGCAGATACACGGCCTCGATTCCGATGCGGGGCCAGCTCACTCCGGGCACATATGACCTGGTCGTCAATCTCACCACCACGACGGCCGCGGGCACCGCGGGGGCGCTCGGCGGATTCGTGGTGATCAGCAAGATTATGGTGAAGGAATGACAGTCGCCGCCCCGGGCGGCCTGCCCGGGGCGGCGGCGGATGGAGCCGTCATGGTTTCCCGGGACGATCTCGTACTCAACCCCGTGTGGTGGGATCCGGGCCGGCCCGGCGCCGTCGCGATCGGCGCCCTGGTGGCCACGGACCGCCTGCTGACGTACGTGACGCACGAGGAGACCGTCTTCACCCTGGCCCGCGCGGACATCTCGGTGCGCTGGCACCCGCTGCGGGCCTTCGTCGAGATCGACGGCGCGGGCGCGGGTTTCCGGCTGCGCTTCCTGCCGCCGCACACGCCGATCCGGCCGCTCGGCGTCCTGCAAGCCCGCCGCAAGTCACGAGCCCTACGCTCCTGGCTGGCGGCCACGGGGAACGTTATCTGAAGCCGCCTGTATCTGGCGCCGCCGGGATCGCTCTGACTCCCATGAGGGCGCAGGAACAGCGAACGGGAGACCTCATGTCCGACACGCCGATCACCGCGGAGATGACCGCGGACGACGTGCTGCGCATCGCGGCCTACAAAGACCGGAGCCCGGCACTCGAAGCCATGGTCATCGCCTACAGCTACCACCGCGTCGCAGGGGACCTCGCCCAGCATCTGGGCAGGGACGCGAACAACTGGTACTGCTACGCCACCTGGACCTCCAAGGCGGTCGGAGAGAGCCTCGACCTGGGGCCGGACTCGCCGTTCATCGCCGACTTCGGCCGGCGGATGCGCGTGCCGGCCCGCTTCGCCCGGCTGTTCAGGGCGGGCCTGCTCACCCTGCTCGGTCCCAGCTACGAGCTCGGGCTGGCGCTGGCCAACCGGGCCATCTTCCTGGAGACCGCCAGCCTGGCCGTCAACCTGTGGAACGACACGCCTGACCGCTATCTGAAGGTGAGCCCGGAGTCGGAGCTGACGCCGACGCCCCCCGAGTTCCTGACCGACCTGCTCTCGCCGGCCGACGCGCGCTACCTGAAGTCCGCCGCCGAGCTGCTGATCGAGGCCAGGCAGGCCACCGATCCAGCAGTGCGGGCCGAGCTGATGCTGGGGGCCAACATCGCGCTGTCGGCGTACGAGCAGGCACGCGCGCAGAAGGCGCTGGAGCTGGTGCTCTACCGGCCGGTCAGATGGCTGACCCGGGTGTCGTGGCGCTCGCTGCGCTCCGTGGTGACCCGGCGGCGCTTCCCCCGCTTCCGCCTCTTCAGCGCGCCGCACGAGAGGCAGCCGTGGCTGACGCGGACGCTGGAGGAGAAGTGGGCCGCGCTCTACACGCGCCGCATGTTCGCCGTGCGCACACCACTCAGCGACATCAAGGTCGGCCGGCCGCTGACCGCGCCCGAGGGCGTGGACATGGCCACGGTGTGGGCGCCGATCCAGAACGAGAAGGTGCGCAAGCTGGCCGAGGAGTTCATCACCGAGGACCAGGAGGCGTCCACGGCGGGGGTGGCCAACTGGGTGTCCTACCCCGACCGGATGCGCTTCATCGTCAGCTACTTCCGCGTCTACCAGCACGTGGGCGCGCTCTATGACATCCCGTTCGACCAGGACGTGGCCGACGGCCTGGCCGCGGAAATGACGCGGGGGCTGGTCCCCGAGGCCGTCAGCGAGATGTTCGCCGGCAACCCCGGGCTGCGCCAGCCCCGCCGCAGGCTCTACCGGTATCCGGCCGAGAGCGACCCCGATGCCCACGAGATGTCGCGCTTCGACTTCGAGCCGTTCCTGGAGGCGATCCCGCTTGACCAGTCAGCCAAGTAGGCGGCAGCACAGCAGGTCAGTCCAGGAAGTCTCTGGTGATCTCGCGGGCCTGGAGGAGCCCGCGTAGCTTCGCGAAACAGCGGGCTCGGGTGGGCCCGATGCTCCCGACCGGCCTGCCCAGTCTGCGTGCCACGTCGACGTAGTGGGGCTCGGAGGTTTCCGTGAGCGCTCTGAACAGGACTCGCTGCGCTGCCGGCAGCTCTTCGACGAGCTCCGCCAGCGTGCCGGCCAGCCAGATCCTGGCCAGCTCCTTGTCCACGTCGTCCGTGCTGCCCAAAGAGTCGAGGTCGGGCGTGCAGATCTCCCTGGTCCGCCTGGTCAGCTTCAGGCACTCGCGGAAGGCGATCGTGGCCAGCCAGCCGGCCATGCGCTGGCCGTCCTCCACGCTCTTGAGGTTCTGCCAGGCCAGCAGCCAGGTGGTCTGGAGCACGTCCTGGGCATCCTCGTGGTTGAGCCTGAAGCGGCGGATGCGGGCCTTCAGCATCGGGCTGAACTCCTCGATCAGCCGCTCCCACGCTTCGGCGTCGCCGTCCTGTGCGGCGGACACCAGCGCGGCCGTGTCGAGGCGTTCGATGGTCTCCAACTGCATGTCGTTCTCCCTGCCGGTCCGGCTTCTCGGGGGGCCATTACCGGCCGGCACACCAACGTTGCGCCGAGTGATCCTCCTGGTCTGTCTCGGACGTGACAGTGCGGATGTGTTCCTCGTCACATTCCGCGGATCGGTTACCACTTACTGCCCTGGCGCGGAATGCGGCCTAAAGTTCTTGCATGAACGGGCGCAGCGGGATTCCACACGACGTTCAGCCGGTCGCGACCGTGCTGGCGGAGATCCCGTTGTTCCGCGTACTCGGAGAGAGCGGCATCCTGAGCACGGCACGCGCCGGGCTCGCGAGGAGATACCGGTCAGGGCAGATCATCTTTCACCAGGGGGACCCTGGGGAGTCCCTCTACGTGCTGCTGGACGGCCTGGTGAAGGTGGTGTTCACCACCGAGCACGGCGACGAGATCGTGCTCAACATGCTGGGCCGGGGCGACACCTTCGGCGAGATGGCGTTGCTGGACGGCTCGCCACGCTCGGCCTCGATCGTCACCGTGCGGCCCGCCTGGGTGTTCGCGTTGCCCAGGGCGCGGCTGCTGGAGCTGATGCGCGAGCATCCCGGGCTGGCCGACGAGTTCCTGCGCATGCTCGGCCACATGGTGCGCAGGCTCACCGACCAGGCGGCCGACCTGGCCTTTCTCGACCTGGGCGGCCGGCTGGCCAAGCTGCTGCTGCAGCTGGCCGACAAGCACGGCCAGGCCGACGGCGTGGTGGACCTGCCCGGGCTGACCCAGTCCGACCTCGCCGCGCTGATCGGCGCGTCGCGGCCGGCGGTCAACCGGGCCCTGCAGTCACTCGTGTCGAGGAATCTCATCGCGATCGAAGGCCGAACCATCACGCTGCTGGATGTCGCCGCCCTGCGGAAGCGGGGCGGGCTCTGACCGAATCTGGAGTACGGGGCACATGAACGATCACGACAGCGCCGAGCGCTGGCCGGAGGAGAGATTCCGGCTGCTCAGGCGGCAGGCGGACCCCGAGATCGACGCGGTGGTCGCCGACTATCTGGAGAAGCGGCCCGAGGAGGGCGGGCCGCTCGAACTGCTGAAGGCGGTGGTGGCCGAGCTGGCGACGGCCAAGCAGGAGGCCAGGGCGCCGGCCGGCGAGCCGCCCGCGGCGGGCATCTTCAAGGCCATCGACTTCGCCAAGGAGCTGCCCGACTGGGGAGACGATCGCGAGCTGCTGGCCAGGGGGCAGGCGGTCTTCGCCGACTACGGGCTCTACCAGTCGGCCGCGCTGTTCTTCGCGTGCCTGCCGATGGCGTACGCGGAGGTGTCCAGCGCCAAGGTGCTGGCGGGCGTCTCCAACCTGGCCACCCACAGCCTCACCCGCCGGGTCGCCGAGACCGGGCAGATGCTGGTCGACGTGATGGGGCTGAACGCCACCAACAGCCTGGCGCCGGGCGGCCCCGGGCACACGACGGCGATCGGGCTGCGGATCCTGCACTCGTTCGTGCGGGCCCTGGTCAAGGAGCGCTACGCCGACCAATGGGACACCGAGAAGTTCGGGCCCCCGGTCAACCAGGAGCTGCTGCTCGCCACCCTGTTCGACTTCTCCGTGGTGACGTGGGAGGCCCTGGAGACGATGGGCGTGACGCTGACCGACGAGCAGCGCGCCGCCCACCTCTACACCTGGAGCGTGTTCGGCAACCTCATGGGCGTGGAGGCGTGCCGCGACGGACCTCTCACGCTCGACGACGTCCAGCCGATCAGCGAGCGTCTGGGCCGCCTGTGCGAGCCCAGCGACGAGGGCCGGCGGCTGATGGCCAGGCTCCTGACGGAGACGGAGGAGTTCATGCACCTGGGGTGGCGCAAGCTGCCGCGCAGCCTGGTGCACTGGATGTTCCGCGACGCCCCGCACGGGACCGACCGGGTGCCCGAGCTGCTCGGTGTGCCGAAGCCGGCCTGGTGGTGCACCGCCCTGTTCGCCACGGGCCGCGGGGTGCATCGGCGCGCATGGCTGGCAGGACCCGTGGACAGTGTGGTTCGCTGGCTGGTACGCAGGGTCGGACGGCATATCGTGGTCGCCATGATCGACCGCAACTCCAGCGGGGAGGCGGCGTTCAGGATCCCGGATGAGCTGGCCCGTGCGTGGCGGATCAAGCAGTCGAAGCCGGCGGTGAAGACCCGCGAGATCCGCCGCACCGTACGCCAGACGCTACGATCGCCCGCGCAGGGGCTGAAAGGGCTGCGCACGTGACTCTCCCGCATGAGCCAGGCACACTCACCACGGCGACCATCCTGTTCACCGACGTGGTGAGCTCCACCGCGATGCGGATCAGGCTGGGCGAGGAGCGCGCCAACGTGGTGTTCCGGCGCCTCTACCAGCTGCTCCACTCCGTGGTGACCGCGAGCGGATCGACGTTCACCAAGAGCCTCGGCGACGGGCTGATGGCCGTGTTCGACTCGGCCACGGCCGGGCTGGACGCGATCATCGCGGTGGAGCAGGCCGTGGCCGACGAGAACGAGCGCGCCCTGGAGAAGATCTCGATCAGGGCCGCGCTCGCGGCGGGCGACGTGTGCTGGGGTCACGACGACGTCAGCGGGCTGCCGACGGTCGAGGCGGCCCGGCTGGTCGCCGTGGCGGACGGCGGTCAGGTGCTCTGCACCGATCTGGTGCGGCGGCTGGCGCAGGGGCGCAGCAGGCACGAGTTCAAGGATCTGGGGCGGCTGCCGGGCAAGGGGCTGCGCGAGCCGCTGCACGCGTACGAGCTGCATTGGCAGAGCGCCGACCACCACCAGAGCGGCGAGCTGGCCTCCTGGCTGAACAACGGTCACGTGCTGCCCTTCGTCGGCCGGGACGAGGAGCTGCGGGCGCTGGACGGCGAGCTGGCGGCGGCCGAGTTCGGCAGCGGGCTGGTGATCCTCCAGGGCGAGCCGGGGGTCGGCAAGACGCGGCTGGCGTCCGTGGTGGCCAGGCGGGCGCTCAAGCGGCAGTTCACGGTGCTGGCGGGGCGGTGCACGGACCCGGCGCGGCAGGCGTACGAGCCGATCGCGGGGGCGGTGGAGCGGCTGGCCCGCACCTCGCCCGCGCTGCTCCTGCGCGCCGGTGTCGACCAGCAGTGCGGCCAGCTCGTCCGGCTCGCGCCCTCCCTGGCCGCGCCGCCGCTGTCGCTGCAAGTGCCGCCGGCCACCGAGCCCGTGTCGGAGCGCTACCACCTCATGGCGGCCGCCCGCACGCTGATCGAACGCCTGGCGACCGTGCGGCCGGTGCTGCTGGTGATCGACGACCTGCAGTGGGCGACGCTGGAGTCGCTGCAGATGCTGCACGCCCTCATGTGGGACGCCGACGCGCTGCCGCTGCTCATCCTGGCCACCTCGCGGCCGGTGGCGGTCGACGCCGCCATGCCGGAGCTGTACAAGCTGACCGCCGACAGCCGCGTCGTCCAGGTCTCCTCCTTCGGGCTCGACGAGGTCACCGACGCGCTGCGCGAGGTGCGCGGCGGCGGCGACGCCGGGCTCCTGCACCGGATCACCGGCGGCAACGCGTTCCTGATCAGCGAGGTGGCCAGGGAGCTGAGCGCGGGCAAGGACCTCGACGCGCTGGCCGTGCCCGACTCGGTCACCCGGATGGTCATGGCCCGGATGTCGCAGCTCCACCCGGACGCCAGAGACCTGGTCAGCCTGCTGGCCGTCGGCGAGCGGCTGGAGGCGGCGGAGCTGCGGCACGGGCTCGGCCTGGACGAGGCCAGGTTCGTGGCCGCGGTGGAGGAGGCCATGGGCGCGGGCCTGGTCACCTCGACCGGCAACGGCCCGTACCACTTCTCGCACGAGCTGACCAGGAACGCTCTTTACGCCACGCTGTCGGCGCCGCGCGCCGGGCTGCTGCACGGGCGGGTCGCCGACGCGCTCCGCCAGACGGACCCCGAGGCCATGGAGGCCAGGCCCTACGTCGTGGCCGCGCACCTGCTGGCCGCCGCCGAGCACGGCCGCGACCCCGGCAGGGTGAGCGCGGCGGCGGACGCGGCCGTGCTCGCGGCGCAGCACGCCCTGGCCGGGCTGGCCCACCGCGAGGCCGTCACCTGGTACCAGCGGGCGCTCGACCTGCTGGAGGACTTCCCCGGCGCGAGCCGCGAACGGCGCGCCGAGCTGCTCATGGAGTGCGGCAGGGCGATGTGGCTGGCCGGGCACCCGGAGGCCAGGCCGACCCTGGTGCGGGCGGCGGACCTGGGCAGGGAATGCGGCCGCAACGACCTGATCGTCACCGCCGCGCTCGGCGGCGACCGCGCCTCCAGCGTGTCCGCGGCGCCCGACACGCAGCGCATCGCGTTGCTGACCGAGGCGCGCAAGCTGGTCGACTCGACCGACCTGAGCACCAGGGCGCTGCTGGCGGCCCAGCTCGCCTCCGAGCTCATCTGGGCGCCCGACGGCGAGCGGCGCTTCGCGCTCAGCGACGAGGCGGTGGCCCTGGCCCGCAAGTCGGGTGACCCGCGCACCCTGGCCAGCGTGCTCGGCATGCGCAGCCTGACGATCATCCCGGCCGACCCGCTGCACCAGCGGCACCGCGACGGCGACGAGATGCTGGAGGCGGCTCGCCGGACGGGCGACGACCTGGCGCTGTTCCACGCCTACGTGCAGCGCACTCCCCCGGTGCTCGACAGCGGCGACGCGACCAAGGCGGCGCTGCTGCTCGACCAGGCCGACGAGCTGGCGCGGCGGCTGGGGCAGCCGCACCTCAACTGGCTGATCGGCTACTCCAAGGCCGGGCTGACCCTGATGCAGGGGGACCTGGCGCAGGCCGAGTCCGAGGCGGAGTCGGCCATGCGGCTGGGCACCGAGATCGGCCGCCGGCTGGAGGCCGTGGCCATCTACTCCGAGCAGATCGCCGAGATCCGGCGGCTGCAGGGGCGGCTGTGGGAGCTGCGCGACCGGCTGCGCCGCGCGGCGCAGGCGCTCCGGGTGGATCCGGTGCACGCGGTGCTGCGCTACCTGTGCGAGCTGGGCGACGACGAGGCCGATCCGCTGCTGGAGCGCATCCTGGCCGAGCGGGGCGCCGTCCCGCCGCGCAACATGGCGCACAGGCCCGCCCTGGACAATCTGGCCGTGGCGGCCTCGCACCTGGGGCGGGCTGAGCTGGCCGAGCGCCTGTACGACTCGCTGGCCGGCGACGGGGAGACCTTCGGGCACGGCACGGTCGCGCACCACTGCGGCCACCACTACCTGGCTCACCTGTGCGTGACGATGGGCGATCCGCAGCGGGCCTCCGAGCACTTCGAGGCGGCGGCGGAGGTCCACGAGCGGCGCGGGGTGCCGCTGATGCTCGCCGAGTCCCTCCTGGACTGGGCGGATCTGCTGGAGACGGGCGGGGTGAGCGGGCCGAAGCCGGCGGACCTGCGCGAGTGGTGCGCCTCGCTGCTGTCGGGCCGCGGGGCCCTGCTGCTGGAGCGGCGGCTGCCCTGACGCCCGGCCGAGCGGCGGCGCGCCGGTCGGGCGCCGTGTCCAGTGCTGGTCGGGCGGCCGGTCAGGTTTCCAGGGTTTGCCCTGCCTCGATGGCCTGGCGCACGCTCCTGGCCAGGGTCTCCTCCAGCGCGTCGCCGTGGACCTCTAGCTCGCGCATCCCCTCGTCGTCGTCGGTGTGCGCCAGCAGCGCCCGGTACTTCTCGTTGTTGCCCAGCGCCGCCTGGGCACGCAGGGCGGCGTCCGCCTCCTGGACCCGGTGGGCGTACCGTTCCAGGCTCTCCACCCTGGCCGTCACCGCGTCGATGGAGCGGCGCAGCGCCCGCTGCTGCGGCTCCAGCACGGCCAGCAGCTCGGGCGTCACCACCCCCTGACGGGCCGCGCGCTGCTCCTCGTGCAGGTGCGTCTGGACCCACAGCAGCAGGGCGATCTCCCAGATCTGCCGGGGTAACAGCAGCTCGTTGGCCAGGCCGTCCAGCAGGCGCCGGCGCATGACCTCGGAGGCGTAGACCGTCACGACGGCTCCCCTGGCTCGTTCCAGGAGGGCCCGCGCGGACGGCGCGAGGTCTGGCACCACCACGAACCTGTCCCGGTACGGCGAGGCCGCCGCGTCCAGCCCGAGCCTGGGGATGAAGCAGTCGATGACCGCCAGCCGCGCCTCCTCGGTCAGCGAGGGGTCGGCGATGAAGTCGACCGTGCGCCTGACGTGGTCGCGTTCCTGGGCCAGCAGGCGTTCCTCGGCGGCGGCGATGGACCTGACGCGGAGCGTGTCCTGGACGATGACGAAGCCGCCGAGGACGATCGGGAGCACCAGCAGGGCGAGGACCACCGCCCCTGGGCCGATCTCCACGTAGACCACGCTGGCCATCGCCAGGATCGCCATGCCTGCCGCGAGCGATGCCAGCGCGTAACCGCAGCCCTTGGCCACGTCGTCCCCCTAGCAGCGAGTCCCGATGTGCCCTGAAAGTTCACAATAGCGGCCGATTTCGCGAAGATCACTAATTTCGGGGCCGGGGTTGCGGGGTGACGGCGGCGGATCGTGGTGCGGTCAGCGGAGGTAGGAGGCGCCGTTCAGGTCGAGTACGGCGCCGCTGGCCCACTCGGCGGCCGGTGAGGCCAGGAAGACGACGGCCGCCGCGATCTCCTCCGGCAGCGCGACCCGGCCGAACGGGCTCTGCGCGCGGATCGCGTCACCTCTGGGGGCCTTGAGGTGCTCGTTCGTCATGTCGGTCTCGACGAAGCCCGGCGCCACGGTGGCCACCGCGATGCCGTGCGGGGCGAGGGCGATGGCCAGGGACTGGCCGAGGGCGTTCAGGCCGGCCTTGCTGGCGCCGTAGGCGGGGCTGTCCGGCTCGCCGCGGAAGGCGCCGCGCGAGGAGACGTTGACGATCCGGCCGCCGGCGGGCATGTGCTTGAGCGCGCACCAGCTGACGTTGGCCGCGCCCATGAGGTTGACGTCGAGCGTCCGCCGCCAGGCGGCCTGCCATTCCTCGTAGGACGACTCGACGATCGGGTGGTGGAGGAAGACGCCCGCGTTGTTCACCACGACGTCGATCGCGCCCAGCTCGCCCGCCGCCGCGTCCACCATCCGCCGCACGCCCTCGGGGTCGGCCAGGTCGGCCTGCACGACCGTGTGCCCCTGGCCCGGCAGCTCGACCAGCCGGGTCGCGGCCTCGGCCGCCGAGCCCCGGTGATGGATCGCCACCCGGTCGCCCTGGGCGGCGAACGCCGTCGCGATGGCGCGGCCGATGCCTCTCGACGCGCCGGTCACCAGTACTCCACGTCCGCTCATCCGCCGCACCCTAGCAGGGCTCTCCGGGGGCTCAGCCGCCGAGGGGTCGCTGGGCGAGCTCGATCCGGTGGGCGGCGGCGAGGGCGATGTGGTCGTCCCAGGGGCGGGCGACGACCTGCACCGCGCCGGGCCAGCCGGCCACCGTGCCCGATCGCGGCCAGCCGGCCGCCGTGCCCGACGGCGTGACGACGACGGGCGCGCCGGTCAGGCTCCAGGGCAAGGTTGAGAAATAGTCGGATTCGACGGACTCGCGCCAGAGCGGTGGCGGTCCTTGGGCGGCGGGGGCGAGGAGCACGTCGAGGTGCGCGGTGGCGGTGAGGAGGCGCCGGCGGAAGCGGTCCCAGTCCCACAGCACCCGTACGTTCTCCGTACCCGTAAGTCCGGCCCTGCCCCAGTGCCGGCGGGTCAGCTCCAGTGCCTCCTCCCGCACGTCGGGCACCGGCTCGGCCACCACGGTCGCGCCCGCCTTGGCCAGCGCCTCCAGCGCGAGCGTCGTGGGCTCGTCGGCGGCCATGACGCCCACCCGCAGCCTCGCCACGTCCACCTCGTCCGGGTCGCCCAGCGGGACGGGCGGGACGCCCGCGTCCAGCCCGTCGGGGCCCGCTGTCACGGCGAGGACGGCGGCGAGGTCGGCCACGGTCGTGGCGAGGGGCCCGATGACGGTCCTGCCGTCCTCCAGCGCGCCGCACCGGGGGAAGTGGCCGGTGAGCGGCACCCGCCCGAACGTCGGTTTCAGGCCGGGGATCCCGCACCAGGCGGCGGGCAGGCGGATGCTGCCGCCCGAGTCGCTGCCCAGCCCGAGCGGCACCGCTCCGGCGGCGACCAGCGCCGCCGTACCCGAGGAGGAGCCGCCGGGGGCTCGTGCCGGGTCGAGCGGGTTCCTGGTCACGCCGTGGACGGCGTTGTCGGCCATGGCGCTGCTGATCGCGACCACGATCGCACCGGCCGCCCGCAACCGCGCCACCGCACTCGCATCGACTCCCGGCCGCCGACGGCCGTCCCGCGCGTCCGAGCCGGATGGCTCTCCCGGCCGCCGGCCGTCGCCCGCGTCCGGGCCGGGTGGCTCCGCCTGGCGGGTCGGGGGGTGGCCCGTTGCGCCGGTTACGGGCCAGCCCGCTACGTCGATCCAGTCCTTGACCGTGATCGGCACCCCCTCCAGCGGCCGGCACGCGCCGGAGCGCAGCCGGCGGTCGGAGGCCGCCGCCTCGGCCAGGCTGCGTCCTGGATCGGTCGCGGCCACCGCGCCGATGCGCCCGCGGAGGTCCGCCAGGCGCTCCAGCACGTCATGCACGGTCTCCTCGACCGTCGTCTCGCCGGTCCGGTACCGGCGGACGAGGTCCAGAGCGCTTCCCGCCATCGCGCCTCCTCCACGCGGCCCTGCGAGCCGCCTCGATCGGATCCCGCGAAGCCTCCTCGAACTTCACGGGCCCAAGTCCAGCAGAGCCCCCGCGCAGCGGGCCCCGTAGAGCAAGCCCCACGCGGCGGGCCCCGTAGAGCAAGCCCCACGCGGCGGGCCCCGTAGAGCAAGCCCCGCGGGGCGGGCCCCGTGGAGCAAGCTTCGTGCAGCGGGGCTCGTGGAGCAGGCCCCGGACCGCCGGGTCAGAAGGGCCAGTCGGCGTTCGCGCCGGCTTCGAGCAGCGGGATGAGCCGGAACGTGGCGTCCGACAGCCCGCCGAGCTCGTGCCGGTTCCGCCCCCCGGCAGGCATCGCCGCGGTGCGGTAGCCGCCCAGGTTGAAGCCGTAGACGGGCACCTGCTCCGGGACCGCCTCGCTGACGCCCCCGCGCATGGTCTGCATGTCGGACACGATGACCACCCGGTCATGCCCCTCGTACGTCCGGCGCAGCGACTCGGCGATCCGCGTGCCGTGGCCGGCCTCCCCGATCCGCCCGCAGAACCGGTCGATCTCCGCCAGTACGGAGCCGCCCGCTGTGAGGGGGTGGCGGAAGACGCGGTCGGCGAAGCCGTACAGGTCCACCCGTTCCGCGCGGGCCGCGAGCGTCACGCCGAACAGCGCCGCCGCCTGGACCGGAGTGACCGTCGAGCGGCGCGAGATCGAGCCGGACGACATGGACGCGGAGGTGTCCACGAGCACCAGGGTCCGCCCGGCGAACTCGGGGACGTTCGCGGTGGCGAGGGTGAGCGCCCGATCCAGGGCGTGCCCCCACCGCAGCGACGGCGCATTGCGGTAGGCCGAGTAGAACCGGAACGGGAGCTGCCTGGACGCCGCCACCTCCGCCGGGTCGGTCAGCTTGGCGGCGATCCGCCCGGCGGCCTCGTCGGAGATCCCGGCCTCGTCGAAGTTGCGGAGGTTCCGCAGGCAGTTGCCGGTGACCACGCCGTTGGCGACGAACAGGTGCGACGGCTCGACCGTCACGCAGTACGTGGGCTTGTCGCCCGCGCTCTCGATCGCCACCACGCGGTCGATCGCGACCGCCGGGTCATCGCCGCGCGTCTCGCCGGCCACGTACTGTCCGTCGGCCGCATGCTGTCCGCCGGCCGCATGCTGTCCGCCGGCCGCGTACTGTCCGCCGGCCAGCCGCTCGGCGAGGAACCGCAGCTTCGCCGCCTTGCCCGCCACGCGCAGGTCGAGCAGCTCGGCCAGACGCACCAAGGCGGGCGCCCGGTCGACCTCGACGACCTGCTCACCGGTGATCTCGCCCTGGCCCCGGATCCGCACGGCAGGCTCGCGCATGACGCTGGGCACGCCCAACCGCAGCAGGGCGTCGGCGACCTGCTCGGCGAGCCGGCGCGACCCGACACAGAACCGGGCGGAACCGTGCGGCGTGCCCTCGGGGTCCCGCGTCTCGCGGACGCGGCCGTCGGCGTCGAAGAGACCGGACAGCGCCCCGATCCAGAACTCGCGGCTGAAGGACTCATCGGGCAGGACCTCGGTGACCGCGCCCCTCCCGCCGGGCCCACGCGGCGTGGTCCCGGTCATCCCGCCGTGCTCACGCGCCGTCGTCCCGGTCGTCCCGCCGTCACCGAGCATGGCGCCGGCGAGGTAGCCGTCCCGGACGTCGCCCTTGTCGCCGAAGTACGACGCGGTCAGCGGGATCGGGATGCGGTCGCCGGCCTTGAGGCCGGCGGTCGTCGTCCACTCCCATGCCTGGCCTCCGTTCTCGCGCCGGGTGATCCAACGATGGTCGTAGGTGGCCTCGACGACCCGGCCGGAGGCGAAGCGGACGGCGGCCACCGGACGGACGCCGTTGTCGAGCCAGGCGACCGGTGTGGCGGGGACGAGGGTGCCCAGGGGCTGGTCCGGCCCGTACCCGACGGGCCATGCGTCGTAGCTCAGGACCGGGAGCCGGTCCGCCACGACCTCCTCGATGGGTGCGGTGGTGCCGTCGGGGAGCCAGACGGGGGTGCCTTCGGCGAGGCAGGCCATGTAGCCCATGTCAGGGATGATCGCCTCCCACGCGGCCGCGTCCATCGGCCCCTGCAGCCAGCCCGCCAGCGCCTCCCAGGTGACGCCCGCGCCGCCCAGGCCGGGCAGCAGGTCCCGGCGCTCCTGCACCGAGGTGGCCATCAGGCGGGCACGGGCCGCCAGTACGGGCAGCGCGTCCGGGACGTCCGTGTCACGGCCGTGCCCCCGGTCGAGCGCGTGCTCGAACAGCGCCCCCTGCCACGGCTTGGCCGGGTCGGGAGCCGGATGCACGAGCTCGATCACGTCGCAGAACCGGAAGGCCCGGCCGGCGGTGTCGTACTTGAGCAGGCTGCGCTCGCTGTAGAGACGGCGTACGGCGTCGGCGATCCCGCGCTTGACCGGCTTCGGGATGGCGCGGCCGTAGGCGGAGGTCCAGTAGGCCAGTGCCTCGCCCGGCTCGTCGGCCCGCTGCAGCACGGTGTCGACGAGCTGCCGGTTGAGGCCGTGCTCGCCCGCGGCCAGCCGGGCCCTGACGGCCTCCAGCGCCGCCACGATGGGCGCCGAGCGCAGGTTGGCCGTGTCGCGCAGCCATGGCAGGAAGCGCGCCAGCCACTCGCCGTCCTCGACCGCCACCTGGTGGACCAGGGCACGGAAGCGCGCGTCGCGCTCGCCCGCCCCCTCGTAGAAGGTGTCCTCGCCGGCCAGGTTGGAGACCGCGAGCAGGAACAGCTCGCCCTTGGCGTCGCGGACGTAGCCGGGAGCGCCTTCGTGAGTAAGGTCCGTCGGGGCGCTCTCGGTCGTGATGGGGCTGGTGACCGCCGCGCGTGCCCGTGTCCTGTTGAATTTCGCCATGACTTTGTGAGGCCCCCTTTCGTGGTCGATCGAGAGGGGGCCGCACGAACCCTCCCGAGATCAAGGTGACGGCAGGTGCCCAGCCAATTGGGCGACAGCCCCGTGGGAGGGGCTGCAAGGAATCGAACCTCGAAGGAACTGCTGTCTTCGCACCGGGAAGGCGTTCATCGGCTTTCCTGGAATATCACGGTAGCCACACTTCTCGCAGCGGCACATCCGGTTTTCCGGCTCAGCGCCCGCGTACGATCAGCCGCCACAGCCGGCCCCGCCGCTTCCTCGTGAATGCGGGCCGCTCGTTGACCTGCGGGAACGGCTCCTCAGGCACCGGCACGCCCAGGAACGCGCACAGCGGCCCCCACCCCTCCTTGCTCTCGAACACCAGCAGCCGATCCGCCGCGATCGTGGCCCTGACCTCGGCGACGTGCCGTTCGAAGACCTCGATGGCGTGCTCGCGATCGTCGATGCGGCCGTCGAAGACGCGGTCCATGACGGTCGCCCTCGCCATGCGCGGGTAGAGCGCGAAGTCCGGGGCTCTGAGTGCCACCAGCCTGCGGATCAACCGGCGGCGCAGGGGTAGCCGCCGCTCGGCCAGCGCGCTGCGGAAGATGGTCTCGCTGACGCTGTCCCACCAGCGTTCCGGGTCCCGTACGGTGAGGATGACCTTGGCGTCGGGGTAGTGCGCGGCCAGCTCGCGCCAGTACGCGGCGGCCGGCCAGTCCAGCGCCGACTGGAAGCCGGCGAAGATCTCGTCCCAGTCGCGCGAGCGGCCCTCACCGACGTCGAGCCACTGCCGCACCCGGTACGGCTGCGCGATGACCGCCGACATGTGGTAGCAGGGGCCGTAGCCGAGCAGTTCGAGCGCCGCCTTCAGGGAGGCGGTCCCTGTGCGGCCGAACCCCGCGCCGATCACCTTCACGTCGCGCTCACCCTCCGCAGGTCTCTGATTCGTCTCTGATTAGCGCTGTCTAGCCTCACGATGAATCCGGTTTTATGACGACATGCCTATCCCAGCAGGCTCAGAAAGCCCAGCCCCAGCACGCTCAGAGGAGCCGGCCATGGTCTTCCCGCAACCCCTGCTCGACGCCCTGCGCGCCGCGCCCGGCACCCCGGCATTCGAGCACGGCGGCAGGACCGTGTCCCGGGGTGAGCTGCTGGAGCTGATCGGGCGGCTGGCGGACGGGATGCGCGCGGCCGGCCTGGGGCCCGGCCGGGCGATCGCCATCCGCACGGCCGTCACGCCCGAGGCGTTCGCGGCGCACATGGCCGCGCACGTGCTGGGCTGCCGCGTCGTGGGCATCCGGCCCGGCTATCCGCCGGGGCAGCTCGCTCACGTGCTCGGCATGGGCATCGACGCCGTGCTCGTGGACCCCACGACCGCGACGCCCGAGCTGCTGGCCGCCGCGAGGACGACGCTCTCGCTCGGCCCCGGCGCGACGGACCTCCTCACGCATCCCACCGACGCCCGTCCGGGTGGCGGGGATCGGCCGCTCGCCGTGACGGCCCGGCCCGGCGACGTGGCCGCGCTGACGTTCACCAGCGGCAGCACCGGCCGGCCCAAGGGCTGCGCGTTCACCTACGCCGCGCTCAGCGCCCACTGGGCGTGGCAGCCGCGCGTGTGGTCCCCCGTGGCCGCCGCCTTCGCCAGGGGCTTCGAGCGCTACCTGCTGTTCGGCACGCTGGCGAGCATGGTGGTCATGGAGTTCCTGGCGCCGTGCCTGCTGGGCGGCGGCACCGCGGTGATCCCCGAGGACGACGGGCGGCCGCTGTTCCCGTACGCGATCGAGCGCTACCGGATCACCGGCTCGATCATCACCGTGCCCCGGCTGACGCAGATGCTGGACCTGCTCAGGAAGGAGCCCGCCGACGTCGGCAGCCTGCGGGCGCTGATGGTGTCCGGCTCGCCGATCGGCCCGAGCCGGCTCGCGGCCGCCGCGGAACGGCTCGGCCCGGTCGTCTACCAGGGGTACGGCGCCACCGAGGCGGGCAACGTCGCGATGCTCACCCCCGAGCAGATCGCCGCGGGCGTCCTGGACTCGGTCGGCCGCCCGCATCCCATGGTCGAGCTCAGCGTGCGCGACGAGGAGGGCGCCGAGCTGCCCCCGGGGCGGACGGGCGAGATCCACGTCCGCAGCCCGTACGTCATGCGGGGTTACTGGGACGACGAGGCGGAGACCCACGACACCCTGCGGGACGGCTGGCTGCGCACCCGCGACCTCGGCCACGTGGACGAGGGCGGCTTCCTGCACCTCGCCGGCCGCTCCCGCGACGTGATCATGGTCAACGCGATGGTCGTCTACGCGGGCCCGATCGAGCGCGTCCTCGCCGCGCACCCCGACGTGGCGGAGGCGTACGTGGCCGGCGCGCCGGACGAGGGCACCGGCGAGGCCGTACACGCCTTCGTCGTGCCGGAGGAAGGCCGTTCCCCCGATCGGGAAGCCCTGACCGCGCTGGTACGAGCCGAGCTCGGCGCGGACAGCGTTCCCCAGACGATCACTTCGGTGCCCGGCGTCCCGGTCGCCACCAGCGGCAAACCAGACAAACGCGCCCTCCTGGACCTGCCCCGCAGCGTGCTCTGAAGCGATCTCTGAGCAATCTCTGAGAATCGCGCGCCAACACTGATGTTGTCCTTTCAACCACATCGCTGTGACGGAGGCGTCAGTGCCGGACAACACCCTGGACTACCTGGTGATCGGCGCCGGCCCGGCGGGACTGCAGCTGGGGTACTTCCTGCACCGGGCGGGCCGGAGATATCTGATCCTGGAGGCCGGCCAAGAGCCGGGCCAGTTCTTCCGCACCTTTCCGCGCCATCGCACGCTCATCTCCATCAACAAGAAGCACACCGGCTGGGACGATCCGGAGCTCAATCTCCGGATGGACTGGAACTCGCTGCTGTCGGACGATCCCGAGCTGCTGTTCACCCACTACAGCGACCGGTACTTCCCGCACGCCGACGACATGGTCCGCTACCTCGCCGACTTCGCTCAGGCGTGCGGCCTGCGGATCTCCTACGGCTCGCGCGCGGTCCGCGTGGACCGCCCCGGCGGGTCCGGTCCGTTCCGGGTGACCGACGAGAGCGGGCGCACGTACGAGGCCAAGCGGCTCATCGTCGCGGCCGGCGTCCTCAAGCCCAACATCCCGGACATCTCGGGCATCGAGACAGCCGACACGTACAACACCGCCTCCACCGACCCCGCCGACTACCTCGGCCGGCGGGTGCTCATCATCGGCAAGGGCAACTCCGGCTTCGAGACGGCCGACAACCTGATGGAGACCGCGGCGGTGATCCACGTCTCCGGCCCCAACTCCCTGCGCCTGGCCTGGCGCACCCACTACGTCGGCCACCTGCGCGCGGTCAACAACGGCCTGCTCGACACCTACCAGCTCAAGTCCCAGAACGCGATCCTCGACGGCGACGTCAAGCGCGTCGAGCGGCAGGCCGACGGCACGTACCTGGTCACGGTCGCCTTCGCCCGGGTCAACGAGGTGACCAAGGACATCCCGTACGACCGCGTGATCCTGTGCACCGGCTTCCGCTTCGACGCCTCGATCTTCGGCGACACGTGCCGGCCCGACCTGGTGATCAGGGACAGGTTCCCGGCGCTGACCCCCGCCTACGAATCCGTCAACGTCCCCGATCTCCATTTCGCCGGCACGCTGACCCAGTCACGCGACTTCCGTCAGGGCACCAGCGGCTTCATCCACGGCTTCAGGTACGGCGTCCGCGCCCTGCACCGCTTCCTGGAGTCCCGGCACCACGACGTGCCGTGGCCCTCCAGGGAGCTGCCCGCCGACCCGTCGGCCCTCGCGGCGGCGGTCATCGAGCGGGTCAACCGCACCTCCGCGCTGTGGCAGCAGTTCGGCCTGCTGGCCGACGTGATCGTGCTGGACGGCGGCACCGCCCGCTACCTGGAGGAGCTGCCGCACGACCTGACCGGGCCGCCGATCGGCGCGCGCGGCCACTTCTCGATCACCCTGGAGTACGGCCCCGACCACGACAAGATCGACCCCTTCGACATCGCGGTCGGCCGCATCCGCCAGAGCGACTCGGCCCGCGCGCACGAGGGCCACTATCTGCACCCGGTGATCCGCCACCACCGTCCGGGCGAAGCCACGGCCGCCCACCACATCACCGAGAACCTGGAGAACGAGTGGGACTCCGAGGAGGTCCACGTCGAGCCGCTCCGGGCCTTCTTCGCCCGCCGCATCGCCTCGGTGCCGGCCTGATGGGACTCGGGACGCTGCGCGGGTTCGAGGAGGAGGCCAGGGCGCGCCTCGAACCCGCGCACTACGACTATTTCGCCGGCGGCGCCGGCGACGAGCTCACCGTCCGGGCGAACGAGGCCGCGTTCGCCCGGCTCGGGCTGGTGCCCAGGGTGCTGCGCGGCGTGGCCAAGGTCGAGACCGGAGTGACCCTGCTGGGCAGCCGGGCGGCCGTGCCCGTGCTGGTGGCGCCGACCGCGTTCCACCGGCTCGCCGACCCCGAGGGCGAGCGGGCCACGGCGCGGGCGGCCGCCGCCGCGGAGACCATCATGATCGTGAGCATGGCCGCCACGGTCGCCGTCGGGGACGTGGCCGCCGCCGCTCCGGACGCCGACCTGTGGTTCCAGCTCTACGTGCAGCCGGACGCGGACTTCACCGGGACACTCGTCCGCCGGGCCGAGGCGGCCGGCTGCAAGGCGCTGGTCGTCACCGTGGACTCGCCGGTCATGGGCCTGCGCGAGCGTGATTTGCGCAACGGCTTCCACGACCTGCCCGAGCACCTGTGCTGCGAGAACATGCGCGACGGAGCCGACGGCGACCGGGTCCGTCCGATCGTCATGTCGCCCGAGCTGTCGTGGGAGCACATCGACCGGCTCAAGGAGCTGACGGCGCTGCCGATCGTGCTCAAGGGCGTCACCCATCCCGCCGACGCCCGGCTCGCGCTCGACCACGGCGTCTCGGCGATCATGGTGTCGAACCACGGCGGGCGGCAGCTCGACACGGTGCCCGCCACGATCGACCTGTTGCCGGACATCGTGGCGGCGGTCGGCGGCGCCGTTCCCGTGCTGCTGGACGGCGGTGTCAGGCGCGGCACCGACGTGCTCAAGGCACTGGCGCTCGGCGCCGCCGCCGTCGCGGTCGGCCGCCCGGTGATCTGGGGCCTGGCGGCGGACGGCGAGCGGGGGGTGACCCGCGTGCTCAGCCTGCTGCGGGCCGAGGTCGAGCACGCGCTCGTCCTGTGCGGCTGCGCGTCGGCCGGCGAGCTGGAGCCCGGCATGGTGCGGCGATCATGGTGATCGCGGCCGTCGCGGCCGTCCTCGTGCTGATGAGCCTGCCGTGGTGGCTGCCGGCCCGGATCGTGGCGGTGCGGGCCTGGCTCTTCGCCCGGATCAACGGCGAGGAGGGCATCCCGGTGCCCGGCGACCTCGTCGGCGTCGAACGGTTCAGGGAGGTCTACGCGCATCCGGCCGCGAACGGCAGGAGCAAGGGCGCCGCGCTGTCCGATCTGTTCTGGTACTGGCTGTCGCCCGGCCCCGAGATGCACCAGGAGCACCTGGAGGCGGGCGAACGCTACGACGCCGTCGCCCACGTCACCCGGGACCTGCTCGTGGTGCCGCGGGCGCAGGCCGAGCAGCTCGCCCGCCGCTGCGCCGGCCGCGCGCTGGAGGACGTTCGCGGGCTGATCAGGCTGCGGGATCTGATGATGCCGCTGTGGGCGGAGTTCTCGTACGAGCTCGTGTTCGGCGAGCCGTGCCCGCGCGAGGCCCGCGACCTGATCGCCGGCAACGCGAACGACGTCGTCACCTCGCTCAAGTGCACGGGCCTTCGGCACATGCGGCGCCGCCTGCGCCTGACCGGCTACCTCCTCGACCGCCTGCACCTGGTACGCCGCCCGCTCCCGGCCGGCCTGACCCCCCGCGAGCAGGCGTACTACCTGCAAGGGGCCTTCTTCAACACCGCCGTCGTGCAGATGTCGGAGGCCATGGCCCACCTGCTGCTGGTTCTCGCCCAGCACCCGGACGTGCAGCGCAGGGCGCGTACGGGCGACGACCGCTACCTCGACCAGGTGATCGCCGAGACGCTGCGGCTCTACCCGCTCTTCGGCATCGCCCACCGCATCACCACCGGCGACATCCGGCTCGACGAGCGCACCACGATCCCCGCCGGCTCGGTGCTCTGCTTCGACTACCCGGAGTTCCACCGCGCCGGGTTCGCCGACCCGGGCCGCTTCGACCCCGGCCGCTTCGACCCGGCCCTTGGCGAGCGGCCCGCCAAGGAGCTCAACCACATCCCGTTCGGCGTGGCGGCCAACCGCCCGTGCCCGGCCTGGCGGCTGGCGCCGATCGCCATGCGGGTGGTCGCGCGGGAGGTCCTGGACCGCTACGTCCTGGACTCCTCGGTCACCCACACCAGGTCCCTGCCCAGCCGCGGGCCCTGCCTGCTCACCCCTCGTGACGCTCCCCACCGGCCCGGCCCCGTGCTGGCCTGGCTGCGCGTACGCGACCGCTGGGAGGACGTGTGGCGCAGCCTCGTGCAGCTCGTCCTCGGCACCTACATGGTCTGGCACGCGCGCCGGCAGCGGCTGTGCGAGCGACATTTCCTCACAGAACCGGAGGATCGGCATGTCCATCCTGGTCCACGTCACGGCTCCTGACCCGAACCTCGCCCTTGTGCTCAAGGTCCTGCCCGCCCTGGTCGTCATCCTGATCGCCGCGGCGATCTGCGGGCGGCTGGCCCTCATGGTGATGCAACCGCGCGTGCTCGGCGAGATGGTCGCCGGCGTGCTGCTCGGGCCGACGCTGTTCGGCTGGCTGTTCCCGGAGGCGCAGGCGGCCCTGTTCCCGCCGGAGGTCCGGCCGGTCCTGTACGTGCTGAGCACCATCGGCCTGACCCTCTACATGTTCCTGGTCGGAGCCGGGCTCGACCACAGCGCGCGCACGCCGGGTGAGATCCGCAAGGCGTCCGTGCTGGCCGCGTCGGGGATCATCCCGTCGCTGCTGCTCGGCTTCGGCGCGGGGCTCCTCCTGTACAGCCTGCTGTCCCGCCAGGACGTGTCCCCGTTCCAGTTCGCCCTGTTCGTCGGGGGCGCGCTGTCGCTGACCGCGTTCCCCATGCTGGCCAGGATCCTGTACGAGCGCGGCCTGCAGAACTCCCCGCTCGGCCGGCTCACCCTGCTGGCCGCCTCCATCGACGACGCCCTCGCCTGGTGCATCCTGGCCGTGCTGTCGGCCATGCACCTCGGCACCGGCGCGACCGACGCGCTGCCCACGATCGGGCTGACCGCGGTGTTCGCCGTCGTGATGCTGAAGGTCGTCGCGCCGCTGCTGCGCCCGATGGGCAGGACCGTCGCGCGCACCGGCCAGCTCAGCCCCGGCGCGATGTACGCCGTCATCCTCATCCCGCTCGCGGCCGGCTGGATGACCGACTGGATCGGCGTGTACGCGGTCTTCGGCGGCTTCTTCGCCGGGCTGGCCATGCCCAGGGAGGCCAAGTTCCGCGAGGTGCTGCACGGCCGCATGATGGAGGTCGTCTCGACGCTGCTGCTGCCCATCTTCTTCACCTTCTCCGGGCTGAACACCCAGCTCGGCGGCATCGCGGGCGGCGCCATGCTGCTGGCGTTCGGGCTGATCCTGCTCGCCGGGTTCTGCGGCAAGTACTTCGGGTGCTCGGTGGCGATGCGGGGGCTCGGGTTCTCCTGGCGGGAGTCGTACGCGGTGGGGGCGCTCATGAACGCCCGCGGGCTGATGATCCTGATCTTCATCAACATCGGGCTGGCCCAGGGCATGATCACGCAGGAGCTGTTCTCCATGCTCGTGCTCGTGGCCGTGATCACCACCGCGGGCGCCCTGCCGCTCTACAGGTTGGCGCTCCCCGACCGCCTCGAACAAGCCGGCAAGGTAGATCAAATCCCTCAAGAACGCGTGGAAGCCAGGTCCAATCCATCGTGATCGCGAGTGATCCGGCAGGTAGACCAGGGTGTACCAGTGTGCGGCCCGGCCAATGGCCCAGTGGACCTGGTAATTCCCCGGCTCTGATGCAACGGTTGACGGGTGGCTGGGATCTCGGGCACGGCCGGTCTGCCCACCCGCCGGCTGCTGCTCGTCGAAGATGACCGCGAGCTGGGACACATGCTGGTCGGCCTGTTCACGGAACAGGGGTACACGGTCGACCTGGCCCCGGACGGGCAACGGGGGCTGCACCTAGGCCTGAGCCGCACGTACGACGTGCTGATCGTCGATCGCGGACTGCCCACGCTCGACGGGCTGGACCTGCTGCGGCGGCTGCGCCGCCAAGGCAGGGCCGTGCCGGTGCTCGTCCTGACCGCCTTCGGCACCGTCGCCGAGCGGGTCGCCGGGCTCGACGCGGGCGCGGAGGACTACCTGGTCAAGCCGTTCGACATCGACGAGCTGCTGGCCAGGGTGCGCGCGCTGCACCGCAGGAACCTCGACCACGCCAGCCTGCTGCCGCTCGGCGCGGGCTGGCTGGATGCCGAGTCCCGCGTCGTACGGCTGCCGACCGGCGAGCAGGTGGCGCTGTCGGGCCAGGAGTGCCGGCTGCTCAGCGCACTGGCTGCCCGCCCGCGGCAGGTGCACACGCGCACGTCGCTGCGGCAGCGGGTCTTCGACGGCGCCAAGAAGGAGTCGATCGTGGACACGTACGTCTACTACCTGCGCACCAAGCTGGGCTCGGAGGTCGTCAGCACCGTGCGAGGTGTGGGGTACCGCCTGGGTTCGCTGTGAACGGCCACGGACGGGGCCGCCTGCGCGACCTCTCCGCTCTGCTGCGCCTGCCTTTGCGGGGCCGGCCTTCGCTGGGCCGGCCCTTGCTGGGCGGCCCGGCGAACGGGAGCGCCCGGCCGGACCGGCCCGAGCCGGAGCGGCGGCTGCTGATCCGGGCCCGCCGCCGGCTCACCGTGCAGGTGGCGGCGGCCATCTCCGTCCTGCTGGCGCTCGTCGGAGTGCTGGTCTACTGCTTCATGGTGCACGAGCAGAGCGCCTCCATGTCACGCGAGCTGGCCACCATCGCGCAACGCGTACCCGTCTCCCAGCCGCCGCCCTGCGGGTGGCTGTTCGAGCTGCGCGGCGGCGCCGTACAGAGCTCGCCGGGCGCGCCGGCGACGCTGCCGGTGCGCACCGCACTCGACCAGGTGGCCGCCGACGGGCGGACCCGGGTCACGCAGGCACGGGTGGCCGGCCACGACTACCTCATCAGGACGCAGCGACGCGGCGGCGCGACCGTCCAGGCGGCGATGGACCTGAGCTACCAGACCGCGGAGCGGCATCGGCTGCTGCGCACGCTCGTCGCCGCGGAGCTCGCTGGACTGCTGGCCATGCTGCTGGTCAGCCAGGTCATCGCCCACCGGGCCATCGCGCCGCTCGGCGAGGCCCTCGCCCGCCAGCGCCGCTTCGCCGCCGACGTCAGCCACGAGCTGCGCACGCCGCTGACCCGGCTGGACACTCGCGCCCAGCTCCTGGCCCGCAGGCTGCGGGGCGGCACCGACCCGATCCTGCTCATCGACGAGGTGGACCAGCTCGTCAAGGGCAGCAGGCAGCTCGGCGAGGTGGTCGAGGACCTTCTGCTGTCGGCCCAGTTCCAGCAGCTGCGCAGGCCGGTCGGGCCGGTGGACCTGGCCGTGCTGGCCGCGGAGCTGGCCGTGGCCGAGCACGCCAGGGCCGAGGCGCGCGGTGTGACCATCGAGGTGCGCTGCGAGGGGCCCGGCGACCACGTCGTACGCGGCGTCGAGTCCGCGCTGCGCCGGGTGGTCTCGGCCCTGCTGGACAACGCGCTCGGTCACACCGACGTCGGCGGGCACATCTGGGTGACCCTCTCCACCGGCCAGGACACCGTCAGGCTCACCGTCCGCGACGACGGCGTGGGCCTGGATCCCGACGACGCCGAACGGCTCTTCGCCCGGTTCGCCGGGGCCAACCACCAGGGGTTCGGCCTCGGACTGGCGCTCGTGCGCGAGGTCGTGGACGGGCACCGCGGCACGATCACGGCGGACGGCCGGCCGGGGCGCGGCGCCACGTTCACCGTGCACCTCCCCGCGGCCCCCAGCTGGACGGCCGTGGACGGCCCGCCGCCTGCCGACACGCGCGAGCCTGTGTGAGAGGCCCGTCGAATGGGTACCGGGGGACGGATGCGCATTGAGGACTGGTTTCTCACCAATGAGGAGCGGCACAACCCGGCGACCCGGCTCGAACCCTGGTCGACCGGCAACGACGTGCGCCCGCTCGTGCACGGCGCGACCTACTTCGCCGAGCTGAAAGCCTGCCTGGACTCGCTGGACAAGGACGACCTGCTGCTGTTCGCCGACTGGCGCGGCGACCCCGACGAGCGGCTGACGCCCGACGGGCCGACCATCGGCCGGGCGATGGCCGACGCCGCCGGGCGCGGCGCCCTCGTACGCGGCCTCATCTGGCGCTCCCACCTCGACTGGCTCCGCTTCAGCGCGTCCGAGAACCGGCACCTGGGTGAGGACATCGAGGCCAGCGGCGGCCAGGCACTGCTCGACATGCGCACCAAACCGGGCGGCTCGCACCACCAGAAGTTCGTCATCCTGCGCCACGACCGCGACCCGTCGGCCGACGTGGCCTTCCTCGGCGGCATCGACCTGTGCCACAGCCGCCGCGACGACGCCCGCCACGAGGGCGACCCGCAATCCGCCCCGATGCCCAAGGTGTACGGGCCGCGCCCGCCCTGGCACGACGTTCAGGTCGCCATCAAGGGGCCTGCCGTGGCGCAGGTGGAGCAGGTGTTCTGCGAACGCTGGGAGGACCCGGCCCCCGAGACCCGCGCGCCGCTGCGCCGCCTGCGCGACCATCTCGGCCACCTCGACGACGCGCCCGCCCTGCCCTGCCCAGGCCCGCCGCCGCCCCCCGCCGGGCACCACAACGTGCAGTTGCTGCGCACCTATCCGGCCAGGCGGCGCAGCTACCCGTTCGCGCCGGACGGCGAGCGCAGCATCGCCCACGCCTACCGCAAGGTCCTCGGCCGCGCGCGTTCGCTGGTCTACCTGGAGGACCAGTACCTGTGGTCCACGGACGTGATCGAGCCGTTCGCCGAGGCGCTGGAACGGGAGCCCGGCCTGCGCATGATCGTCATCGTGCCGCGCCATCCCGACCAGGACGGCTGGCTGGCGGGCCCGGCCAGCCTGATCGGCCGCACGGACGCGCTGGGCCGCTTACAGGACGCCGGTGGCGACCGCGTCGCGATCTACGACCTGGAGAATCGTCAGGGCACGCCCGTGTACGTGCACGCCAAGGTGTGCGTGGTGGACGACATCTGGGCCACGGTCGGCTCCGACAACGTCAACCTGCGGTCGTGGACGTACGACTCCGAGCTGAGCTGCGCGGTGCTGGACGAGCACGAGGACCCGCGGCCGCCGTACGGCGCCCTGCGGTTCGCCCGCGAGCTGCGGCTGACCCTCATGTCCGAACACCTGGACCTCGACGTCTCCCCCGTTCCTTCCGATTCCGGCGCTTTCGGTGCTTCCGCTGCCCTCGGTGCCTCCGCTGCTTCGGGCCCTTCTGGCGCTTCCGGCGCTTCTGCTGCTTCCGGCCCTTCCGGCGCTTCTGCTGCTGCCGATGCCTTCGGTGGATTCGGCGCGGATGAGCTGTGCGATCCGGTCGAGGCGTTCGAGGCGTTCGCGGAGTCGGCGGCGCGCCTGGAGAGCTGGCACGAGGGCGGCGAGAAGGGGCCGCGCCCGCCTGGGCGGCTGCGTCCGCATCCGTCGCCGCGCCTCTCCTGGATGCAGAAGCTGATGGCCCTCCCCCTGTACCGGTTCGCCGTCGACCCGGACGGCCGCCCGCCGTCCCTGCGCCGATCGCGCGGCTTCTGACGCATTCCGAGGGCGCACCCGTCAGCGCGTCTCGTCAGCGCGTCACCAGTCGCGCGGGGCGAGAGCGTGACCACTTCGCCGCCAGGCCGGTCTTGGGGGATCGGTGGCACCGGATGCCCGCGTATCGCCGTGAAAGCTCGCGGAGTCCCGCAGGTGCGGCTTGGGAGCGAACTCCCCGGAATCTCCCTTAACGATCAGAAAGGCCGTCTCCCCGAACGGGGAGACGGCCTTTGATGCGGTGGGCGATACTGGGATCGAACCAGTGACCTCTTCGGTGTGAACGAAGCGCTCTCCCGCTGAGCTAATCGCCCGCCCTGCCGGTCCCTTGCGGTGCCGACGGGGAAAACCATACCGCACTCTGGCACCTGCTGGCGAAGCGAAACGACCGGCCGGGGTCCGAGGGTGGTCCGGCGGGCGAGCGGGCGGGCGCGGCGGGCGCACCAGAGGGATTCGGGTGAAACGCGGCGGTTGCCCACCGGCACGACGGGTCGGTGGCATACCATCGTCGTGTTCCGCCAGTCATCGGTCACGATCTTTTGACAAGAAACGTTCTTGGTCGGCGCGCCGGGGCAGGCTCCACAACACGCAAAACCCTTGTAAATACGACCCGATTGATGCCGTTTAGCCTGGTAGATGCCTAAATGTCCAGCTGTGATGTGCGTTACAGAAGGCCCTAGAAGCGGAATCTTTCCTACAGGTTTCTTCGTTCCGCGTCATAGCTCAGGACGAAGTCCGTCAGAGCAGTGAAAGCCCCGAAGAGGGGACCTACGACGAAAAAGGTTTGGCTGACGATGAACAGCACCACCGTCTCCGCCGAGCTTGGCCTTCGGCTAGTGGTCCCCGACCGTACTACCGTCCCCCTGCTCGCCGGACTGAGTTACACAGCCGACGACCCTTATGCCATTCGCATGGCCTTCCACGTAGGGAACGACGAGCCGGTCGAGTGGATCTTTGCTCGCGAACTGCTGACAGTAGGCATCGTGAGGCGTGTCGGCGACGGCGATGTGCAGGTATGGCCCGCACGCGCCGACGGCGAACGCACGCTGCACATCAGCCTTACGTCACCTTTCGGGCAGGCGCTCTTCGAAGTACCGCTGGCCCCGCTCACCGAGTTCCTGCACCGCACCTATGAGAAGGTGCCCGCAGGACGAGAGACCGATTTCATGGATCTGGACGCCGAGCTGACCAACATGCTCTGGCCGTCCTGACCCCCGATTCCCCGTCCCCCACACGGGATCGCACTGCGGGTGCCGGCCGGCCGTTCTGGCCTGTACGGCACCCGATCCCCCAATGGCTGGGCCCGTTCATGCCGGCAGTGACTCCAAGGTCTGGCGCATGCGGGCGATCTCGATGCTCTGCCCCGAGTAGACGTCCTTGGCCAGCAGCCGCATGCGCCGATCGCGGCCGGTCGCCAGCTCCTCGCCCGCCATCTTCACCGCACCCTCGTGATGTCTCGTCATGAGCTGCAGGAACAGGCGGTCGAAGACGGTTCCCTTCGCCGCGCGCAGCGCGTTCAGCTGCCGTTCCGTCGCCATGCCGTACCCCTCCGCCGCACGGTGATCGTGCTGCGCGGGGGCGCTGCGGCCGAGCTCGGCCAGCCAGCCGGTCATGGCCTTGATCTCCGGGGTCTGGGCGGCGGTGATCGAGCGGGCGTACGAACGGATGGATTCCGTGGTCGTGCGGTCCTCGACCAGGGACGTCATCTCCAGGGCCTGGCGGTGGTGGGGGATCATGGCCTCCGCGAAACGCACGTCCGAGGCCACCGTCGGCACGGGCGTCTGCCCGACCCGTTCCCCCGGCGTGGCCGTACGGCCCTCCGCTCCCGGGCTGCCCGGCACGATGACGGGCGCCTCCGTGCCGATGGCCGAGGGTCCCGTCGGCTTGCTGGGCTGCTGCGAGCAGGCCGCAAGGGCAAATGTGGTCATAACTGTGATGAAGACCGTACGCAGCGGCGAACCTCCTGACATAGCTTCCATAGTGAGCTACGAGACAAAGGGGATGCGCGTTGATCTCTGCCAAGTTGCGCGGAGCGTTGTTGTGTACGGTGCTGTTGTTGACCTCCGCATGCGCGGCGGGCCAGCAGCCGGCCGGGGCTCCAACGCCCGCCACCACGACGCAGGAGACCAGCGCTCCAGCCGATACGCCCGCCGCGGCGCCCTCGGGTGACGTGATGACGAGCGACAACGTCAAGCACGTCGCGCACGTGCCGAGGACCGCCCCGCTCAACGGCGAGGAGGACTTCAACACCGACCTGGCCTTCCAGGGCGACTACGCCTACGTGGGGAACTTCGGCGGGTTCGCGATCTACGACATCAGCGACCCGGCCAAGCCCGAGATCGTCAGCCAGGTCGCCTGCCCCGCCCAGCAGAACGACGTCACGGTCTACGGCGACCTGCTGGTCCTGTCGATCGACGAGCCGCGCGGCGGCGAGGAGTGCGACTCCGGCGACGGCCAGGAATGGGAAGGGCTGCGGATCTTCGACATCAGCGACAAGAAGAGCCCGAAGTACGTCAGCGCCGTCAGGACCGACTGCGGCTCGCACACGCACACGATGGTCCCGGCCGGCGAAACGCTGTACGTGTACGTCTCCTCCCCCGGCCCCGAACCTGAGTCGACGACGTGCCCGCCGCCCCACGAACTCATCCAGATCGTAGAGATCCCGACGAAGTCCCCTAAGTCGGCAAAAATCGTGGCGAAGCCGAATATCTTCCCTGAGCGTCAGCATTCCGACCTCGCCTCCGGCTGCCACGACATCACCGCCTACCCGGAGAAGAAGCTGGCCGCGGCCGCCTGCTTCGGCGACGGCGTGCTGCTCGACATCTCCGACCCGGTCAAGCCGAAGGTGATCCAGCAGATCACCGACACCGAGAACTTCCAGATCTGGCACTCGGCGACGTTCAACAACGACGCGACCAAGGTCGTGTTCAGCGACGAGCTGGGCGGCGGCGGCCAGGCCACGTGCGACAGCAACACGCCGAACACGAAGGGCGCGGACGCCGTCTACGACCTCGTGAACGGCAAGCTGGAGCGGCGCGGCTACTTCAAGATCCCGAGGGAGCAGCAGGCGGAGGAGAACTGCGTGGCCCACAACGGCTCGCTGATCCCGGTGCCGGGCAAGGACATCATGGTCCAGTCCTGGTACCAGGGCGGGGTGTCGATCTGGGACTTCACCGACTCGGCCAGCCCCAAGGAGATCGGCTACTTCGAACGCCCGCCGTTCGCCGACGGCGGCATCGCCGGCTCATGGTCGGCCTACTACTACAACGGCTACATCTACTCCAGTGACATAAGGGAAGGGCTGGACGTGCTGCAGATCAACGATCCGCTCACCGATCCGGCCAAGCAGGTCAAGATGGACGACTTCAACGTCCAGACCCAGAAGTCCTACTGACGCCCAGGCCGGGCACGCCGCCCCGCCGAGGCCCCGCCGCCCTGTCGCCGCGCCGGGGCGTCCCGCTGAGGTAGGCGAAGGCCGCGCCACCGTCCCGGGTGGCGCGGCCTTCGTGGTCAGGCGGGCGGCGAGATCTGCTCGTCGCGCCAGTTCGCGAAGGTCGTGGTGAACGCGGGGGAGAGCTCGATGCCCTCGATCGCGACCCACCAGGCCAGCTCGAAGGACTTCGGGCGGTTGAGCCGGTCGAGTTCGAGCCGCCGGCCGAAACCCGTAGCGGGCTCGCGCGGCGCGTCGGACTCACGGCCCGCGGCCACCCCACGCCCCGTTCCAGACGCAGGGGCTGGGTCGGGCGTAGGGGCCGTACCGGGCGTAGGGGGTGGGTCGGGGTCGCCCAGGAGCTCCAGCAGCACCGTACGGGCGCTGGGCCGCCGCGCAGGGTCCTTGGCCAGGCAGCGCGTCACGATCCCGCGCAGCGGCTCCGGTAAGTCGCCCAGGTCCGGCTCCTCATGCAGGATCCGGTACGCCACCGCCGCGAACGTGTCCCGCCCGAACGGCGGCCGGCTCCCTGGCGAAGGTGCGGTCGATCCCGCCGGTCATCACCTTGACCGCCATCTGGCCGGTCCCCGGCGACTCTGCCAGATAGACGATGCCCTGCCCGCTCTGCCCGAGCCTGCCTACGATGCGGAACTCTCCCCACCGTCGCAGGATCCTCCGGGCGAAGCGGACCGACTGTCACGCATGCCTCGCAAGTTCACTTGTGAGGCATGCGACTAGCTCACGGGTTCAGGTCGGCGGCAGAGCGCTCGGCGAAGATCCGCATGGCCTTCGTGGTGATCGGTCCCGGCGCGGCCGGCAGCTCGGTGTCGTCGACGAGCTTGATCGGCTGGACGTCGCGCGTGGTGGAGGTGAGGAACGCCTCCTCGGCCTCGTACAGGGCCGACAGCGGCACGTCGGTCTCCTCGCCGCCGCACCACTCCAGCACCAGCGCGCGCGTGACCCCGGCCAGGCAGCCGGACTCCAGGGTGGGGGTGAGCAGGCGCCCGTCGCGCACGATGAAGATGTTGGAGCCGGTGCCCTCGCACAGGTCGCCGGCGAGGTTGCCGAAGATGGCCTCGCCGCCGCCGCGCCTCTTGGCGTGCAGCAGGGCCTTGGCGTTGTCGCCGTACGAGGTGCTCTTGACGCCGGACAGCGCGCCGCGCTCGTTGCGCGGCCAGGGGACGACGGCGACGGCGGCGGTGCCGGGGAACGGCTTCTGCTCGTCCACGATGACCACGGCGGTGGTGCCCTGGTCGCCGCGGTCGGAGCCGAGCGGGCCCGGGCCGCTGGTGTAGGTGACGCGGATGCGGCCGAGCGCCCAGGCGGGCGCGGCCTCCAGGCACCTGGCGATGCCGTCGGCGATCGCGTCGACGTCCGGCTCGGGCAGGTCCATGCGCTGGGCCGAGAGCGTGAGCCGGTCGAGGTGCCGGGTGAGCGCGAACGACTTGCCGTTCACGATCTTGATGGTCTCGAACACGCCGTCGCCGACCATCAGCCCGTGATCGAACACCGAGACGGTGGCCTGCGTGGGGTCGATGAGTTCCCCGTTGACCCAGACAGGGATGTTCATTCAGATTCCTCCTGTGGATGCCAGTGCGATGAGCCTGGCTGCCTTGAGCTCGGTTTCGAGCCATTCGCGCCCGGGGTCGCTGCCCCAGGTGATGCCCGCTCCCGTGCCGAACCGGATCTCGCCTGCCGAGATCCAGAATGTTCTGATGCCCACGGCCAGCGCCGCCCTGCCTCGGTCGGCGTCAACCCAGCCCACGGCCCCACAGTACGGCCCGCGGGGTGCTGGTTCGAGCGCATTGATGATCCGCAGAGCCGACGATTTGGGCGCGCCCGTGACAGAGCCGGGCGGGAATGTCGCCGCGAACAGCTCCGGCCAGCCCGTCCCCGGCGCCAGCCTGGCGCGGACGGTGGAGACGAGGTGGACGAGCCCGGGATGCTCCTCGACCACGCACAGCGACGGCACCTCGACCGAGCCGACGGCCGCGACCCTGCCGAGGTCGTTGCGGACCAGGTCGACGATCATGACGTTCTCGGCGTAGTCCTTCTCCAGCAGGTCGTCCGCGGTCGCGCCGGTGCCCTTGATGGGCCTGGACTCCACGACGTCGCCGTCCCGCGACAGGTAGAGCTCCGGGGAGGCCGACACCACGCTCAGCCCCGGCACCTGGATGACGGCCGCGTGCGGTGCGGGGTTGCCCGCGGCCAGCCTGGCGGCCAGGGCGAGCGGCTCCGCGTCGGGCGGGACGGGGGCGGTCAGGATGCGGCAGAGGTTCGCCTGGTAGACCTCGCCGCGCTCGATGTGGTCGCGGATCGCGCGCACGCCGCGCTCGTAGGCCGGCCGGTCGAGGGAGCTGTGCCACTCACCGGGACGCGGCCCGCGCCAGGGGCCCGCGGGTGCGGGCAGGGGCGCTTCCCGCACCCGGTCGAACCGGGCGCAGGTCACCTTGCCCTCGTAGTCCACGACGACGGCCCACCAGCCCTCGCCGTCGAGCGCCGACAGGTCGGTCGTCACATCACGCAGCCCGGTCGCGAGCAGACCTGGGCTTAAGTGGGCGAAACCGTCGTACACACCTTCCATTCTCCCAGCATTTCGACGAGCTCCAGCGCGGCGGGCAGTGGCGCCTCGGGCAGAGCCGCGTACACCTTCCGCGCGGGGGCCGTCCCCCGCAGCGGACGCAGCACCAGATCCCCCGGTACGGCCCGCGCCGCCAGCTCCGGCACCAGCGTCACCCCCAGCCCGGCGGCGACGAACCCGAACTTGCCCGACCATTCGGCCACCCGCATCCCGCTGCGCGGCGTGAACCCCGCCGCCGCGCACGCGGTCACCAGCAGCGTCGGCTGCCCGCGCGGCGCGGCCTCGATCCACGTCTCCCCCGCCAGCTCCCGCAGGTCCACGTCCTCGTACGCGGCCAGCCGGTGCCCGCGGGGCAGCGCGACGAGCAGCCGGTCCTCACGCAGCAGCACCGTACGCGCGCCCTCGGCGGGCAGCCCCGCCGGATAGTCGCTGATCACGGCCACGTCCAGCGCGCCCGCGGCCAGCCGGTCCATCAGCCGCGCGGTGAGCCCCTCGACCAGCCGCAGCTCGACGCCCGGCCGCCGCTCGGCGAACCGCTTGAGCGCGCCGGGCACCAGATCGACGTTCGCCGTGGCGAACGAGCCCACCCGCAGCGTCCCGCCGCGCCCGCCGTGGATGGCGGCCAGCTCCTCCCCCGCGCGGCCGAGCCGGTCGAGGACGGCGACGGCGTGCCGGTGCAGCGCCTCGCCGGCGGGCGTCAGGCGCACGCCCCTGGCCAGGCGTTCGAAGAGCGGCCCGCCCGCGGCGCGTTCGAGCGCGGCGATCCGCCGGGAGACGGCCGACTGGGTGTAGCCGAACAGCTCGGCGGCCGCGGTGAACGAGCCGCTCGTGGCGACCTCGTCGAAGAGCCGGAGCGTTCCTGTGTCAAAGGCATTCGTATCAAGCATGGCTGCCATGCAATCTAGTCGGTGGTGGAATACCTCGCATCCAGGTTCACTGGGCGCATGATTGCATTTCTCGGACAGGGGCGCATGGGCGCTCCCATGGCCCGGCGGCTGGTGGCGGCTGGGCACAAGGTGACGACGTGGCGGCGCGGGACCGGGGTTTCGGCCGCCGAGGCCGTGGACGGGGCCGAGCTGGTGATCACCATGCTCAGCGACCCGGGCGCGGTGCGCGAGGTGCTGACCGCGGCGCTGCCGGGGTTGCGGGCGGGCGCGACGGTGGTGGAGATGTCCACGATCGGGCCGGAGGCGGTGCACGAGCTGCGCGCGCTGCTGCCCGCGTCCGTGGGGCTCGTGGACGCGCCGGTGCTGGGCAGCGTGGGCCCCGCCACGGACGGCACGCTCACCGTGCTGGCCGGCGGGGACCTGGCGGGGTTCCGGGAGGTTCTGGAGGTGTTCGGGTCGGTGCGGGAGCTCGGGCCGCTGGGGGCGGGCGCGGCGATGAAGATCGCCGTCATGAGCGCGCTGGTGCCTGCCCAGGTGCTGCTCGCGGAGACGTTCGCGTACGGGGCGGCGCACGGCGTGGATCGCGACGCGCTGGTCGGCGTGCTGTCGGGGACCCCGCTCGGCACGCTGGCCGAACGGCTGCGCGTCCCGTCCGCCGAGACCCGCTACTCCCTCGCGCACGCGGCCAAGGACCTGGAGCTGGGCGCCTGGGAGGGCGCCACGATGGCCGCGGCGGCCAGGACCAGGCTGCAGCAGGCGCGGGCGGCCGGCCTGGGCGAACGGGACCTGACCGCCATCGCCGACCACACGGGCGAAAGCGGCGCCTCCCCCGTCGCCGGGCATGCGGGCGAAAGCGGCAGCCGGCCGGTGGCGCGGGCGGTGCCGCTCAATGTGGCCACGATCCCCGCGACGAACGGCATGTACTCGCACGCCGTCCGCGCCGGTGACCTGCTCTACGTCTCGGGCCAGGCCGCCTTCGACGAGCAGGGGAACATCGTCGGAGCAGGCTCCATGACCGCCCAGGCCGAGCACGTGTTCGAGGTCATCGCGCGCATCCTGGCCGACCAGGGCGCCACGTTCGGCGACATCGCGTTCATCCGGACGTACCTGACGGACATGGACGCCCGCGCCGAGTACGGCGCGGTGCGCCGCAGGTACATCACCGGCACGCCCCCGGCCAGCACGACCGTGGAGGTGTCGAAGCTGTTCATGCCGGGCCTGCTGCTGGAGGTGGACCTGATCGTCGCGCTTCCCGGTTAGGCGAGGGGACCCGTGATCGACTCCACCGCCGCCACCACGCCGCCGTCGGCCACCAGGCGCACGGCGGAGTCGATCTCCGGCGCGAGGAACCGGTCGGGGCCGGGCGCGGGCACCGTCTCGCGCAGCGCCTTGACCACGGCCGCCGTCGCGGGCGCGGGCTCCAGCGGGGCGCGCAGGTCGAGCGCGCGGGCCGCGGTGAGCACCTCGATCGCGAGCACCCTGGTGAGCCCGTCCACCGACTTGCGCAGCTTGCGCGCGGCCGACCAGCCCATGGACACGTGGTCCTCCTGCATGGCCGAGCTGGGGATGGAGTCCACGCTCGCCGGGACGGCCAGGCGCTTGAGCTCGGAGACGATGGCCGCCTGCGTGTACTGGGCGATCATGTGGCCGGAGTCCACGCCGGGGTCGTCGGCCAGGAACGCGGGCAGCCCGTGGTTGCGCGCCACGTCCAGGAAGCGGTCGGTACGGCGTTCGGACATCGAGGCCAGGTCGGCGGCCACGACGGCGAGGAAGTCCAGGACGTACGCGATCGGCGCGCCGTGGAAGTTGCCGTTGGACTCGACGCGGCCGTCGTCCAGCACGGCGGGGTTGTCGACGGCGCTGGCCAGCTCCCACCCGGCCACGGTGGCGGCGTGCGTGATCGTGTCGCGGGCGGCGCCGGCGACCTGGGGGGCGCAGCGCAGGGAGTAGGCGTCCTGGACGCGGGTGCACGCCTCGGGATCGCGGTGGCTGGCCATGATGCCGGAGTCGCGCAGGATCCTGGTCATGTTCGCGGCGGCCAGGGCCTGGCCCGGGTGCGGGCGCAGCGCCTGCAGCTCGGGGGCGAACACCCGGTCGGTGCCCAGCAGCGCCTCGACGCTCATCGCGGCGCTCACGTCGGCGGTCCTGACGAGCGTGGTGAGGTCGCCGATGGCCAGGATGAGCATGCCGAGCATGCCGTCCGTGCCGTTGATGAGCGCCAGCCCCTCCTTGGCGGCCAGCTCGACGGGCTCGATGTGGGCCTGCTTGAGCGCCTCGGCGGACGGCTGCACCTTGCCGTCGGCGTCGCGGACGACGCCCTCGCCCATGAGCGTGAGCGCGACGTGGGCCAGCGGCGCCAGGTCGCCGGAGCAGCCGAGGCTGCCGTACTCGTGCACGATCGGCGTGATCCCCGCGCTGATCAGCGCGGCCAGGGTCTTGGCGGTGGTCGGCCTGACGCCGGTGTGCCCGGTGGCCAGGGTGTGCAGGCGCAGCAGCATGAGCGCGCGCACCACCTCGGTCTCGACCTCGGGCCCGTTGCCCGCCGCGTGCGAGCGCACCAGCGAGCGCTGGAGCTGGGCGCGCAGCGCTGGGTCGATGTGCCGCGTCGCGAGCGCCCCGAACCCGGTGGAGATGCCGTACGACGGCGTCGGGCTCTCGGCGAGCTCGTCCACCCGCTGGCGGGCCGCGGAGATCGCGGCGATGGCGTCGTCGGTGAGCTGTACGGGGGCGCCGTGCCGGGCCACCCTGATGACGTCGTCGAAAGCCAGCGGCTCAGGACCGACGTTCACGACTCCGTTGTCGCGCATGATGCGTCTCTCTCGCTGTTTAGGTAATCGGCATATGCGATGTTAGCTCCTTACCGGCGAACAACGCGGACAGGCCCTCCCTGCCTTCGTCGGTGACGAGCACCGCGCGCGGCACGGCGCCCCGCCGCAACCAGCCGCGCTCGAACAACACCTCGGTGATCGCCGCGCCCAGCGCCCCGCCGAGATGCGCGCGGCGCTCGGTCCAGTCGAGGCACTCGGGCGCGAACCTCCTCCTGGAGCTGCGCGCGCCCGCGACGTCCACGCCGAGCCCGGCCAGCAGCCGCTCGCCCGCCTCGGTCAGCCCCGACTCACCCGCGTAGCAGCCGCTCTCCCTGAGCCGGTCGAGCAGGGCCACGCCGGCCCGTCCGGCCAGGTGGTCGTAGCAGGTGCGGGCCTCTTCCAGCTGTTTGGCCTGCCTGGACTGGCGCAGGGAGCGTACGGGCGGGCGGGCGCTGATCCTCGCCAGCACCTCCAGCACCTCGGCCACCTCGTGCCCCGCGAGGCGGTAGTAGCGGTGGCGGCCCTGGCGCACGACGGCGACGAGCCCGCCGTCGAGCAGCCTGGCCAGATGGGCGCTGGCGGTGGCCGCGCTGACGCCCGAGATCCTGGCCAGCTCCCCCGCCGCCAGTGCCCGCCCGCCGAGCAGGGCCGTCAGGATCGCCGCCCTGGTCGGCTCCGCGATGAGCGCGGCGACGGGCGCTATGTCGGCGTCACGAGCGATGTACTCCATGAGCTCCACGGTAATACGGCGACATTTCGCCCGGCACCTAAGCATGGGCGGTGAGGCACGGGCGGCGTGCGTCGGCGGCATGTGGCGGCATACGGCGGCGGGCGGTCAGCCCCCGCCGAGGGCCTTGCGGATCAGGTCGCGGGCGCGGTCCATGAGGGCCAGTGGCGGGCCTGTCAGCAGGTTCCTGGTGGCGGACTCCGTACCGGGATGCGGGCGTACCGGCGCGAGGGCCTCGGCCGCCCGGACCGCCGCCGCCATCGCGCGGCGCTCGGCCACGGAGGTGTGCTCGCGCAGCCTGGCGAACTCGTAGCGCTCCTCGCTGCGCGCGTGCGCCGTCACGGCGGCACGCAGCTCCGCCAGCCGGTCCCAGAACGACGGGTCGTCCACCCCCGCCTTGTGCAGGTCGAGGAGGAGCCGTTTGGCCTTGTTCTCCTCGGTCAGCCGGTCGCCGACGACGCCCTGGCCGTTGTCGAGCTTCCTGCGCGCGTACGGATGGACGATCTCCTCCTCGGCCGTCTCGTGCACGGACAGCAGCCGCGTCAGCCGGGCGAAAGCCTCGCCCACCTTCTCCGGCGGCGCCTGCTCCACCTCGTCGAACAGGTCCCTGATCTGGCCGTGCTGCGCTACCAGCAGGTCGATGACATCGTGTTCCCCCACGTCAGCGCCCCTACCCCGGACCCGGCCCCGCATTCCTCGCTTACCGAACGCGGGCTGTTCGCGTAGGCAACGCTGAGGTTGTCCGTCCGAAGCGCCGGGTACGCGGTGCGACATGGCCTTCGACCCACTCCAGGAGCGGGGAATCCCGCTGGACGAGCAGCTCAGGAACTGGCGGGAGCTGGACGTCGCCCCCATCGACCCCGATCACGCGGATCCGCACACCCGGTGCCGGATCCTCACGATGAACGGCGTCGAGGCGGAGGCGATCACGTTCAGCCACCAGCTCGCCAGGCACTGCCCCGACCTCGAGATCAGGCAGCAGCTCGCCCGGGTCCGCTACATCGAGGCGCAGCAGCAGGAGGCCGTGAGCCGGCTGCTGCCCGGTGTGGCGTCGGTGACGGAGACGATGATCGCCTACGAGCAGGCCGCGGTGGATCTGACGGCGTGGGCGGCCAGGATGGAGCCGGACCCGTATCTGAGGCAGTCCTGCGAGTTCGTGCTGCTCGAACACGTCGACCACCTCTACAGGTTCGCGAACCTGTACGAGCTGATCGAGCACCGCGCGGCGGAGAAGGTGGTCGGGCGGCTGACCGAGGTGCTGCCGGGGCGGCCGTCGTACCTGCAGCACCGGGACCCGGCGGACAACGTGCGCCGGCCGTACGACAGGAGCATGACCGAGCCGCTGTCCAGGCTGCACGTGCTCACGCTCATGTCGGCCGAGCAGCAGATCACGAGCTACCTCATGAACGCCGGGCCCACCTGCATCGAGCCGATCGCGCGCGGGCTCTGCCAGGAGCTGGCGATGGTCGGGGAGCAGCACGTCACCCACTACGAGTCGCTCGCGGATCCGGCCGAGAGCTGGTGGGAGCGGCTGCTCAACCACGAGTACAACGAGTGCTACCTCTACTACTCCTTCATGGAGACCGAGCCCGACCCCCGGGTGAAGGGCGTCTGGGAGCTGCACCTCGGCATGGAGCTGGAGCACCTCCGGCTGGCGGCCGAGCTGTTCAGGCGGTTCGACGGGCGCGATCCCGACCAGGTGCTCGCGCCGGCGCTGCCGCCGCCCGTGACGTTCGAGCCGAACAAGGCGTACGTACGGGACCTGCTCGCCACCCAGGTCGGCCGCACGACGGAGGGCACCGGGTACGCGCACGAGCCCCACGAGCGGTTCTCCGCGATGCAGTCGACGATCATGAGCGGCGGGCAGCCCCCGTCGGAACAGGTCGTCGAGGACAACCGGGCCATCTCCGGCGCGGAGTACCGCCTGGAGACCGAAGGGCCGGCTCCGGCGGGACTCCAGCCCAGCCGCTGACGACCGGACCCCAGCGGTTAGGGTCGGTTCTCATGACAACAGTCGCCCTCGTCACCGGTGCGTCCCGCGGCCTGGGAGCCGTGATCGCGCGCCGGCTGGCCGCCGACGGCCTGGCCGTGGCCGTCAACTACTACTCCGACGGCGCGGGGGCGGAGCGGGTGGTGACCGGGATCCGCGCCGCGGGCGGGATCGCCGAGGCGTTCGACGCCGACGTCACGGACGAGGCCGACGTGGCCGGGCTGGCCGTCGCGGTCGCCGAGCGGCTCGGGCCGGTGGACGTGCTGGTCGCCAACGCGACGGGGCCTCAGCCGTCGATCCCCTTCGAGGACCTCAGCTGGCAGGCACACCTCGATCAGCTGACGTTCTTCGTCAAGAGCCCGACGCTGCTGGTGCAGGCGGTGTTGCCGGGCATGAAGGAACGCGGCGGCGGCCGGGTCGTCCAGATCGGCTCCGACATCGTGGACCGCAACCTGCCCGGCATGTCCGCCTACATCGCGGCCAAAGGCGCGCAGCACGCACTGACCGCGGCGTGGGCTCGCGAGCTGGGCCCGTACGGCGTCACGGTGAACGTCGTCGCGCCCGGCTGGATCCCGGTGGAGCGGCACTCGGGCCTCGACCCGAGCGCCTACCGGGAGGAGGTGCCGCTGCGCCGGATCGGCACGCCCGACGACGTCGCGGCGGCGGTGTCGTACCTGGCCTCGGAGGGGGGCGCGTTCGTCACCGGACAGCGCATCACCGTCAACGGGGGCCATTCGTGAGCAGGGCGGGCGTATTCCAGTTTGGGGACTCGGCGAGGATTCGCTAGAGTTCTCTCGTCGCCCGGCGGTAAGCGGGCGGACGCGGAAGTGGCTCAGTGGTAGAGCATCACCTTGCCAAGGTGAGGGTCGCGGGTTCGAATCCCGTCTTCCGCTCGGAGCTTTCGGCTCGGTGGCGTGGCCGAGAGGCGAGGCAGCGGCCTGCAAAGCCGCGCACACGGGTTCAAATCCCGTCGCCACCTCTGCAAGGACGATTAGCTCAGCGGGAGAGCGCTTCCCTGACACGGAAGAGGTCACTGGTTCAATCCCAGTATCGTCCACCAGCTTTCTGACGAGCCCCGGGCCATGGCCTGGGGCTCGTCGCTTTTGTCGGCGTTTCTGGGGCTTTCGGCCTTCTGCGGCTGGGTGCCGTGTTCGGTGCTGACCCGGCGGACACTTCCCGGTCACCATCCGCTGGGCGGCAGGGGCCGCGAGCCATGTCGGGGCTCGCGGCGGGCAGATGACAGGCGTGCAGACCATTGGCATGCGGATGCCCGGCAATCAGCCGACGGACAAGACCAAGGCGGGCGCGAAGAAGGCGGGCGCGAAGAAGGCCGACTCCAAGAAGACCGGTCCAGAGAAAGCCGACCCCAAGAAGACCGGTCCAGAGAAAGCCGGCCCAGAGAAAGCCGATGCTGAGAAAGCCGGCGCGACGAAGGCGGGCGGCGGGAAGGCCGGCGAGCGTAAGGCGGCCCCGGAGAAGACCGACCCGAAAAAGGTCGGCGCGGCGGAGGCCGACGCGCCGAAGGGCGGGGCGGGGCAGGGCGCGGGTGGGGGCGGGGTCAGGACGACGCGGGTGTTCCTGCTCGCGGTCGCCGGCGTCACGCTGGTCGTCTCGGGCCTGTGCGCGCTGCCGCCGGTGGGCGGCTTCCTGCTGGGCCGGGCGCTCGGTGGGGTGCTGGTCTTTCCCGGTCTGGGTCACGGCGGCGCGTCGGGCGGGGTTACTGGCATCGTCCCTGGCACCATCCCGGGCACGGTCGCGGGTGGGGTGGCGGGCACGGTGGCGACGCTGGTCGCCTTCTCCGTGGTGCTGACGGGCGGGGCCTACGCCGTGTTCCGGTGGTCCGGGTTCGGGCGGTCGCGGGTCGGGGTGCTCGTCTGCTGGGGCCTCACCGGCGGCCCGGCCGGTGTGCTGGGCATGCTCCTGTGGGCGCGGCTGCAGGGCGTGCCGTTCTCCGGGTACCTGACGTACGCGGCCTCGTGGGGGATGGCGACGGCGCTGCTGTCCGCGCTCCTGGCGCTGGCCGCGACGCGCACGATCCCCGCTGCGGCCGGACGCGCCGGCGAAGGATCGGCCACCGCCGAAGGGGAGGCTACCGCCGAAGGACAAGCCACCGCTAAAGGAAAGGCCGCCGCCAAAGGAAGGGCCACCGCGAAAGGACAGGCCACCGCCGAAAAACCGGCTGCCGGGGCGGCGAAGGGCGGGCGGGCGTTCCGGCCGCGGGCGTGGGTGCTGCCGTGCCTGGTCGCCGGGTGGTCGGTGGTGTGGAGCGTGCTGCTGCGGGACCAGCCGCTGCTCGCCTGGTTACCCCTGTCCCTGGGCTACTTCGACCAGATCGCCGTGGTGCTCGCCGCCGTCGCGGCCGGCTCGCTCGAAGGGGTGCTGCGGCGGCGGCTGCCGGTGGAGGGCCGTCCCGGGCGCGCGTTCGTCCTGGCCTGGATCGCGCTCAGCGCGGCCCCGGTCGTGTACGCGGCCGTCGTGGCGATCGACCGCGGCATGCGCGAGCTGCTCCTGGCCGCGCCGCTGGATCCCGCCTGGGCGGCCGAGTACGCGCGCGACCTCGCGGCGGCGCTGGTCGCCGAGCCCGCGCAGGTCGCCCTGCCTCCGGTGCTGCTCGCGCTGGCCGCCACGGGCCTGCAACGGCTGCTGCCCGGCAGGGAGCGGCCGCCCCCCGAGCCGGACCCCGTGCGGCCCGACCGCCGGTGGAGCCTGCTGGTGGCGGGGGCCGCGCTCGCGCTGACGTACTTCTGCGTGGCCGTCACCTCGCGCTTCACCTCGCTGACGCGGCGGCTGCTCGACGAGGACGCCCCGGTGCCGTTGCGGGCGCTGGCGTTCCTGGCCCCGCCCGATCCGGCGCTGGACCGGACCGTCGTGGTGTGGTTATGGGCGGTGGTGGCGGCGTTCGCGGTGTCCGCGGCGGTGCTGGTCTACTTCGCGGTGCGCGGCCAGCTCGTCCGGCTCTTCCCGGCCTCGTCGTACCTGGTGCTGGTGGCCGCGCTCGCGCTGGCCGCCGCGCTGGCCTGGAACGCGGGCGCCGTCGCCGGCCACGCGCTGACCGGCGACCGGCTGCTGGGCATCGTGCCGGCCGAGGAGGCGGCGTGGTTCACCGCGTTCGCCGTGCCGGTGTTCGGGGCGCTGCTGTTCATCGCACATTCGCAGGTCGGCGTGACCAGGTTCGCGCGCATCCTGGAGCTGGAGGGCGAGGAGACGTGGGAGAAGGCGGTCGAGCGCTACCGGGCCTGGAAGGAGCAGGTCCGCGAGCAGGTGCCCGGCCGGCGGGCGCGCGCCCTGCTGGCGGCGCGGGCGGGCGGGGCCGCGCTGGTGCTGGCCGTGGTGGCGGGCGCGATCCGGGGGCTCTGGGGTCCCGCGCAGCAGGCCGGTGATCTTCTTCTCGCGCTGCCCGCCCTGGCCGTCACGCAGGCGGCGATGGAGAACCTCTCGGGCGCGCTCTACGTCGTGCTGCTGGCCGGGCTGGTCTATCTCGGGCTCATGAAGGTGAACCTGGAGGAGCGGCGCACGTCCGCCTGGCTCACCGTGTGGGGGCTGTCGGTGGTGGCCGGCGGGCTGGCGACGCTGGGGCCCCAGGGGCTGCAGATGGGCTTCCTGGCCGGGCCGTTCGTGGTCGCGGGCCTGGTGGTGACCGTGCGGCGGAAGGTGCTGCTGTACGGGGCCGGCGTGCTGGTCCTGGTGGCGGCGGCGCCGCTCGTACGGGGGACGCCGGCGCCCGAGCCGGTCGTGCTCAGGACGGCCGCCTGGCACGAGGTGCGGCCCCGCCTGGTGATCGACGTCTCCTACCCGCAGGCGGAGGGCGGCGGCGCGGCGCACGTCAACGCGGCCCTGATCGACCCGATCCGGACGGAGGTGGACGGCACGCTGCGCGGTCTGCGCGCGCAGCCGGAGTCCTCCGCCCTGGTCAGGAGCACCTATGTCGTCGTGCGCAACGACGCCGCGATGATCTCGGTGCGCTACTCCATCGCGAAAGGGGCCGGGCAGGAGACCGGGCGGGCGGTCAACTACGACCTGGCCGGCCGGCGGGCGCTCACCGTGCGCGAGCTCTTCACCCCCGCCGTGTTCACCCTGGAGGGACGGCGGCGGATGGCCGGGGCGGTGCGGCCGTACATGCCGAAGGGCCAGAACCCGCGGACCGTGACCGTGGACAACGAGCGGCTGCTGGTCAACAGGGGCGCGCAGGCCGTGGAGCTGACCTTCGGGCGCGGCTACTTCTGCACCGGCTGCGCGCCGTTCACCGTACGGGTGCCGGCCGAGCGGCTGGCCGGACTGCTGCGGAGCTAGCCTGGCACGCATGTCCCTGGAGCTGATCACGAGTCTCAGAGCCACCCGCACGTTCACCGCGGCGCCCGTCGGGGACGAGCAGGTGACCGCGGTCCTGGAGGCGGGGCGCTGGTCGGGCTCGGCGCGCAACCGCCAGCCGTGGCGTTTCGCGGTGGTCCGCGACCGGGCTCTCCTGCGGGAGCTCAGCCTGCTCGGGGCCTACGCCGGGCACCTGGCGGGCGCGCCCGTGGCGATCCTGCTGGCCGTGGACGCCACGCTGAGCACGCAGGACGCGGAGTTCGACGCGGGCCGGGCCGCCCAGAACATCATGCTCGCCGCCCACGTCCTGGGCCTCGGCACCTGCCCAGCCTCGTTCTTCCCCGCGGAGAACGCCGGTAAGGCCACCGCGCTGACCGGCCTGCACGAGCCCTGGCACGTCCGTACGGCCATCTCGCTCGGCCATCCGGCCCCCGCCCCGCCGGGCACCCCGGCGATCCCGCGCGGACGCAGGCCCCTGCGGGATCTGGTCATCGAGCGCTTCTGACGCGACGATCACTCCATGGACACGCAGGAAGTCGCCGACCGGCTGGAGATCACCGGTCTGCTGGCCCGCTACACCCATGCCATCGACTCGGGCCGGTGGGACCTGCTCGACGAGGTGTTCAGCGCCGACGCGGTGATCGACTACAGCTCCGCGGGCGGCATCAGGGGCACCAGGGACGAGGTCAAGGCGTGGCTGGCCGACGTGCTGGCGCACTGGCCGGGCCGCCTGCACCTGATCGGCTCCCCCACGATCGACTTCGACGGCGACGGCGAGGCCCGGGTGAGCGCCCCTTTCACCGACACCCTGGCCCCGACGCGGGACATGGTCGCGGCGGACACCGAGGGGTTCCTGCACGGCGGCGGCTGGTACCACCACCGCCTGCGCCGCACCGCCGACGGCTGGCGCAGCGCTGAGCTGGTGGAGGAGCAGAGCTGGCGCACCGCCCGCTGAGCCGGGCATCAATTCGGTTCCCATTCGTTCCCGTTTGGTGTGGAATTGAACCGGACGACGGATGGGAGCCGTCTCCAGATTGTTCACCCGTGCGTTCATCGGCCTGGGGAAGCGGATTGGGGCCCGCCACCCCCGCGGGTGTTCACGTGCCGTAAGCGCGATGAGGACAGGCTGCCACGGGGGTAGACCGGTGATTGAGGCGCTGGAGTGGGCTCTGCTGGACGGAGAGCACGCGCTGCTCGTCAAGGGGGACATGCGACGGGCGCGCGAGCGCTTCGACGTCGCCTTCCGCGAGGCCGGGCAGCGGGGTGACCATGACGCGATGGCCCGCGCCGCGCTGGGCCTGGGCGGGGTCTGGGTGCACGAGCACAGGACGGCCGCCGGGGCGGCCATGGTGCGGGTGCGCCAGCGCGAGGCGCTGTCGCTGCTCGATCCCGGCTCCTCGCTGGCCCTGCGGCTGCGGGCCAGGCTGGCCGCCGAGGACGACTATCGCAGCGGCGGCAGGGACGCGATCCTGGCGCTGGTGGCCGAGACGCGGGCCGCGGACGATCCGGTGGCGCTGGCCGAGGCGCTGAGCCTGGCCCACCACTGCGTGCTCGGCCCCGGGCTCGGGGAGCTGCGGCTGGAGCTGGCCAGGGAGCTGATCGGGGTGGCCTCCCGTACGGGCCGCCGCGCCGACCTGCTCATGGGCCTGCTGTGGTACGCCGTGGACCTGCTCCTGGAGGGCGACCCGCACGCCGAACGGGCGCTCGGCGAGCTGCGTGCCGCGCTGCGCGAAGAGCCGCACCAGGCGGCCGGGTTCGTACTCAGCGCGATCGAGGTGATGCTCTGCGTCCGCGACGGCAGGTTCGGGCGGGCCGAGGAGCGGGCCGCCACCTGCCACGACCTGGGCGTGGCCGCGGGCGATCACGACGCCACCGGCTGGTACGGCTGCCAGCTCGCCGCCATCCGCTGGTACCAGGGCCGGATCGGCGAGCTCGTCCCCCTGCTGACCGGCCTGCTGAACTCGCCCATGATCAGCGCGGTCGACGACTCCCCCTACGCCGGCCTGGCGGTGGCCGCCGCGGCGGCGGGCGACCGGCGGCTGGCCGAGGGCATGCTGGCCAGGCTGCGCGGCAGCGTGCTGGCCGACCTGCCGCGCACGAGCACCTGGCTGATCTCCATGTACGCGATCGTGGAGGCGGCCGACCTGCTGGACGACGCCGAGCTGGCGGCCAGGGCTGCGGCGTTGCTGGCCCCGTACGCGGAGCTGCCGGCGATCACGAGCCCGGGCGTCGCCTGCTTCGGGTCCGTGCACCACAGCCTGGGCGTGGCCGCCATCACGGCGGGCGACCCGGACCGGGCGGTCGGTCACCTGCGCACGGCCGTCCACCACAACCTGGCGCTGGGGCACTGGCCCGCCGTGGCGCTGTCCCGCTCCCGCCTGGGTCAGGCGCTCGCGCTGCGCGACGGCCCCAGGGACGAGACGGCGCGGCGGGAGCTGGCCCTGGCCGCGCAGGAGGCCAGGGCGCTGGACATGGTGCTACCGCGCCACCTGACCAGCCGGGTCACCTGCCGGCCCAGCGGCTCGCAGTGGCGGGTGGAGCTCGGGGCGCGAGCGGTGCTCGTGGACCACAGCGTGGGCATGACGCACCTGGCGGCGCTGCTGGCCAACCCCGGGCAGGAGATCACGGCCACGGACCTGGCGGCGGGCTCGGTGCAGCCCGCCCCAGCGCCCGCCCCAGCGCCCGCCACCAGCCCGCCGGCCGCGCAGCCGGTGCTCGACGGGCCGGCCGGGCGGGCGTACAAGAACAGGCTCGCGCAGCTCGACGCCGAGATCGACGAGCTGGAGTCGAACCACCAGCGCCAGCAGGCGCAGGCGCGGCGAGCCGAGCGCGACTGGCTGGTCGCCGAGCTCGCCTCGGCGACGGGGCTGGGCGGGCGGGCCCGCGGCTTCACCGGCGGCGAGAAACGGGCCAGGACGGCCGTCGGCAAGGCGATCAGGCGTGCCGTCGAACGCGTCGCGATAGCGGATCCCGTCATCGGCGACGAGTTGCGGGCGACCGTGCGCACCGGCACGCGCTGCTCCTATACCCCCGGCTGACCTGCGACGACGTCTACGGCTACAGAGTTAATACGTTTGTGGTCAAACCGCTGCGGGCAGCGCGAAGGCGGGTAGTGTCCCCCTGCCCTCCCGGTCGGAAGGCTGTGCAATCCATGGCATTCGCATTGGGTTTCCTCGGTCATGACATAGCGGTCGACCTCGGCACCGCGAACACACTCGTCTACGTCCGCAGGAAGGGCATCGTGCTGAACGAGCCCTCCGTCATCGCGATCAACCTTCACAAGAACACCGTCGTGGCCGTGGGCAAGGCGGCCAAGCGGATGATGGGCCGCACGCCCCCGCACATCGCCACGATCAGGCCGCTCAAGGACGGCGTCATCGCGGATCTGGACGCGGCGGAGCGCATGCTGCGCATGTTCATCCAGAAGGCGCATCCCAGCAGGTTCCTGGCCAAGCCGCGCATCGTCGTGGCCGTCCCCAGCGGCACCACCTCCATCGAGCAGCGGGCGGTCAAGGAGGCCGCCTACGAGGCGGGCGCGCGCCGCGTCCACATCATCGAGGAGCCGATGGCGGCGGCGATCGGCGCCGGGCTCAAGGTGAGCGAGGCGACCGGCAACATGGTCGTCGACATCGGCGGCGGCACCACCGAGGTCGCCATCGTGTCCATGAGCGGCGTCGTGGTCGCCAAGTCGCTGCGCGTCGGCGGCGACGAGCTGGACGAGGCGATCATCGCCTACACGAAGAAGGAGCACGCGCTGCTGCTCGGCGAGCGTACGGCCGAGCGGCTGAAGATCGACCTGGGCATGGTGCGGCCCGAGCCCGTGGGCGCCCGCGACGCCGATTCGTCGCCCAAGGGCCGGCACCGGGTCGGCGTCCCCGCCGCGCACGGCGACACCGCCCTCGCCACGGTGACCGAGGAGGAGCCCGAGCCGCCGCCCGCGCCGCACCGCTGGAACCCGTTCAGGTCCAGGGCCAAGGCCGAGGCGGTGACGCTGGCCGCGGGGCCGCGCGCGCTCGAACCAGGGGCCTCCGCCCCGGTACGCGGCCGTGACCTGGTCAGCGGGCTGCCGAAGACGGCGACGCTCACGGCCGAGCAGATCAGCGAGGCCATCGAGGACGAGGTGCAGGCCATCATCGACGCCGTGCAGACGACGCTCGACCAGTGCCCGGCGGAGCTGGCGGGCGACCTGCTCGACAACGGCATCGTGCTGACCGGCGGCGGCGCGCTGTTACGCGGCCTGGCCGAGCGGCTGGGCAACGCCACGGGCATGCCCATCAGGGTCGTGGACAAGCCCCTCTACTCGGTGGCGCTCGGCGCGGGCCGCTGCGTCGAGCGCTTCCAGGCCATGCGCGACGTCCTGCTGCCCGATTGGTCACGCCGGTGAGGCGGACGGCCGTCCTGCTCGTGCTCCTCATGGGTGTCCTGCTGGTCGTGGTCGACCGTGCGGTGACGCCCCTGACCCCGGTACGCGTGGCGGGCTCGGCCCTGTACGGCACGATCGAGAATGCGACCGGCTCGGTCACCCGGTCGATCGGCGGCTGGTTCGGCGGCGGATCGCCCGGCGGCGACCAGCGCCTGCGCGCGCTGGAGCGGGAGAACGCCACGCTGCGCGCCGACCTGCTGGCGGCACGCGCCCAGCCCGGCGCCCAGGCCGCCGGAGGCGCGCAGGCGGATGCCAAGGGCGACCGGCTCGACCGGCTGGCCGCGGCCGTGGGCCGGCATCGCGGCGTGGCGGCCCATGTGGTGGGGTTCGGCAGGGGCCAGAGCATCGCCATCGACGCGGGGCTCTCCGCCGGCGTCGCGCGGGACGTCACCGTGCTGAACGCCGACGGCCTGGTCGGCAAGGTCACCTGGGCGGGGCCTTCGACGGCCTCGGTGTCCCTGATCACCGACGCCGCCTCGTCCGTGGGCGCGCGCATGGCCGGCTCCGGTGAGCTGGGCGTGGTCACGGGCGTGCCGGGCGAGGGGCTGCTGCGGCTGAGCCTGTTCGACCCGAACGCGCCGCTGCGGGCCGGGGACGAGGTGGTGACGCTCGGCTCGGCGGGCGCGCGGCCGTACGTGTCCGGGGTGCCCATCGGCGTGGTCACCGCGATCGAGAGCGTGCCGGGCGCGGCCACGCGCACGGCGCTGGTGCGGCCCGCCGCCCGGCTCTCCGCGCTCGGCCTCGTGGCGGTGATCGTGCCGGCGGCGGTGAGGTGAGCCATGGGGCTGGTGCTGCTGGTGTTCGCGGCTCCGCTGCTGCAGGTGCTGCTGGTCAACCGGTCGCCGTGGGGCGGTCCCGATCTGGTGACGCTGGCCGTGGTGTGGCTGGCGCTGGCCAGGGGGCCGGTCTGGGGGTGCCTGGCCGGGCTGGTGGCCGGGCTGGCCGCCGATGTGACGCCGCCCGCTGACGGCACGGTCGGGCGTACCGCGCTGGTGCTGTCCCTGGTCGGCCTGCTGGCCGGCCGGTGGCGGGAGGGCGGAGCACCGGGCGCGGCCCGGTGGGAGCTCCCCCAGTCCGAGCCCGGCACGGCGGGGCGGTCGCTGATGCTGGCCGGGGCGGCCGCGGCGCTGGGCACGATCGCGCAGGCCGCGGCGGCCGCGGGGCTCGGCGACGAGCCCTGGGCGTCGGTGCTGGCCTGGCTGCCGCTGACGCTCGCGTGGACGGTGGTGCTCGGGGCGCTGGCGGGCGCGGTGCTGCTGCGGCGCAGGCCGTCCGTCCTGGAACCGCGGGTGGCGATGCGCCGTGTCTAGGGCCAGGCTGTTCGTGCTGCGGCTGGTCGTCACGTCGATGCTGCTCACGCTGGTCGGGCGGCTGTGGTTCCTGCAGGTGGTCAGCGGGGCCCACTACGTCCAGGCGGCGGCCGACGTGCGGATCAGGACCGTGTCGCTGCCGGCGACGAGGGGGCAGATCCTCGACGTGGCCGGTCGCCCCCTGGTCACCAACAAGACCAGGCCCGTGGTCACGGTGAACGCCGTCGAGCTGGCGCACCAGCCCGACGGCGGGGAGGCCGTGCTCACGCGGCTCGGGAAGGTGCTCGGGCAGCCGTACCGGCAGCTCGCGGAGAAGGTCAGGCTGTGCGGGCCGGAGATCCCGCAGCCGTGCTGGCAGGGCTCGCCGTACGAGCCGATCCCGGTCGCCGAGGGCGTCACCGTGCCGGCGGCGCTGCAGATCAGCGAGCGGCAGCAGGACTTCCCCGGCGTGCTGACGGAGCTGCGGCCGGTCCGCGTCTATCCGTTCGGCGCGGCGGCGGCGCACACGCTCGGGTACGTGCAGGGCGCCAAGGGCCGTGACGGGCTCGAAGGCGTGTACGACTCCCGCCTGGCGGGCCGGGCCGGCCGGCGTGACGTGGCCGTGGACAACACCGGCCGCGTCACCAGGACCATCCGCGAGGATCGGCCCGTGCCCGGCGACACGCTCGTGACCAGCATCGACTCCCGCATCCAGACCATCGCGGAGCAGGCGCTCGGCCGCGGCCTGGCCGGGACCGGCGGGTCGTCGGGCGCGGCCGTCGTGCTGGAGTCGGGCACCGGCCGGGTCGTCGCGCTGGCCGGGCGGCCCGCCTACGACCCGGCGGTGTGGACCGACGGCGTGACGGCCCGCGAGTACAAGGCCCTGCCGCTGCTGTCGCGCGCCGTGCAGGGCGAGTGGGCGCCGGGCTCCACCTGGAAGGTCGCCTCCGTGGCCGCCGCCGCGAACGCCGGGTACGGTCTCGGCGCGACCTACGGCTGCCCGAGCGGCTACACGGTGGGCAACCGGGTGTTCCGCAACTTCGCCAGTGCCGACCTGGGCCTCATGACCATGCACGGGGCGCTGGTGCAGTCGTGCGACACGATCTTCTACCGGATCGCCGACGAGCTCTGGGCGCGCGGGTCGGGCGTCATGCAGAAGACCGCGCGCGGGTTCGGCTTCGGCCGTCCCACCGGCGTGGACCTGCCGGGCGAGGCGGCCGGCGCGGTGCCGGACCCGGCGTCGAAGAAGGCGTACTGGCAGGCCACGCGCAAGGAGAGCTGCCGCAGGGCGGTCAAGGGCTATCCGGAGCTGGCCGATCGGGGGCGGGCGGCGTACCTGACGGCGATCGCCGCCGAGAACTGCCGGGGCGGCGGCGTGTGGCGGGGCGGCGACGCGGCCAACTTCTCCATCGGGCAGGGCGGCGTGCTGGTGACGCCGCTGCAGCTCGCGCGGGCGTACGCGGCCATCGCCAACGGCGGGACGCTGCACAGCCCGCGGGTCGGCCTGCGGGTGGTCCGCGCCGACGGGGCGCCGGTCGAGACGATCACACCGCCGGTGGCCGGGCGGCTGCCGGCGTCGGCGGAGACGCTGCGGTTCATGCGGCAGGCGCTGAGCCAGGTGCCGCGGTCGGGGACGGCCGAGGGGGCCTTCAAGGGCTTCCCGTTCGGGAAGATCGCGGTGGCCGGGAAGACGGGGACGGCGGAGTCGTTCGGGCGGCGGGACACCTCCTGGTTCGCCTCGTTCGCGCCCGATCCCGCCTACACGGTGGTCGTCGTGCTGTCGGAGGGCGGCAGGGGCGCCGAGGGGGCGGCCCCGGCGGCCCGCGCCATCTGGGAAGGCATACTCGGCCTGCGGGAGCGGCGATGATCACGGGCGAGCCGGGCGCGGCGGCTGCCGTGATCGCGGGCGGGCCCGGGGCGCGGAGGCGGCGATGATCGCGATTTCCGGTAAGCGGCGGGTCGTGTGGGCGCCTTCGCTGGCGCCGCCCGATCGGGTGCTGACGCTGCTGGCGCTGGCCCTGTCCGTGGTGGGGCTGCTGCTGGTGTGGTCGGCCACGCGGGCGGGGGGCGGCTACTCGCTGCTGGTGCGGCAGGCGGTGAGCGTGGGCGCGGGGCTGGTGCTGATGTGGCTGGTGTCCCGGGTCGATCTGCGGGTGCTGCGGGCGTACGTGCCGCTGGCGTACGTGCTGGCGCTGGCGTCGCTGGCGGGCGTGCTGACCCCGCTGGGCGTGCGGGTGAACGGGGCGCACTCGTGGATCGTGCTGGCCCCCGGGGTGCAGTTCCAGCCGTCGGAGTTCGCGAAGGTGGCGCTCGCGCTGGCGTTCGCGGTGCCGCTCGGCGAGCTGCGCGACGGGCAGCGGCGGCCGGGGTTCGGCGGGGTGCTGCTGGCGCTGGTGCTGGCGGCGGTGCCCATCGGGCTGATCGCGTTGCAGCCGGACGTGGGGACGATGCTGGTGTTCGCGGCCATGGTCGCCGGGGCGCTGCTGGTGTCGGGGGCGCCCAAGCGGTGGCTCCTGGTGCTCGCGGCCGGCGCCGTGGGGGCGGGGGCGGCGGCGTGGCAGCTCGGGCTCGTCCGCCCGTACCAGATCCAGCGGCTGCTCGTGCTGGCCAACCCGGGGGCCGACCCGGGCGGCGTGGGGTACAACGCCGCCCAGGCGCGCATCGCCATCGGATCCGGCGGCCTCTACGGCAAGGGGCTGTTCAACGGCGAGCAGACGGCCGGGCACTTCGTTCCCGAGCAGCACACCGACTTCATCTTCACCGTGGCGGGCGAGGAGCTGGGATTCGTCGGCGCGGCGGTCATCGTGCTGGTCGTGTGCGCGCTGCTGTGGCGCGGGCTGGCGATCGCGCGGCACAGCCACTCGCCGTACGGGAGCGTGCTGGCGGGCGGCATCGTGTCGTGGATCGCCTTCCAGACGTTCCTGAACGTGGGCATGACGGTGGGGCTCATGCCGATCGTGGGGGTGCCGCTGCCGTTCGTGTCGTACGGCGGCTCCGCCACGGTCGCCGGGCTGCTGGCGATCGGGCTCCTACAGGCCGTGCACAGGACCAAGGCCATGCAGCCTTAGCAGGTTCTCGCCCAGGATCTTGCGCTTGGCCTGGTCGGTGAGCTGCGGGTAGCCGTACCCGTCGCAGAGGTCCTGCGGGATCGTGAAGTCCCTGAACGCCCGCAGCGCCCACTGCGGATGGAAGATCGGCGCCTCCGAGCCGTAGATGATTTTGTCTTCGCCGCACCAGAAGAGCAGCTTGCCGATGATCTCGGCGAACATCCTGGGCGCACGGACGATGAAGTTGATCGTGGCGGCGATGTCGGCGTACAGGTTGGGGTAGCGGATGAGCTGCCAGCAGGTCTCGTCCAGGAACGGCAGGCCGACGTGGAAGATGACGAAGTTGATGTCGGGGAAGTTCGCGGCGGCGCCGTCCATGTCCCACGTCTGGGTGTGCTCGATCGGCTGCGGGCCCAGCGGCACGCCCTTGTGCACGCCGATCAGGTTGATGCCCAGGTCGCGGGCCTTCTCGAAGATGGGGAAGGCCACCCGCGGGTCGTCCATGCGCCACGGGTAGGGCGAGCCGTAGTCGTAGCGGACGTTGTAGAGCTTGAACGCGCGGGCGTTGTACTCCCCCACCTGGCGTTCCATCAGGTCGAGCGCCTTGCGGCCTTCGAGCGGGTTGACCGTGCCCCAGAAGATCGTGCGGTCCGGGTCGCGGGCGGCCAGCTCCGCGCACTCCTGCCACGGCGACAGGCCGTCGTGGTAGAGGTCGGTGAGCGGCAGCGGCATCGCGACCAGCATGTCCGTGTCGGACTCTTCGTAGACCATGCGCCGGATGTCGTCGATCGTCCACTGCCTCAGGAACTCCTCCGGCGGCAGCTTGGGCTCGCCCTCCGGGGTGAGGGTGGTGTGGAAGGCGTACAGGTGGTTGGAGAACATCTGCCCGGCCGAGCCGTAGGCGTTCTTGGGCTCGAAGTTGAACACGTGGGCCACGCTGTCGAACACGAAGAAATCGTCGATCATCTCAGTTCCTCCCTGATGTAGGCCTCCCTGTCGGGCACGTCGGCGGGCGCGGGCAGGAAGCGCAGCAGGCGGGCCGCTCGCGGGGAGAGCCGGTCCACCGTCCACGCCTCGTCCCACACGACCTCCACCTCCGCCTCGCTGACCCCCGGCTGCTCCTCGATGCGGTCGCGCACCTCGGTGAGCACCCTGGCGGCGAACGGGCACCAGCCCGAGGTCAGCAGCAGCTCCACCCGGGCCCGGCCGCCGCCGTCCACCTCGACGGACCTGATCAGGCCCATCTCCACCACCGAGATGCCCTTCTCCCTGCAGCACGGGTCGTAGACCCCGGAAAGCGCCTGACTGGCCCACTGCGGTATCTCCGGCATGGCCTCATCGTCGGACGGCTGTGCCGCCCGGGGTAGGCGTCCGATTTTCAAATGGCGCACATGCTGGATGGATGACCGGCGAACAACCCAGCGATCTGATCCGCAGCGTCTCCCGCGCGCTCCGCGTGCTGGAGGAGGTCGCGCGGGCCGACCGGCCGCTGTCGGTCAAGGTCATCGCCCGCCGCTGCGGCCTCAACCTGTCCACCTCCTACCATCTGGTCCGCACCCTGAGTTACGAGGGCTACCTGCACCGGCGGCCCGACGGCGACTACCTGCTCGGCTCACAGGTGGCCGCGCGGTTCCACGAGATGCTGGAGGCCTTCGAACGGCCGCCGATGGCCTCGGCGGTGCTGCGCCACCTGGCCGCCGACTCCGGCCACACCGCCTACCTGGCCCAGCTCGACGACGGGCGGCTGATGGTGGTGGACGTGGCCGAGGGGCCACGCTCGCCCTGGCTGGAGGACCTGCAGGCGGGGCTGGAGACCGCCCCGCACGCCACCGCGCTCGGCAAGGCGCTGCTGCTCTCCCTCCCGTCCCGCGTCCGCCGCGGCCTCCTGACCGAGTACGGCCTGCCGCGCTTCACCTCCTCGACCCCTGCGAGCCTGGAGGACCTGGAGAAGGAGCTGGCGGTGCTGCGGCCCGGGCAGGTGGTGGAGGAGCACGGGCAGTTCAGGGAGCAGGTGGCGTGCGCGGGCGCCGTGGTGCCCGGCACGCGCTGGGCGATCGGCATCTCGACCCGCGGCCTGGCCATCCCGCCGCGGGCGGTCGCCCGTCTCGGGGCCGCCGTCCGGGACCTGTCGCGGGCATAACCCGTTGCCCGCCGGTGCGGATCTTCGCCAGGCTGTCCGGCATGAACGTCCCCTACCGGCAGATCCGCGCCGCCTACACCGATGAGTCGATCACCGTCTACCAGGCTTACGACGCCGCGATCGCCGGCCCCGCCGTCGCGGCGCAGCGGTTCGTGGCGCCGTTCAGGATGGAGCGGATCCAGTGGGACCCGGAGCGGGGGGTGGGGCACGACGCGCTGCCGTACCGGTCGATCCAGATCGGGCTGTCCGGGGAGGCGGTCCGGCGTTACGTGACGGAGTGGACGCTGGGGATCGCCGACATCACCGACCGGGTCCGTGAGCTGCACGCGGCGGTCAGGGCGGGCGCGGACGTACGCGCGCTGCTGCCGGCCGAGCGGCCCTACCCGCTGACCGGCGAGCTCACGGAGACGGTCGGCGCGATCCCGGCCGAATCCCGCATCAGCCCGACTGAAGCTCTCCTAGAGACACAAAGCGTCAGCGTCTCAGCTTCGCCCTGAGAGCATGTGAGAGGTCGTCACGCTGACATGGAGCCGGGGGCATGAATGAGAGTGATCCTTTTCGGGGCCACCGGCATGGTCGGGCGCGGGGTGCTGCGGGAGTGCCTGGCCGACGATCGGGTGACCGAGGTGCTCGCGGTCGGCCGGTCCCCCGTGGGTCCCGTGCGGGGCAAGCTGCGTGAGCTGCGCCACGACGACCTGCTCGACCTGTCCGCGATCGAGGGCGAGCTGGCCGGCTACGACGCGTGCTTCTTCTGCCTGGGGGTGTCGTCGGCGGGGATGAGCGAGCGGGACTACCGGCTGATCACCTACGACTTCACGCTGTCCGTGGCGGGCACGCTGGCTCGGCTCAGCCCCGGCTCGACCTTCGTGTACGTCTCCGGCGCCGGCACCGACGCGAACGGGCGGGCGATGTGGGCCCGGGTGAAGGGCGCCACCGAGAACGCGCTGCTCGACCTGCCGCTCCGGGCCTACATGTTCCGGCCCGGCTTCATCCAGCCGATGTACGGCGTGACGTCCCGTACCCGGGTCTACCGGCTGGCCTACGTCGTGGCCCGGCCGCTCTTCCCCCTGATCAGGCGGCTGTTCCCGGCGGCGGTGACCACGACCGAGCAGATCGGCCTGGCCATGATCACCGTGGCCGAGCGGGGCGCGCCCGAGCGGATCCTGGGCCCCGCCGACATCAACGCGCTGGCGTCGTAGCGCGCGGGCGGCCCGGCGCCAGGGGGATGGCGAGCAGCGACAGCGCCGCCGTCAGCGCCCAGACGACCTCCCAGGAGGTGTGGCCGAGGACCGCCGGGATCAGCAGCGGGGTGAGGAACCCGGCGCCGAAGAGCGCGGTGCCCAGGAGGCCCAGCGCCGTCCCCGCCCTGGCCGCGCCCGCCATGTCGGCGATCTCGGTGTAGGCCACGCCGTGCCAGGAGTTGGCCAGCAGGCCGCCGAGCGCGAGGGCGGCGACGGTGACCGGGGTGGGCGCGTCCGTGAGGACGGCCGCCGCCGCCATGGCGATCCCGGTCAGCGCGCCGATGCCGCGCAGGTAGGCACGCCGTCCGCCGCGCCGGTCGGTACGCCTGCCGGTCCAGATCCGGGCCGCGCCGCCGCCGATCTGGGCGATCATGACCGTGACGCTGGCCAGGGTCGCGCCTCCGCCCTTGACGTCGTGCAGGAAGATGGCGGTGAAGGACAGGACGGCGAACTGCGGGACCGTGAGCAGCGCGCAGGACAGGGCCAGCCGCCAGACGTCCCAGCGCCGCAGCGGCGAGCGCAGGGTGCCCGCCGACGGCGATGCCGACGGCGACGGCGACGGCGATGGCGACGGCGATGGCGATGGCGGCGCTTGCGGACGCTTTTCTGGACCCACCGCTGGATCCGCCTTTGGGCCCGCTCCCGGATCCGCCCCTTGAACCGCCGCAGGGCCCGCTCCCGGATCCGCCCCCGCACCCGTGCCGGGGGTGGGCGTGTGGTCCGGCTCGTGGAGCCAGCGCCAGGTCGACGCCGCCGCCAGGAGGCAGAAGGCCGCCGGGGCCGCGTAGACGGCGCGGAAGCCGTACGTCTCCGCCAGCCAGGGCAGCAGCGCGACGCCCACCGCGCCGCCGGCGGGGATGGCCGTCTGGCGGATGCTCATGGCCAGCCCGCGCTCCCCGTCCGCGAACCAGGTCATGACCGCCCGCCCGGAAGCGCCGTTGACGCTGCCGCCCAGCGCCCCGGCGACCAGCAGGCTGGCCCCCAGCGCGACGATCCCGGCCCCGTCCGCCGGGGTGACGGTCGCGGACATCAGCGCCAGCACCGCCCCGGTCGCGGTGAGGCCGGTCAGCAGGATGCGCCGGTCGCCGTACCTGTCCGTCAGCAGCCCCCACACGAGGTCCGACACCGCCACACCCAGCCCGAGGCAGGCCAGGACGACGCCGAGCGCGCCGGTGGACAGGTGGTACCCGGAACGCATCGCGATCCCGGTGACCGGGATGCCGGAGAACATCGCCGCGAAGCTGCCCTGTGCCCCGACCCCCACGGCCAGGATCACCCAGCGATGCCGGGCCCCATGGCGGCGGACGCCGCCCCGGGAGATCGTCGTCGCCACGACCACACCTTTCACAAAATAACCGGACTTGTCGGTTATGAACCTTGGCAGCCATCAAAGTAACTTGTCAATCCGGTTACTATGGGCGGGTGGACTTCACCTTCATCAGCGGAAACCTCGGCCTCGACCTCGCGGGCACCGTCGGCCAGCGGCGCGGCGGACGCGTCGACCTCCTGGACAACCCCGAGGATCTGGCCAGGTGGACGGTGTCCGCCGGGCTCCTCGACGAGCCGCCCGCCGTGCGCGACGACGACCTCGCCCTGGCCGCCAGGCTGCGCGAGTCGATCTACCGGCTGGCCACCGCGGCCCGTACCGGATCCGCGTACGACGAGGCGGACCGGCTCCTGCTCAACGAGGCCGCCGGGCACGCGCCCGCCGGGGTCACGCTCGGACCCGGCGGGCTGGAGCGCTCGGGCGACCTGCGCGCCGCGCTCTCCAGCACCGCACGCGCCGCCGCCGAGCTGCTCGGCGGCCCGCACGCCGCGCTGATCAGGGAGTGCGAGGCGAACCCCTGCACCCGGCTCTACATCGACGCCTCGCACCGGCGCACCCGCCGCTGGTGCGACATGCGCGGCTGCGGCAACCGCGCCAAGGCCGCCGCGTTCCGCGCCCGAGGCCAGCACCAGGGCTGAGACGCCCGCGCTGCGACCAAGAGACGGGTCAGGGGATGATGGAATATCTGAGCACCCCTCAGCGCTACCCTAGCCGTCAAAGATTCAACAGTCATGGATGGTGACTAAAGTGCAGTTCGGAATCTTCAGTGTGGGCGACGTGACCACGGACCCCACCACGGGCAGGACGCCGACCGAGCACGAGCGGATCAAGGCGATGGTGGCGATCGCGCTCAAGGCGGAGGAGGTGGGCCTGGACGTGTTCGCGACGGGCGAGCACCACAACCCGCCCTTCGTGCCGTCCTCGCCGACCACCATGCTCGGCTACATCGCGGCCAAGACCGAGCGCCTCGTACTCTCCACCGCCACCACGCTGATCACCACCAGCGACCCGGTGAAGATCGCCGAGGACTTCGCCATGCTGCAGCACCTGGCCGAGGGCCGGGTGGACGTGATGATGGGCCGGGGCAACACCGGGCCCGTCTACCCCTGGTTCGGGCAGGACATCAGGCAGGGCATCCCGCTGGCCATCGAGAACTACGCGCTGCTGCACCGGCTCTGGCGCGAGGACGTCGTCGACTGGGAGGGGCGCTTCCGCACCCCGCTGCAGGGCTTCACCTCGACGCCGCGCCCGCTCGACGGGGTGCCGCCGTTCGTGTGGCACGGCTCGATCCGCAGCCCGGAGATCGCCGAGCAGGCCGCGTACTACGGCGACGGCTTCTTCGCCAACAACATCTTCTGGCCGAAGGAGCACTACATCCGCCTGATCAACCTCTACCGCCAGCGCTACGCCCATTACGGGCACGGCACGCCGGAGCAGGCCATCGTGGGGCTGGGCGGCCAGGTGTTCATGCGCAAGAACTCGCAGGACGCGGTAAGCGAGTTCCGGCCGTACTTCGACAACGCCCCCGTGTACGGCCACGGGCCGTCGCTGGAGGAGTTCACCGAGGAGACGCCGCTCACCGTGGGCAGCCCGCAGCAGGTCATCGACAGGACCCTCGAGTTCAGGGAGTTCTTCGGCGACTACCAGCGGCAGCTGTTCCTGATGGACCACGCGGGGCTGCCGCTGAAGACCGTGCTGGAGCAGCTCGACCTGCTCGGCGAGGAGGTCGTGCCGGTGCTGCGCAAGGAGTTCGCCAAGGACCGGCCGGCCGGGGTCCCCGGCGCGCCGACCCACGCGTCCCTGCTCGCGGCCGCCACGGCCGCGCAGCCGGTGGACGCCTGACAGCGGCCGGTGGACGCCTGCCAGCCATCGGTGGACGTCCGGCAGCCATCGGTGGACGCCTGACGGCCACCGCCCGCCGATCATCCGGCGGCCACGATCCACTGGCCGCCTGCCCCCTTCGCAGAACGGAGTCCGACGCCATGAAGCTCGTCGTCGTCACGGCGGGTCTGACCCAGCCCTCCTCCACCCGCCTGCTCACCGACCGCCTGACCGAGGCCGTGCTGCGGCGTCTCGGCGGGCCGGAGGAGACCGCGCCCGAGGTACGCGTGATCGAGCTGCGCGACCTGGCCGTGGACGTCGCCAACAACCTCGTGACCGGATTCCCGAACGCCAGGCTGCGCACGGCCATCGAAGCGGTGACGGAGGCCGACGGGCTCATCGCGGTCACGCCGATCTTCAGCGGCTCCTACAGCGGCCTGTTCAAGTCGTTCTTCGACGTGATCGACAACACCGCGCTGGCGGGCAAGCCGGTGCTCGTCGCGGCCACGGGCGGGACCGCCCGCCACTCGCTGGCGCTGGAGCACGCGCTGCGCCCGCTGTTCGCGTACCTGAGGGCCGTCGTCGTCCCGACCGCCGTCTACGCGGCCGCCGAGGACTGGGGCGGCGGGGGCGACTCCTTCACCGACGGTCTCGGCGAGCGCATCGGCCGGGCCGCGGAAGAGCTGGCCGACCTGCTGCTGCACCGCGCGCCGCGCAAGAGCTCGGATGACGACGAGGTCGTGCCGTTCGAGCAGCAACTCGCGGCACTGCGCCCGTTGGGCTAGTTTTTGCGGACATGGGGCACAGATGCTGACTCCGGGAGTATGGTTCGTTAGGAATCTTTCCTAACGAACCCTCTTCGACAGGAGCCTACGTGCTGACCGCCACACTCCTGGCCCTCTCCCTCGCCCTCACGAGCACCACGACGGGCATGACAGGCACGACCGGCACGACAGGCACGACGGGCGCAACCGGCACGATCGCGACCGCGCCGGTGGATCTCACCGACCCGCACAAGAAGGACATCGCCATGCGGCTGGTGTCCAGCGCGGAGAACTCCTCGCTCGACTGGAAGGCCCAGTACGGCTACATCGAGGACATCGAGGACGACCGCGGCTACACGGCCGGGATCATCGGCTTCTGCTCGGGCACCGGCGACATGCTGGAGCTGGTCGAGCTCTACGCCAAGCGCAAGCCGGGCAACGTGCTCGCGAAATACCTCCCGGCCCTGCGCAAGGTCGACGGCACCGACTCCCACAAGGGCCTCGACCCGAACTTCACCAAGGACTGGAAGACGGCCGCCAAGGACACCGTCTTCCAGACGGCCCAGAACGACGAGCGCGACCGCGTCTACTTCAACCCGGCCGTCAGCCAGGCCAAGCAGGACGGGCTGCGGGCGCTCGGCCAGTTCGTCTACTACGACGCCATGGTCATGCACGGGCCGGGCAGCGACAAGCTGAGCTTCGGCGGCATCAGGAAGAGCGCCATGGCCAAGGCCAAGACGCCTGCTCAGGGCGGCAGCGAAGTGACGTACCTGAACGCGTTCCTGGACGCCAGGAAGGCGGCGATGAAGGCGGAGGAGGCGCACGAGGACACCACCCGGGTGGACACGGCGCAGCGGGTGTTCCTGAAGAACGGCAACCTCGACCTGAACCCGCCCCTGACCTGGAAGGTCTACGGCGACAGCTTCACCATCAAGAGCTGAGCCGTGCGGCGCGGGCCGGTGGCCCACCGGCCCGCGCCGCACGCTCGGGGTCACGGCTTGACGGCGACCACGGTGTAGGGGGTGTCGGGGGTCGGCGGCGTGGTGAAGCGGGCGTTGGGCAGGTAGAGCCGGTGCCCGTACGCGGCGACGGTCGTGGGGACGTCGAAGCGGGGGTCGGTCAGCCGGTTCACGATCTGGCCGGACGCGGCGTCGCGGGACAGGCGGATGACGGCGATGGTGTTCAGGCGGTTCTGGACGGCGTACAGGGTGCGGCCGGACAGCAGCAGGCCGTCGCCGTTGGTCAGCAGCTCGCCGCCCAGGTCCACCTCGGTGGTGACGCCGGAGGACGGATCGACCTCGAACAGCTTGCCGGTGTTCGACTGGACGATCAGCAGCGACCGGCCGTCGGGGCTGGGGGCGATGCCGTTGGCGTTGTTGCCGGTCGTGTACTGGATGGCGCCGGTGAGCGGGATCTTGACGGCCTCGGCGGGCAGCGCGCCGCCGCGTCCGAGCTCGAGTTTGTAGAGCACGGGGTTCGCGGAGTCGGTGAAGTAGGCGGCGCGCCCGTCGAGGATCACGTCGTTGACGAAGGACGTGCCGGTGGCCAGCGTGTACGACTTCGCGACCGCCCCGGTGCGCAGGTCGATCACCCGGGCGTTGCCGGCCGACCCGCCGGCCACGAACAACCGGCCGCGCCCGTCCGTCTTGAGCCCGAGCGACTGCGTGCCGGGCCCCTTGCTGACGACGGCCCCCTTCCCGGTCCGCAGGTCGGCCCGGTAGATGTCACCGGTCGCGCGTGAACCGAAGTAGGCGTACGGCCCCGGCCCGATCTCTATCCCCTCCGGCTGGAACCCGTTGGGCAGCGAGAAGGTGTCCGGCTTCGCGGCGGCCTGCGCGGGCACGCCGGCGAGCAGGATCACGGCCAGGGCGCTGAGTGCGGTCTTCAGGATCGCGGATCTCATGCGGCCCACGATGCCCGCGGCGGGGGACGCCGCAAAGACCCACAGGCGGCTTCACAGGGAGTCTTCAGGAACGATCGAGCCGGGCGAGCCAGGCCGGACTGCGCGACCACCCCACGCCGCAGGATCTCGCGGGGTAGGTTGGTGCAGAGCCGAACAAACGGGGTTTTATCATGTCAAACGGTGCCCGTCATGCTCTGGGAGTGGTCGGCGGACTGCTCCTCCCTCCCCTGGTCGCCGCCGGACTGTGGTACGGCGTCGGCGAGCTCCGCCTCAGCGCCGCGACCCAGTTCCGGCTTTCCTGGCTCGGGCTGGCCGTCATCGTCGCGGCGGGGATCGGCCTGGCCTTCCTGATCGGTTCGCGCCTGTCGCCGGTGGCCTCCCTGCTGGGCGGCCTCGGGTTCACGGCGCTGGGCCTCGTACCGACGATCGAGATGACCACGCGCCTGACGATCTCGGTGTCCGAGTGGCTGCCCGCGCCCCTGGGCGTGGGCTACGAGTCCGTGACGTACACGGGAGCGATGCTGTTCGTCGGCGTCGCGCTGCTGATGGCCTCGATGTTCCCGTCGCGGTGGAGGTCCGCCGTCCGCGGACGCGACGCCGTGTACGCACCCGTGTACGACTCCGAGCAGGCGCAGTACGGCTCCATGTCGTACGGCTCCGAGCCGTCTCCCTACCTGTCCCACCACAGACCGGAGGACGCCACGCGGCCGATGCACCGCGAATGAGGCCCGCGCGGCCTGGCAGAATGCCGCCATGCGCGACTTGACGATCGTCGACTTCCTGACCCGGCTCGCCGACCGGGTGCCCGCGCCCGGCGGCGGCGCGACCGCGGCCCTGCACGCGGCGCAGGCCGCCGCGCTGCTCGGCATGGTCGCCCGCTACACCACCGGGGAGAAATACACCGAACACGCCGAGACCGTCGTCAGCGTGATCGCGGAGACCGACACCCTGCGGGCGCGGGCGCTGAAGCTGGCCGAGGACGACGCGGCGGCGTTCACCGCGGTCACCGACGCCTACCGGCTGCCCAAGGGCCCCGAGCGCAGCGCCGCGATCGCCGTGGCGCTGCAGGGCGCGGCCGAGCCGCCCGCCAGGGTGGCCGAGGCCGCCACGCGCGTGGTCGAGCTGTGCGAGCTGATGCTGCCGATCGGCAACCGCAACGTCGTCACCGACGTGGCCGCGGCGGCGGAGGCGGCACGCGCCGCGCTCACCACGGCCCGGGTGAACGTCGAGGTGAACCTGGGCGGCATCAAGGACGAGCGGATACGCGAAGAGCTGAACATCCGCCTGTCCGGTGTCGACGCGGCCGTCGCCAGGGCAGACTGGGTGACCGCCGAGGTACGCGAGGAGATCAAGCAGTGAAGACGCTGACCGGCCGCGACCTGGCCGCCGCCATCCGCGCCCAGACGGAGGCCGAGGCGGCCGCGGGCCCGCAGCCGAGGCTGGCCGTGGTGGTGGCCACGGCCGACGAGGCCAGCCTGTGGTACGTCCGCTCGATCGCCAAGGCGGCGGCCGGCGTGGGCATCGCCTGCGACATCGTCGACCTGGGCCCCGCCGCCGCCCCCGAGCAGATCGGCGAGACGCTGGCCAGGCTCAGCGCCGACCCCAACGTGCACGGCGTGCTGCTCCAGACGCCGCTCCCGGCGGGCGCGTCTGCGCAGGAGCTGGCCGCGGCCATCGACCCGCGCAAGGACGTCGACGGCGCCAACCCGCTCTCGCTCGGCCGGCTGGCCGCCGGGCTGCCGGCGTTCCCGCCCGCGACGGCGGCGGCCGTCATGGCGCTGCTCGACCACTACGAGGTGGAGCTGCTCGGCCGGCGGGCGGTGGTGGTCGGCCGTTCGACCGTCGTCGGCAAGCCGCTGGCGCACCTGCTGCTCGACCGGCACGCCACGGTCACCGTCTGCCACTCGCGCACCCGTGACCTGGCCGCCGTCACCGCCACGGCCGAGGTGCTGGTCGCGGCCGTGGGCCGGGCGGGGCTGATCGGCGCGTCGCACGTGGCGCCGGGCGCGGTGGTCATCGACGTGGGCACCAACCCCACCGACGACGGCGGGCTGACCGGCGACGTCGACTTCGACGCGGTCTCGGGCGTGGCCGGGGCGCTCACGCCGGTGCCCGGCGGCGTCGGCCCGGTGACGACCGCGCTGCTGCTGCGCCACACCTCCAGGGCGGCGAACCTGCCGTGACCCGACGGATCGACGTGGACGGGCAACTTCTCGACTGGGTGGCGGAGGCCGGTGTTGGGTGACGTTCTGATCGTCCAGAACAGCAGGAGCGGCGGTCCCGGCCGGGTGGGCGACTGGCTGGTGGAGGCCGGGCACCGGCTGGACGTGGTGCTCGCCCACGAGGGCGCCGCGCTGCCCGGCCGGCTCGACCACGACGCCATGATCATGCTGGGCGGCGGCTACCTGCCCGGCGACGACGACCGGGCCCCGTGGCTGGCCGGCGCCCGGCGGCTGGCGGGGCAGGCGCTGGCGGAGGGCGTGCCGTTCTTCGGCATCTGTCTGGGCGGGCAGCTCCTCGCCGGGGTGGCGGGCGGCGAGGTGACCGGCGACACCGGCGCGCCGGAGAACGGCAGCATCCCGCTCACGATCAGGCCCGAGGCCGCCGCCGACCCGCTCTTCCACGGGCTGCCTGCGGTGGTGCCCGCCGTCGAGCACCACAAGGACGCGATCACCCGGCTGCCTGACGGGGCGGTGTGGCTGGCGGAGACACAGCGGTGCCCGTACCAGGCGTTCCGGGTGGGTGAGCGGGCGTGGGGGGTGCAGTTCCATCCCGAGGTGCTGCCCGCGCGCATCCGCGAGTGGCGGGCCGTGGGCTTCGACCCCGGCGAGGTCTACGCGCGGGCGGTGGCGGACGAGCCGGTGTCGACCCCGGTCTGGCGCCAGGTCACCGCCCGCTTCGCCGCCCTCGTCGCCGAGCGGGCGTCGTCCGGCGGAGTCACTGCGCGGGCACCGTCCCGCGGGTCCGCCTGGCGGACGTCGTCCGGCGGTGACACTGGGCGGGCGTCGTCCGGCGGGGTCAGCGCACGTACGAGTCCCAGCCGAGCTTGATCGCCACCGCCAGGCCGCAGGCCGCCGCGAGGTAGCGCAGGCTCTGGCCGGGCAGCCGGCGCGCGATCTTCGGCCCGAGCCACCCGCCGAGCAGGAACCCGGCCGCCAGCGGCGCGGCCGCCCCCCAGTCCACCGGCCCGAACAACGCGAACCCGAGCGCCGCCACCGCGTTGGCCAGCCCCGACATCACGTTCTTCATCGCGTTCAGCTTGGCCGCCGGGTGCTCGAACATGAACGCGAGCACGGCGAACACCATCAGCCCGCCGGCCGCGCCGAAATACCCCGTGTAGATCGTCACGATGAAGAGCGCCACCCGGCCCAGCACCCCGTGCTCGCCGTGCCCCCGGCCCGACGGCGGCCGGGCCAGCAGCAGCGACGCCATCGCGATCAGCCAGGGCGCGATCAGCTCGAACGTCCTGGGCGGCGTCACCAGCAGCAGCCCCGCGCCCGTCGCGCCGCCGAGCGCGGCGATCGGGCCGAGCCTGAGCAGCCGGCCACCCTCGCCGGCCAGCTCCGGCCGCGACCCGGCGGCGGCGCCGACGCCGGTGAAGACGAGGGCGACGGTGTTGGTGACGTTCGCGGTCAGCGGAGGCAGTCCGAAGGCCAGCAGCGCCGGATAGGAGACGATCGAGGCGAGGCTCACGACCGTGCTCACCACCCCGGCCGCGACACCCGCCCCGAGCAGGCCCAGCACTTCTCCGACGATCACCCGGACATGCTAGGCGTTGTCCGATTTGTCGCTTAAGGCGGGGGTCCAGCGCCAGATGATCGATTCCAAAAGGTCAGTGATCGACCCCGGACTTGCCGGACGGGTGGCGCGGCCCCCTAGGCTGAGCACCCGTCCGCACTGCCTGGGGGAGCAATGACCAGTAGGTTCACCGAGTTGGTCGTCGACTGCCACGATCCGGAGCGCCTCGCGGCCTTCTGGTGCGCGGTCCTGGACTTCAAGGTGATCGACCGGAGCGAGGGCAAGGTCGAGATCGGCTCCTGGGAGCCGACCGTCGAGGAGGTCCGGGCCCGCCAGATGCCGCCCACCGTGGTGTTCATCCGGGTGCCCGAGGGCAAGACCGTGAAGAACCGGCTCCACCTCGACGTCAGCCCGATCGACCGCAGCACCGACGACGAGGTGGCCAGGCTGCTCGGCCTCGGCGCCGCCAAGGTGGACATGGGCCAGGGCCCCAGCCGGAGCTGGGTGGTCATGACCGACCCCGAGGGCAACGAGTTCGATGTCCTGCGCACCCTGGCGCCGTCCAGCTAGGCGTTGCGGGCGTCGGCCGCCGCGCGCAGCCCCAGCAGGTCCACCGAGCGCGCCCGCATCTCCACCTTCCTGATCTTCCCGGTCACCGTCAGCGGGAACTCCTCCACGACGTGCACGTACCGGGGGATCTTGTAGTGCGCCATCCGCCCCGCGCAGAACTCCTTGACCCGCTCCGCCGTCAGCGGCTCGGCGCCCTGCCGCATGACGACCCACGCCATCACCTCCTCGCCGTACCGCTCGTCCGGCACCCCGATGACCTGGACGTCGGCGATGTCCGGATGGCTGTAGAGGAACTCCTCGACCTCGCGCGGGTAGACGTTCTCACCGCCCCTGATGATCATGTCCTTGATCCGGCCGACCACGTTGACGTAGCCGTCCTCGTCCATGGTGGCCAGGTCTCCGGTACGCATCCACCGCGCCGCGTCGATGGCCTCGTCCGTCTTGCCGGGCTCGGTCCAGTAGCCGAGCATGACCGAGTAGCCGCGCGTGCACAGCTCGCCCGGCTCTCCCCTGGGCACGGTGAGCCGGGTCTCCGGATGCACGATCTTGACCTCGACGTGCGGCATCACCCGGCCCACGGTCTCCGTCCTGCGCGCCAGGTCGTCGTCGGACCTGGTCATCGTGGACACGGGCGAGGTCTCGGTCATGCCGTAGCAGATGGCGACCTCGCGCATGTTCATCTCGCCGACCACCCGCTTCATGACCTCGACCGGGCACGGGGAGCCGGCCATGATCCCGGTCCTGAGCGACGACAGGTCGAACTTCGCCGCCAGGGCCAGCTCCGCGATGAACATCGTCGGCACCCCGTACAGGGAGGTGCATCGCTCTTCCTGTACGGCGCGCAGCGTCGCCTCCGGGTCGAAGCCCGGCGACGGGATGACGATGCAGGAGCCGTGGGAGGTGGCGCCCAGGTTGCCCATGACCATGCCGAAGCAGTGGTAGAACGGCACCGGCAGGCAGACCCGGTCCTGCTCGGTGTAGTGGATCAGCTCGCCGACGAAATAGCCGTTGTTGAGGATGTTGTGGTGCGACAGCGTCGCGCCCTTGGGGAAGCCGGTGGTGCCGGAGGTGTACTGGATGTTGATCGGGTCGTCGAACGCCAGCTCCGCCATCCGGGCCGTCAGCGCGGACCGATCGGCCTGCCGCGTGGTCAGGGCGTCCCAGGCGGGGTCGTCCAGGTAGACGACGTCGGCGAAGCCGATCTCCCCGACCATCGCCCGATAGTCGCTGCCCTTGTGCGTCTGGGCGCTGATCAGCAGGCGCATGCCCGACTGCTCGACCACGTACCGCAGCTCGTGGGTGCGGTAGGCCGGGTTGACGTTGACCAGGATCGCGCCGATCTTGGCGGTGGCGTACTGGACGAGCACCCACTCCGCGCGGTTGGGCGCCCAGATGCCGACCCTGTCGCCCTTGGCGATCCCCCTGGCCAGCAGGGCCCGCGCCAGGTCGTCCACCTCGGCGTTGAGCTGTGTGTAGGTCCATCTGCGGCCGGCGGGCACGTCGACCAGGGCTTCCCTGTCGCCGAAACGGGCCGCGGTGCGTTCGAGGTTCTCGCCGATGGTCTCGCCCAGGAGGGGCGTCTGGGCGGTGGCGCTGGAGTACGACAGCATCTTCACAGTGTCAGCCGCCGTCCCGTGTGCGCACCAGACCTCTGCGGCGCGCCGCGTACCCGAGTGCCGCCAGGAGCGCGGCGCCCGCCCCGGCCGCGGCCCAGCGGCGCTGGCGGGCGACCCGCCGCTGCACCTCGGTGTACGGGGTCGAGGAGAACGAGATGAGCTCGTAGCGGGAGACGTAACCGGGCAGCACGCGCTCCAGGGCGTGCTCCACCCGCTTGCCCGCCAGGAACATCCTGGAGCCGACCCTGTCGCGCATCTCCACGAAGTTCTCCAGCGCCAGCCCGGCGATCACGTCGGTGTCCGCCCTGCGCCGCTCGAACAGCTCCAGCGCCCTGGGGAAGTCGTCGCCCACCTCGTCCAGGCAGCGGTCGAGCTCCACGCAGTCCTCGAAGCCGCAGTTCGCGCCCTGGCCGTAGAACGGGACGATGGCGTGCGCGGCGTCGCCGACCAGCCCGATCGTGGTGGCCTCGGTGGTGACGTGCCAGGGCGAGCAGCGCATCGTGACCAGATGGCCGACCGGATTGCCCTGGTAGGCGCCGACCAGATCGGGCATCAGCCCGAACGCGTCCCGGTAGTGCTCGGCGAAGTACGCCCTGATCTTCCCCGGGGTGTCCAGGGCGGCGAGGGTGTCGTGCGGCCAGAACAGGGTGCAGGTGAAGGAGCGGTCGGGGTTCGGGAGGGCGATCATCATCGAACGGCCGCGCGGCCAGATGTGCAGCGCGCCCGGGTCCATGGCGAAGCGGCCGTGCCGCGCCGGGATCGACAGCTCCTTGTAGCCGTAGTCGAGGTAGTCCTGGCTGAAGCTCACCCCGGGAAGCTGCTGGAGCCTGGCCCTGACCGCGCTGTACGCCCCGTCCGCCCCGATGATCACCTGCGCCTTGTCCGCCACGACGTCCTGAGAGCCGTCCGCCGCGAACTCGAGCCTGCCGCTGCGCTCGTCCACCGCCGTCAGCCGGCGGCCGAAGCGTACCTCCACGCCGTGCAGCGAGGTCGCCGCGTTCAGCAGCTCCCTGTTCAGCTCGGCGCGGCCGATGGAGTTGATGGCCTGCGCCCGGTCCGCGCTGTACGGCTGGAAGGTGCGGGCGCCGTCGGGCGCGTGCATCATCCGGCCCGCCATGGGCAGCGCCGCGTCCAGGACCCCGCCGTCGAGCCCGAGGCGGCGCAGGGCGTCGATGCCGCGCTCGGAGATGGCCAGGTTGATCGACCTGCCGCGGTCGGCGCCCTGCTCGCGGGGGTCCTGGCGGCGCTCGTACAGGACCACGCGGTGGCCGCGGCGGGCCAGGAAACAGGCGAGCAGGCAGCCGACCAGCCCGGCCCCGACGATCGTGATCTCCATCTCTCCTTGGTACGGCGGGCCGCCCCCGATGTCCAGCACGCGGGGTCGCCGGGGTCCACTGCGCTCCTGGCGAAAGGGGCATAACTTAGCCGGGTGCAGGTAAAGCGACTTCACCCATGGCCCACCGGTGCCGCCGAGGCCGAGGCCATCCAGGACCGGCTCCGCGGACACGTCGAGCTGACCGGCCCTGCCTCGTTCACGCTGGTGGCGGGCCTGGACGTGCACTACCACGGCGACGACGAGGTGACGGCCGCCGTGGTCGTCCTCGACGCCGGCACGCTCGAACCGGTGGAGCAGGCGGTGGCCCACGGGCGTGCGGCGTTCCCGTACGTGCCGGGGCTGTTCGCCTTCCGCGAGCTGCCCGCCCTGGTCGAGGCGCTCGAACTCCTCACGGTCACCCCCGGCCTGCTGGTCTGCGACGGGTACGGCCTGGCGCACCCGCGCGGCTTCGGCCTGGCCTGCCACCTCGGCGTCCTCACCGGCCTGCCCGCGATGGGCGTGGGCAAGACGCCGTTCGTCGGCACGCACGAGACTCCCGGGCCCGAGCGCGGCGATTGGACGCCCATCGTCCACGAGGGCGCCACGGTCGGCCGGGCCCTGCGCACGCAACCCGGCGTCAAGCCGGTGTACGTCTCCCAGGGGCACCGCATCTCCCTGGACACCGCCACCGGCCAGGCGCTGCGGCTGACCTCCCGCTACCGGCTCCCCGACCCGATCCGGCACGCCGACCACCTGGCCCGGCACCCGACGTGACCCCTCCCGCCCAGGCACCCCCGAGGCCCCGGCCCGGTCAGGCAATTCGGGTCGAGCCAGGCCCGGCGGCCGAGGCTCAGCGGCGCCAGGCCCAGACCACGAGCCAGACGCTGAGCCCGAAGAGCGTCATCCCGAGCGGGACGTGCACCGCCACCGCCCCGGAGCCCCCGAGCGCGGACTGGAGGAACCCCAGCAGCAGCACCGCCACGCTGACCAGCGCCGGCCAGCCCACGCCCCGCCCCGGCCGCCACACCAGCACGGCCACGACGACCTGCACCAGCCCGAGCACGTGCACGGCCCCGGCGCCCGTGCCGTGCAGGCTCGCGCCTCCCCCGCTCATGAGCTGCCCGGCCGTCACCGCCTGGACGAGCACGGACAGCGTGCTGAGCGCGGCGACGACCTTGAACGCGGTCAGGTACCCGCTGCCCTTGACGACCTGAGCGACCACTGGACTTCTCCTTCGGCGTCGTATGAAGGCCTCCAGGATCGTGCGGCGCCCGGTCCGTGCCATCCCCCGCCCGTCGTCATCCCTCCTACGTCCTGCGTCGTACGCCGGGGAGCACCGCCGTACACCGGACGCGTACGGGATCAGCCGGGCAGGTGCGTGCCCGAGGACGCCAGCGGCGGCAGGACGGCCTGCGCGTCGGCGCCGCCGAACCACAGGCCGATCATGAACGCCGCCGTGGCCTCCAGCAGGGTCGCCCGCGCGAGCCCGCCGCCGTCCACCGGCGTGCAGCCGAGGTCGGCGGCCAGCGTGCCCACGGTCTTCTTGGCCGCCGCGTCGTCCCCGCACAACGGCACCGCCAGCGGCCTGCCGCCGAACACCGGCGGCGTCATCCGCCACACGTCCACGTGGCACAGGTTGAACGCCTTCACCACGTGACCGCCGCTGAGGTCGCCGATCAGGTTCGCCAGGGGGCGCGTGGGATCGTACTTGTCGGGGCCGGGGGCGTTGGTGACGTCGATGACGGGCTTGCCGCGCAGCGCCGCACCCGCCTCCTTCAGGACGGGGACGATCCCGGCCGCCAGGACGGCCACCATCACGACGTCCCCGAACCCGGCCGCCTCCGCCCAGCTCCCGGCCCGCACCCCGGTCTGTGCACCGGCCTGTGCACCGGCCCGCGCACCGGCCTGGGCGGTCATGGCGGCGGCGCGGACGGCGGTCCTGGCCGCGTCCCGGCCGCTGATCATCACCTCGTGCCCGGCCCCGGCCCACTGCGTGCCCAGCGCGTCCGCCATCCCACCGGCGCCAAGGATCCCGATCCGCATGTTCGTACTCCGATTCGTGAAAGGGGTTTACTGGTGACGACGGTAGAGAGGCCGTCGCACACCAAGTGGTGCCTAACGGAGGCTCGTGTTGTTCATCGCCGACTGCCAGGCCAGGCTCGCCTTCGACCTGCTCGCCAACACCTGGAACGCGGTCACCCTCTGGGCCCTGCGCCACGGCCCGCGCCGCCCCGGGCTGCTGCGCGAGGAGATCGGCGGCATCAGCGCCAAGGTCCTCACCGAGACCCTGCGCCGCCTGGAGTTCAACGGCCTGGTGGCGCGGCACACCTACGCGGAGGCCCCGCCCCGCGTCGAGTACGAGCTGACCGATCTGGGCCGCACGCTCCTGCCCGCGATCGAGATCTTCGGCGACTGGGCCCACACCCACGCCGACGAGGTGCTGGCCGCCCAGGACCGCTGGGAGATCGCCCCCCGGGATCGCTAGGAGGTCCGCTCCCACCTGCGAAAAGAACCGAACCCATTCCCTGAACAGAGTGTTACGGATTCACTACCCTGGGTAGCTAGACGAGGGTTGTTCATTACCGTTACCCAGGAGGTTCCATGGTTCTCGCCCCTCGCCGGATCGCCGCCGCGGCGGCTCTCGCCGGCGCCGTGATCCTGATCGCCGCCCCCGCCTCGCACGCGGTGGTGGATCCGATCGGGATGGGCACCTGCCTGAGCAGCTCGGCCGCGGACGTCACCTCGCTGATCGATCCGGCCGCGCCCGGCGTGCCCGCCGAGGTCCCCGGCGTGGCCTGCCTGACACCCTGACCTGCCCGGCGGCCGGGACACCGGGGTGGGCGGCGCGGCGGGATCCGCCGCGCCGCTCCGTTCCCGGCCTCCTCATCCGACAGCGCGACGACCGTGTTCGAGCAGCAGCGATCAAGCAGCAGCAAGGAGTTCCGTTGAAGGTTCGAGTCCTGACCGCCCTCACAGCGCTCGCGCTGGCGGCCACCGCACCACCGATCACCCTCGACTACCTCGGCTCCGAGAAACCACCCATCGTCGATGTCCAGGCCTGGGTCCAGCACGTCAACATCCTGACGTCCTAGTGCAGGTCGCGCAGCTGTCCGTGGCCGGCACGCCGACGAGGTCACGGACGATGGTCGGGCGGGTCGGCTATGTCATGTTCCTCAGCCGATGGATCCAGGCGCCGCTCTATCTGGGCCTGATCGTCGCTCAGGTCGTCTACGTGTGGCGGTTCATGATGGAGCTGATCCATCTGGTCCATCTCGGGTTCGGCAGCACGCCGCCGGAGACCACCGTCATGCTGATCGTCCTCGGCCTCGTCGACGTGGTGATGATCTCCAACCTGCTCATCATGGTCATCATCGGTGGCTACGAGACGTTCGTCTCACGGCTGCGCATCGAGGGTCATCCCGACCAGCCGCAGTGGCTTTCGCACGTCAACGCGAACGTGCTCAAGGTCAAGCTGGCCATGGCGATCATCGGAATCTCGTCCATCCACCTCCTCCAGATCTTCATCAACGCATCGAGACCGGCCGTCACCGACAGAGAGCTGATATGGAAAACCCTCATCCACCTGACTTTCGTGGTCTCGGCCCTGGCCCTCGCCCTGATCGATCGGATCATGGCGGGTGGTCGCCCAAATCACGTCACCGGTCGCGGCGAGCAGTCTGCGGACATGAAACCGGAGCGGGCCGTCGCCTAGCGCCGCTCGATCGCCGGCGGGGGCCGCGGCCCCACCGGGGATGGGGCTTCTGATGCGGACGGGCCTCTCCGTCGCGGTGCTCGCGGTCATGACCGGTGTCATGACCGGTGCCGCTTGCGCCGACACGGGCAAGCAGGGCCCGTCCTCCCTCATCGGCGATGTGATCATTTTCAATGACGAGATCGTCGAGCCCGTGTCGCTGCCGGTGAGCACCTGCGGCGCCCTGCTGCCGTTGCTCAGCAAGGCGCCCAGCACCTGCAAGGACGCCTCCAGGGTGTCGGACGACGACGCGTGAGGCCGTACGAGGAGGGGGTGGCGGCGGTGCGGGGCCTCAGCCGTAGAGGCGTTCCAGCACCGCGGCCACCCCGTCCTCGTCGTTCGACAGCGTCCTGTGCTCCGTCGCCGCCAGCACCAGGTGGTGGGCGTTGGCCATGGCGTACCCGGCGCCCGCGTAGGTGAGCACGGCCAGGTCGTTGGGCATGTCACCGAACGCCACGACCTCGCCGGACGTCACCCCCCGCGCCGCGCAGAGCCGGTCGAGCGTGCCCGCCTTGGTCACCCCGGGTGCGCTGATCTCCAGCAACCCTGTGCCACCGGAGTGGGTGACCTCGGCCAGCCCCTCGATCGCCGCCACCACGGCCGTGACCATCTCGTCCGCCGTGTGCCCGGACGACAGGGCGAGCAGTTTGACGATGGGCGCGTTCTCCTCGAAGACGGAGCTCACCTCCCGGTAGGAGGCCAGGTCCTGGGCGATCCGCCTGGTGTAGGCGGCCTCGGTCAGGATGTTCCGGCCCGTCTCGACGGCCAGGCCGATGCCGGGCAGCGCCTCCGCCAGGGCCGCCGCGACCCTTCTCGCCGGGATCGGGTCCAGCGGGTGGCTCTCGACGATCTCGTCGGTGGCCAGGTCGTAGACGAGGGCGCCGTTGCTGCAGATCGCCAGGCCGGTGACGCCGGTCTGCTCGGCGATCTCGCGGACGCCGCGCGGCGCCCTGGCCGTCACGAAGACGATCTCCGCGCCGGCGGCGCGGGCCGTCTGGAGTGCTTGTCTGGTACGGGCGGTGACGGTGCCCGCCGTGGTGAGGAGGGTTCCGTCGAGGTCGGTGGCCACGATGCGCGGCGGGGGCTCAGCGTGCGGTGAGGTCACGGTGCCGATTATCCCGAGCCGGCGCGGCCGGGGATCGGGAGGGGGGCCGGCGGCCGTCCCGAGGGGGAAATGTAGGGTACGCGAGTGTCCTCCACTCCTCGTCCGGACGATCGCGTCGCCTCGGCGTTCCGGTTCGCCACGGAGCTCGTCGCCTGGGTCGCGACCCCGTGGGCGCTCGCCCCGCATTCCGTCGTCCTGGCCGTGCTGTCCGTCGTGGTGCTGATCGGGCTGCCGACCTTGTTCTCCACTCCGGGCGACAAGCGGAACGTGATCGTCGCCGTGCCCGGCCCGGTGACGATCGCGCTGGTCCTCCTGCAGATCGTGGCCGCGGTGGCGGCGGCGTGGGTGGCCTGGCACGCGGTCGTGGCGGCTGTGGTGTCGGTGCTCGCCGTGGTCACCGTGGTGCTGGAGCTGCCGCGGTGGCGCTGGCTGCTGGGACGCTAGATGCGCATCTCGGACGGGAGGCGGGTGGCCGCGTTCATGAGCTCCATGCCCACCAGCCGGCCCGAGTCCCCGTAGTCGAGCACGGCGTCCTCGGCCACGACCTGCCGTACGGCGTCGCCCGGGACCAGCTCATGCTTCATCGCGATGTAGGCGATGTCGCGCTCCTTGTCCCAGCTCACGTACACCGTCTGCGTACGCCGGCTCATCGGCGCGTCGTCCCAGCTCAGCAGCCCCGCCTTCGCCTCGTGGGAGCCCGACAGCGCCGCCCGCACCATCACCGTCGCCAGCTCGACCGCCTCCAGCGAGTCCACCCCCGTCACCTTCCGCTCGTGCTCCCACCCGTCGAGCCCGTCGATCCGGTACGGGCACGACCACTCGCCCGTCGGCTCCTCATGGGGCACGCCAAGGGTGACGACGACGTCACGCGGCGGATCGGTACGCAGCACCAGCACCCGGTGGGCGATCTCGTACATGTCTGCTGATCTACCCCCAGGGCCACTCATGGAAGACTCAGTCACGTTTAGAGATGGGGCTCCGTCTCATACCGACGGCGCAGTAGCATTCCGGCGTGGGGCCGCCTCGGGCTAGTCTGCCTTCCATCGCAAAGGGGGCCTTTCCAGATGAACGAGTCGTTCGGGACACGTCTGCAAGCCAGGATCGACAAGTGCGGACCACTCTGTGTGGGCATCGATCCGAGCCCGGCGCTGCTGACCGCCTGGGGGCTGGACGACTCCCCCGCCGGTCTGGAGCGCTTCAGCCGCACGGTCGTCGACGCCGTGAGTGACGTGGCGGCCGTGGTCAAGCCTCAGTCGGCGTTCTTCGAGCGCTGGGGCAGCCGCGGCATCGCCGTTCTGGAACGCACCATCGCGGACTTGCGCGAGGCCGGCACGCTGGTGCTGCTCGACGTCAAGCGCGGTGACATCGACAGCACCATGGCCGCCTACGCGGAGGCCTACCTCGACCGGGGCAGCCCGCTGGCGGCCGACGCCGTGACGCTGAGCCCGTATCTCGGGTTCGGGTCGCTGGAGGGGGCGATCACCTCGGCGGTGGCCAACGACGCCGGGGTGTTCGTGCTGGCGCGCACGTCCAACCCGGAGGCCGCCGCGTTGCAGCGGCTCGTCGCCGGCCAGATCATCGACGCGGCCGCCGCGGCGAACGCGGGCCACACGCCGTTCGGGCCGGTCGGACTGGTGATGGGCGCCACGCTGCCCGCGCTCGAACACTCGCTGGACGACCTCAACGGTCCCATCCTCGCTCCTGGGCTGGGCGCTCAGGGCGCCCAGCCCGCCGACGTGGCGCGGCTGTTCGGGTCCGTACGCGACGCCGTCCTGCCCTCGGTCTCCAGGGCCGTGCTGGCCGACCCCAAGCTGCTGCGCGCCCGTACGCTGCATTACCGCGACGAGTGCACCGCCTGCCTGACCTCCAGCGTCGCCGGCCAGAAGTGAGCCGCCCTCATCGGGGGGCGCGGTCGATCACGCGGTTGACGGCGGCCAGCACCGCGTGGATCGAGGCCGTCAGGACCGATGTGTCCTGGGCGGCGCCCCAGCAGGTGACGCCGCCGACCCGGGCCTCCACGTAGGCCATCGCGCGGCTGTCCTGGCCCGGCGCCATGGAGTGCTCGGCGTACTGCAGGATGTCCACGTCGAGCCCGTCGGCGGCGAGCGCCGCGGTCAGCGCGGCCAGCGGGCCGTTGCCGGTGCCGCGCAGCTCGCGCCCCGACCGCAGCGTTCCGGCGAACTCGTGCTCGCCCGGCCCGGTCTCGGCCGTGCTCCACCCGGCCGACGCGCTGGTCTCGCCCGGCGCCAGATAGGTGGCGTGGAAGAGCTCCCAGAGCTGCTCGGCCGTGATCTCCTCACCGGTGCCGTCGGTGGCCTGCTGGACGACGGAGGAGAAGTCGATCTGCAGCCGCCGGGGCAGCTCCAGGCCGTAGCGGGTGTGCAGGAGGTAGGCGACGCCGCCCTTGCCCGACTGGCTGTTGACGCGGATGACCGCCTGGTAGCCGCGGCCCACGTCGGCGGGGTCGATCGGCAGGTACGGCACGTCCCAGGGCGTCTGCTCCGGCGCGATCCCGAGTTCGGCCGCCCGCTTGGCGTGGTGGGCCAGGCCCTTGCCGATGGCGTCCTGGTGGGTGCCGGAGAAGGCGGTGTAGACGAGGTCGCCCGCGTACGGGTGGCGGTCGGGGACCGGCAGGCGGTTGCAGTGCTCCACGACGCGCCGGATCTCGTCGATGTCCGAGAGGTCCAGCATGGGATCGACGCCCTGCGAGTGCAGATTGAGCGCCAGGGTCACCAGGTCCACGTTCCCCGTGCGCTCGCCGTTGCCGAACAGGCAGCCCTCCACCCGCTGCGCCCCGGCCAGCAGGGCGAGCTCGGCGCAGGCCACGCCGGTGCCCCGGTCGTTGTGCGGGTGCACGGAGAGGATCACCGCGTCCCTGCGGTCGAGGTGGCGGTGCATGTACTCGATCTGGTCGGCGTACACGTTGGGGGTGGCGACCTCGACCGTCGCCGGCAGGTTGTGGATCACGGGGCGGTCCGGCGACGCGTCCCAGAGGGCCGTGAGGTCGTTGCAGACCTCCAGCACGTAGTCCGGCTCGGTGAGGTTGAACACCTCAGGCGAGAACTCGAACCGCACCGGCAGCCCCTCCGCCAGGCGCGCCACGTGCCCGGCGGCGTCCTTGATCAGGGCGCGCAGCTCGTTCCTGTCGTGGCCGAGCACGACGTCGCGCCAGGTGGGCGCGGTGGCGGTGTAGAGGTGCACGACCGCGCGGGGCAGGCCCTCGATCGAGGCGTACGTCCGCTCGATCAGGTCCTTCCTGGCCGCCGTGAACACCACCACGGTCACGTCCTCCGGCACCGCGCCCGGCACGGCCAGGTCGCGGACGAAGTCGAAGTCGAGCCGGCTGGAGGAGGGGTAGCCGACCTCGATCTCCTTGAAGCCCATGGCCACGAGCAGGTCGAACATGCGGCGCTTGCGTGCCGGGTCCATCGGCTCGGCCAGCGCCTGATTGCCGTCGCGCAGGTCCACGGGGACCCAGAGCGGCGCGTGGGCGATGCGGCGCGCGGGCCACTCCCTGGTGTCGCCGAGCCGTACGTCGACGCGCTCGTGGGCGGGCCGGTAGCGGTGGTACGGCATGCCGCTCGGGCGTTGCCGGTTCCAGTCGTCCATGTCTTCGTCCTTCTCGTCTCGCTGGGGAAGGACCGGCAGCACCGCTGACCACCGCGGCGGGGTGCCGGTCCGGTCAGGCCCCGCCGCGGCGGCCGAGAAGGAGACCGCGCGACATCATGGCGGCTACACTATCCACAACACAGGTCCTCAGACAACCTGAGAGGTTTGGACATGCCGCTCGGCGCCCTCCGCCCCAGCCCGCTCGTCGAGCAGGCCACCCAGCACTTGCGCGAGCAGATCACGCAGGGCGAGTGGCCGGTCGGCACCCGTCTGCCCGGGGAGAACGCACTGGCCAAGACGCTGGGCGTGGGGCGCTCGACGGTCCGCGAGGCGCTGCGGGCGCTGGCCGGGGCGGGGCTGGTGCAGGCCAGGCAGGGGTCGGGGGTGTTCGTGATCGCCACGAAACCGGCGACCGGACCGGCCGAGGACTGGCCCGCGCGGCTGCGGCGGGCCGCCATCACGGATGTGTACGAGGTGCGCATGATGGTCGAGACGCAGTCCGCCAGGCTGGCGGCGGGACGGCGTACCGACGAGGACGTGGCGGCGCTGGAGGCGGCGCTCGCCGCGCGGGCGCGGGCGGCGGAGGGGGACGACGCGGCGTTCGTGGACGCGGACATCGCCCTGCACGCGGCGGTCGTGGCGGCGGCGGGCAATCCGGTGCTCACGGACCTGTTCGCGGAGTTCGCACCGGCGTTGCGCGACGGGCTGATCGGGCTGGTGGAGCTGCTCGGGCTGCGCGGCCATGAGCGCAATCCTGGGCACGACACGCATGCCGCGCTGGTGGCGGCGATCCGGCGGGGGGATGCGGACGCGGCCTGCGGGATCTTGCAGGAGGAGCTGGAACAGACCCTCGCCCACCTGAACCGCAAACCAACCTGACCTCCGCCTCACATGGGCCGGTGTGGTCCGTCGGTGTGGCCAGTCGGCGTGGTCCGCCGGGGCGGCCAGCATGGCCGGCCGACGCGGCCAGCGGGGCCAGCCCGTGGCGTCAATCGGTGGCGTCAGCCGGTGGGGCCGGCGTCTGGGCGGATGACGTCGTCGTCCTCGTCCGGCTCCTCCTCGGGCTCCGGCTCGTCCTGCGCTTCCGGCGGGTCGGCCGGCACGGGCCTGCGGGCCTTCGGCGTGTCGGCGCCCGTCCGCTCGGCGACGACGTCGTTCTCCCCGTTGATTCCGCTCACCGCGTCGGGCAACTCGTCGGGCTGCTCGTCGGATGTATCGCTCATGGTCACCACCTGCCCCCTCAGCTCCCGCCGAACCGGTTTGCTAGCGTGCCGCGGTGGCCGCCCCCACGCTGCGCCCCACCGCCCGCGTCATCCTGGCCGATCCCGATGGCCGGGTGCTGCTGCTCCGGTTCGTGCCGCCCCATTGCTGGCCCTCCGAGCCGGCTGGCCTTGAGGGCTACGAGCAGTGGCTGCTGGGGAACCGGTGGTGGGCGGCCGATGAGCTGGCGGCGGGGCCGGGGTTTGGGTGATCTTGAAGCTGATGTGCGGTGAGCGTTCCAGATCCGGGTGGGTACGCAGGAGCTTGACCGTGTCGTCGGCGCTGACGTACCACTCCGAGCCGGTCGCCACCGGGCCGGGCCCCTTGAGGATCATGAACCTGGTGCGGCCGTCGGTGTGCTCGCTCTCGGTCAGGTTCCACAGAGCGGCCGGGCCGCGCCACTCGTACTCGGTGGGCAGCCGCGCCCCCGCCCACTCGGCGTACGCGCGGGCCTCCTCGATCGTGACGTGGGTGACGGGCTCGCCCGGCTCACCGAGCCAGGGGTGGCCAGGGGCGAATTGGGCGAACTCGCCGTTGGTGACCTCGCGCTCCGCACACCCGGCGGCCTGCCGTACGTGCCGCGTCTCGGTCCTCATGGCGTGCAGCCGGGGCGGGAGCGGCTTCCACTCGTCCACGAACGGGGCCTCGCCGTCGAACCCGCACTCCCGGACGCGATAGGTCACCTCGGCCGTCGCGGGCGCGCCTTCGAGCGGCCTGGTACGGCGGGGCGGACGGGCGGGGAACGCGACGTCGTCGCTCCATCCGGGATCCCGGGGGCGCAGGTTCGCCCGGGGCGCCGCGAGCACGGCCGCCACTCCCCTGGCCGGGACCGTACCGTGGAGCTCATCGCCCAGCTCAACCCCACGAATGGGGTCGTAGTACCGCATATCCCGATTTTTCGTGATGTTGAGTAATGGGCCGCTGTAGGGGCCGTCCGAGCGGTTCACGATCGTCCACAAGGTGACGCCGTCGCCCGACCAGCGCGAGGCGGGCAACCGGGGATCGGCCTCGTCCACGAGCGGCGTCCACTCCCCCTCCGTGAACAGCCCGGCCCAGGCCCGCTGCACCGGCAGCATCGAGCGCAGGATCGCCCGGTCCCTGGCGTTCCAGCCCACCCATGAGCCGAACACGTTCTCCCAGACGAGCACGCCGCAGCCGTTCATCCAGGCCGAGTGCAGCTCGTCGGAGTGGTCGCGATGCCAGCGCCGGGTGTGGTGCAGCATGTGACGCCGTTCGAACCACTTGGTCTTGATCACCCCGGGCCACTCCGAGTCCGCGAACCACTGCGCCCACGACATCGCGTGGCCGGCGATCCGGTCGAGGGGCACTGCGGACTCGCTCTCCAGCGCCACCCCGAGCCCGGCCAGCCAGGCGTCGCCCGCCTTCAGCGTGTCGAGGAACAGCCCGTCGGGACGCAGCCGCCGCACGACCCCGCGCAGCCCGGCCCGGTGGTCCTCCCGCCTGGTGCCGGTGTCCCACGGGTTGTAGTCGAGCAGCACGCGTACGCCGGCGGCGCGCAGGTCGCGTACCAGGTCGTCGATCCCGGGCACGTCGCGGTAGAGGTCGAACTGGTTGCGCCCGCCGATCCCGATCACCGGGTAGGCGTGCCAGAGGACGATGGCGTCGTACCCGCCGAAGTGCCGCTCACCGTGCGCGAGGAAGCGCCCAGGGGTGAACCCGCCGCCGTCCCACAGCAGCTCGTCCCAGAGCCAGGCGACGCAGACGGAGAAGCAGCCCCGGGTCCAGGCCGGGTACGCGCCACCGCCGCCGGGCAGGCGCTCGTGGGCCTGCGCGCGCCAGCGGGCGAGCGCGGCGCGCCAGGCGTCGCGATCCGCGGGGTCGTCGGGCGCGGCGAGGATCTTCGCCCGATCCAGCCCGCCGAGGTCCCGCCCGTCCAGCGGAACCACCGTCGGCAGGTCCACCTCCCTCGGCACAGGCCGCCCGTCGGCCGCGGCCATCGGCCCGACCCCACCCGAGGCACGCTCCTCCGGCGCGGCCATCGGCCGAACACGGCCAGAGACATGCTCTACCGGCGCGGTCATCCGCCGAACGCCCGCCGAGGCGGGCGTGTCGTGCGGTGCGGTCATCGGCTGAGTGCGTCCTCGATCTGCCGGCGTGTGGGCATCGACGTGCTGGCGCCCTCGCGCTGCACCGACAGCCCCGCCGCCGCCGACGCGAACCGGAGGGCCTGCGCCATGTCCAGCCCTTCGGCCCGTGCCACGGCCAGCGCTCCGACGAACGTGTCGCCCGCCGCCGTCGTGTCCACCGCCTTGACCTCCTCGGCCGGGACCCGGAGCCGCGCGCCCGATCGGGAGCCGTACAGCACCCCCTCGGAGCCCAGCGTGATCACGACCTCCTCGACCTGCTCAAGCAGCGCGTCCAAGGCCGCGTCCACCCCCGTGACGCCGGTGAGGGCGGCGGCCTCGTGCTCGTTCGGGACGATGGTCGTCACCGCGTCGAGCAGGTCGTCCGGCAGCGGCTGCGCGGGTGCGGGGGTGAGGAAGACGGGCACGCCGGCCACGTGGGCCGCCTGCGCCGCCGCCACGACCGCCGTCATGGGCAGCTCCAGCTGGAGCAGCAACGCACGGGAGCGCGCGATCGTGGCGAGGTCGCCGCCCGACGGGCCGGTGACGGTGCCGTTCGCGCCGGGGACGACGATGATCGAGTTGCCGCCGTCGTCGTCCACCACGATGTGCGCGATGCCGCTGGGCCCCGGCACCTGCCGCAGGCCCTGCACGTCCACGCCGGCCTCCGCCAGCGTGGACCGCATCTCGGCCCCGAACCCGTCGTCGCCGACCGCCCCGAGGAAGGCCACCTCCGCACCGGCGCGGGCGGCGGCGATCGCCTGGTTCGCCCCTTTGCCGCCGGGAATGGTGCGGAACCGGTGACCGGTGACCGTTTCGCCCCGCTTGGGGGCTTCGGAGACGTACGCGACGAGGTCCATGTTGGCGCTGCCGAAAACCGAGATCATGACCTCATCATCTCCTGCGTACGTGCCGCCAGCTCGTCCAGACCCACCCCGTCGAACCCGGTGATGCTGCTGGCCAGGCTGTTGCGCATGCGCCAGCGGTCCGGCACGCCGCCGTTCAGCGCCCCCGCGATCGACCCGGCCGTCGCGCCCGCCGAGTCGGTGTCCCAGCCACCGGCGACCGCGCCGGCGATCGTGGCGGTGAAGTCGCCGCGACCGTGGATCAGCGTGGCGGCGATCAGGGCCGCGTTGTTGATCGTGTGCACCCAGTGCAGGTTGCCATGGCGTTCGTGCAGGCGGTCGATGACACGCTCGAAGTCGTCCTCGCGGGCGGCGTCCTCGGCGGCCAGGCGTACCGCCTCGTGCAGGCGGGAGTGCTGCGGCACCACGGACAGGCCCGCGCGCACGACCTCCTCGACCGACGTGGCCACCAGGGAGGCGGCGCACATCGCGGCCACGAACATCGCGCCGTAGATCCCGTTGGCGGTGTGCGTGAGGCGGGCGTCGCGCCAGGCCAGCTCCGCCGCCGCGGCCGGGTCGCCCGGGTTGATCCAGCCGTACACGTCGGTCCTGATCAGCGCGCCGATCCACTCGCGGAACGGGTTGCGGTACGTGGCCGTCCCCGGCGGCTCGATCCCGTCCAGGAGGTTGCGGTACGCGACGCGCTCGGCTGTGAACGTACGGCCGGCGGGGAGCTCGTCCAGCCACAGCTTGGCCACGTCGGCGGTGGTGAAGCCGCGGCCGTGGCGCTCCAGGAGCGACAGGGCCAGCAGCGGGTAGTTGAGGTCGTCGTCCTCGGGGACGCCGTCGATGTTCTCGGCCAGCGAGTTGACGGCGCTGCGGCGGTTCCACGGCCAGCGGGCGGCGACGTCATCGGGCAGCCCCTTCGCGGTGAACCAGCCGCGGATCGGCCAGTTGCCGGTCGCCTCCGCGATCTCCCTGATGCCCGCGCGCGGGATCTTCTCGACGGGCTTGCCCAGCACGCACCCGGCCGCCCGCCCTTCCCACGCACCCAGCACCCGCTTGGGATCCACTCCGGCGACGCCCGACCCGGCAACACCCGCCTTCGTGGCGGTCTGCGTCCAGGAGGGGCAGGCGGCGATGATGGCGGCCAGGTCCGACGGCTCGTCGAGCGGCGACGGGATGGCGGCCAGTTCGTCCAGCAGCTCCTCGGCCAGCCCGCGCAGCCGCATGGCCCCCGGCTCAGAGGCCCCCGCACGCGGCGGCGCGTCATGCCCGCCGGCCGCATGCCAGCGCTCGGCGATCTCCCGCACCCGCCCGCCGTCCCCGCGCTCCGTGCCAGCCACGACGCGCTCGGCGGCCCGGCTGTCCGTGCCGGGAGCAGGGTGCGTACCGGAACCGGGGTGCGTGCCGGAAGCGGCGGGCGTACCAGAAGCGGGGTTTCGGCCGTCTTCGGTGGCCTGGCGGAGCTCGTGGCCGATCAGGTCCTCGGGCTGGACCCAGGTGAGGCGGATCACCGGCGGTCGAGGTCGGCGAAGGCCGCCTCGTGGCTGCGCCGCCGTGCCAGGTCGTCGGCGTGCACCCGGCGCGCCACCTCGGCGATCGCCGTCCCGGGAGCCACCAGGTCCGTACGGCTGGCCGCCCCCACGCGCTCCACCCACTCCGGCGGTACGGAGGCGAGCCCGCCGAGCGCGCCCGCGATGGCCCCGCCCATGGACGCGATCGAGTCGGCGTCGCGCCCGTAGTTGACCCCGCCGAGCACCGTGTCGCGATAGTCGCCCTTGGCGATCACCAGGAACGCCAGCGCCAGCGGCAGCTCCTCGATGCTGTGCACCCGGCTCGGACGGCGGGCGCCCAGCCCCTGGTCGCGGTAGGTGTCGGCGACCGTGTCGTAAGGCCGCATGGCGGCGCGCAGCGTCTCGAACGACCCGTCCCAGTGCCCCAGCCCGGCCGCCGCCTCGCAGACCGCCTCGATGGCTGCCCTGGTGCCGTCCTTGGCCAGGCGCAGGCAGGCCGCGACCACGGAGTCCGCCGTGGCTCCCGGCCGCATGGCCTCGGCGACGGCGGCGGCCATGATCCCGGCGGCCTCCCTGCCGTAGCTGGACTGGTGGGCGCCGGCCAGGTCGATGGCCTCGGCATAGGCGGCGTCGGGGTCGGCGGCGTTCACGATGCCGACGGGGGCGACGTACATGGCCGCGCCGCAGTTCACGATATTTCCGACACCGGCCTCGCGTGGGTCCACGTGCCCGTAGTGCAGCCTGGCCACGATCCACTTCTCGGCCAGGAAGATCCGGTGCAGCGGCAGCGCCTCGGCCTCCAGCTCGGGGATCCACTGCTTCTCGCCCATCAGCTCGGGCACCAGGTGCTCGGCCATCGAGTACGCCCCGAGGTGCCCGCCGGCCTTCTCGTACACGCGGATCAGGGCATGCGTCATCAACGTGTCGTCGGTGATGTGGCCGTCGCCCTTGTGGTACGGCGCGATCGGCCTGGCGTTGCGCCAATCCTCGTTGTACGGGGGCACGATGCCCTCGACGCGGCCTCCGTACCGCTCGACGATCTGCTCGGGAGTCCAGCCCTCGGTGGCGCCGCCCAGCGCGTCACCGACCGCCGCTCCCGCCACGCACCCAGTGGCCCTGTCCTCAAGCGGCGTCATGCGTTTCCCTCCGTGAATGTGCCCGTGAAATTACCCGTGCGATTGTCCGTCAAGTTACTCGCTAGTTCGATCAGGTCGACGCCCGCCAGGTCAGGCAGGCAGCAACCGGCCAGCGTACGGGCCGACGCGGTCCACCCCTCCGGGATCGCGTCGTACCCACCGCAGGCACCCGCCAGCGCGCCGGTCAGCGCGGGCGCCGAGTCGGCCAGCGCGGCCAGGCAGACCGCCGCCGGCACGGCCCGGCCGAGCTCGCCGCCCGACACCTCGGCCAGCGCCAGCGCCACCGGCACCGTCTGCGCGGCCCCCACGCCATAGCTGTAGACGTGGTCGAGCAGCGCGGCGTCCAGGGCGGGGACCGCGGCGAACGGGTCACCCGCCGCCCGCGCCACGGCCAGCGCGACGCGCGCGTTGTGGCCGATGGCGGTGTCCTGCGGCAGTACGGCCAGCGCCGCCTCGACCGCGCGGGCCACCGAGCCGGTCGCCACCGCCTCGGCCACGGCGGCGGCCATGGCCTGGGCGCCGAGCACGCCGTCGGCGGCGTTCGTCACCTGGGCGTCCTGCGTGGGGTCCCGCCCCAGGGCCCCGAACGCGACGGCTCTGACGGCGGCCGCGTCGTCGAAGTGGTGCGGGTTGTCGTGGCCGGACGCGGGCGGTTCGAGGCCTTTGGCCAGGTTGTCGAGCGCGGTGACCACCGAGATCCGCGCCCGGAAACCGCTCGCCCGCCCTGCGCCCAGCTCCCTGAACGCCTCGGCGCGCGGCCGGTCGATCGTCAGCGCCGTCCAGGCGAGCCACTCGGCGTCGTCGGACGGGCCGACCGCCAGCGGGGCCGTGGGCTGGTTGAGCGCGAACGGCACCGGGAGCGTCGTCACCCCGTGCTCCTCCGCGAACGCGTCCAGCTCCCTGTGCAGTCGCCTGCTCCAGGGGGCGTGCAGGGCCGCTCGATGCCTGCTCGCGGGCCAGCCCGCGGCGTCACCGACGGCGAGCCCCGCGAAGGCCCCCCTGATTCTGTCCCCCGACATTGTGATCTACAGTCCTTCCGCCAATTCGCCGGCGACGTCCAGCACGTGTTTCCCGGCCACGACGGGCAGGCATTTTCCGGTCACCGGGCCGATCTTGGCGGCCCAGCGCGCGGGCACGCCGCCCTCGCCCTGCCGGGCGCCCGCGATCGCACCGGCGATCGCGCCGATCGTGTCGGCGTCCCTGCCCAGGCTCACCCCGAACGTCACGGACGCCTCCACGTCGCCGTCGCCCGCCAGGAACGCGGCCAGCGCCAGCGCCACCGCCTCGGGCGCGACATCGGTCCACGGGTAGTGCCTGACGACCACGGCCTCGTGCAACGCCTCGGTCAGCGCCTGACGCGCCGCCTCTCCCTGAAGATCCCGCCGCCTCTCATGTGCCGCGTCTCCCTGAGCGTCCAGCTGCGAGGGGGTCTGGTCGGCGTCGTCTTCGAGCGGGGACCAGCCGAGCACCGCACAGGCCCGTACGATGTCGCGGGCCGTCCACGAGTCACCCGGGATCACCGACAGCGCGGCGCGCACCACCTCGCGCGGCGTGGCCCCGCCCATCGCGGCGGCCACCGCCCCGGCGACCGCCCGCCCGCCGAGAATCCCCTCGCCGGACCCGCTGACCAGCCCGTCCTGCTCCACCAGCCGGGCCGCCTCGGCCGGATCGCCCGGGCAGAAGATCCCGTACGACGCGGCCCGCATGGCGAGCCCGTCCGACCAGCCGTGCGAGTGCACCAGCCCGGTCAGCGGCGGCTCCAGGCCCCGGCGAAGCGCTTCGACCGTGCCGAGCTCGGAGAAGCCCGCCCCGCGCATGGGCCCGGCCATGAGCGGGATGATCTCCCGCCGGTACGCCTGCGCCACGTCGGCCGAGGTCAGCCCGTGCCCGTGCCGCACCAGCAGCGACGCGGCGAAGATGGCGTACTCGGTGTCGTCCGTGCCACCGCCCTCGATCTCCGTGAGCCGCCCCCAACGCCGCCGGATCTCCGCCGGCGTCAGGTTCTCGGCCGGGGCCCCGAGGGCGTCGCCGGCCGCGAGGCCGAGCAGACACCCCCGGGCCCTGTCCAGCAGGGGGTTGTTCGATGAATCCTGCAACGGGTCGCCCACAGTCACCGCTGGTAACGCTCCAACACCTTGTTGCCGTCCTCGACGAGCCGCTTGGCCACCTCGTCGATGGTGATCTTATTGGCGAAGAACTCCTGCAGGGCCGGGGTGGCGACCTTGCTCTTCCACTCGTCGAACCCGTTCACCTTCAGGAACGGCGCCACCACGAGGTTCTTGGCCGAGGCGGTCGCGACGTCCCAGCCGTTCTCCTCGGTCGTCATGCCCGGGTCGGCGGCGGCCGTCTGCGAGGTCGGCAGGAGCCAGTCGCCCTTGGCGAGCTTGGCCTGGTTGGCCCCGTTCAGGAAGAACGCGATGAACTTCATCGACTCGTCCGCGTGCTTGCTCTCCTGCGCGATCGACAGCGTCTGCGACACCGCGCCCTGCTGCGCGCTGGTGCCCTTCGGCGCGGGCAGCGTCACCCAGTCGAAGTCCTTCGGAGCCTGCTCGACGACCTGCTGGCGCAGGTAGACGCCGGCCGGGAGCAGCGCGAACTTGCCCTGGTAGAAGGCCGGCAGCGGGTCGGCGGTGCCCTGGCCGAGCGCGGCGGGGTCGGCCGACTTGTCCTTGTAGAGCTGGTCGTGGATGCGCTGGAGCACCTCGCGCTCCTCAGGGCCGACCTTGACGGTGGTCTTGCCGTCGGCCGTCTGGAAGAAGGTGCCGCCGAAGTTGAGCGCCAGGTTGAGCGTCTTGTTGACCGGCGACTTCATCGGCCAGGCCACGCCGAACGTGCCGCTCTTGGTCATCTTCTTGGCGGCCGCGGAGAACTCGTCCCACGTCCACGGCTCCTGCGCGGTCGGGATGCGCACCTTGGCCGCGTCGAGCAGCTTCTTGTTGGCGATGATGACCTGCGACTCCTGCAGGAACGGCACGCCGTACACGCCCTGCTCGCCCTTGCCGCCGTCGAAGGTGACGGTGTCCCAGGCGGGCTGCGGGATGTCGCTCTTGAGCTCGGCGGGCAGCTTGTCCGACAGGTCGAGCAGGTAGCCGTCGCTGGCGAAGCCGGACAGCGCGGGCGAGTCGTTGTGGATCACGTCGGGCGCCGTGCCGCCGGCGAACTGGGTGACGAGCTGATCGTTGACGTTGTCCCAGCTGCCCTGGACGTAGGTGACCTGAATGTTCGGGTTCGCCTTGTTCCACTCGTCCACGAGCTGCTTGTTCGCGGCGACCGATTCCTTCTGCCACGCCAGGCTGAGGAAGTTGATCTTCACCGGCTCGTTGGAGGAGGACGACGGCTCGCTGCCGCCGCCTCCCCCGCCGCAACCCGCGGCGAGCGCGACGATCGCGGTCGCCGCCAGAGCGGACTTGATACGCATATGAGCCTCCTAGCCCTTGACGGCGCCGGCCATCAGGCCGGACTTCAGTCGCCGCTGAATGATTGCGAAGAAGATCAGGCTCGGGATCGTCGCCATGAGCGACGCCGCGGCCAGCGGGCCGAGCCTGGCCACCCCCTCGGGGCCGGTGAACCTCACCAGCGTGAGCGGGAGCGTCATGACCTCGGGGTCCTGAAGGATCACGAGCGCGAACATGAACTCGTTCCAGGACGAGATGAACGCGAACAGCAGCGTGGCCACCACGCCCGGCGCCAGCAGCGGCGCCACGACGCTGACGATCGAGCGCAGCCGGGTGGCGCCGTCCACCGACGCGGCCTCCTCCAGCTCGCGCGGCACCGCACGGACGTAGCCCTGCAGCATCCACAGCGCGAACGGCAACGTGAACGTCACATGCACGACCACCAGGCCGGGCAGTGTGTTCACCAGTTGCAGGTCCCGCAGGATCAGGAAGAGCGGGATGATGATCAGGATGAACGGGAACACCTGGCTGACCAGCACCCACCCGATCGCGACCCGGTTGAGCAGGCCGCGGTAGCGCGCCATGGCGTAGGAGGCGGGCAGCGAGATCACCACCGTGATCAGGCTGCTGAACAACGCCACCACCAGGCTGCGCAGCGCCGCGCCGACCAGGTCCTGCTCACCGAATGCGTCGGTGAAGTTGGTCAGCGTCGGCTCGCGCGGGAGCCACGTCGGGTCCGCCAGCGCCATCTCCTGCGGCGTCTTCAGCGCCGTGGACAGCAGCCACACGAGCGGAAAGGCCAGGAAGACGATGTACGCGACCAGCGCGACGTACTGCGGGGCGCGTCTCATCGGGTCTCCCTCATCTGCCGCCACAGGTACAGTCCGAGCACCGCGAGCACGACGATGGCCATGGCCAGGCCGAGCATCGAGGCGTAACCGGCCATCCGATACCTGAACGCCTCCTCGTAGGCGAACAGCATCGGCAGCTTCGTCTGCCCGCCCGGCCCGCCCTGCGTGAGCACGTAGACCAGGCCGAACTGGTTGATGTTCCACACGAAGTCGAGCGAGGTGATGGCCACGACCACGGGCCGCAGCTGCGGCAGCGTGATGTTCCAGAACCGCCGCCAGCGGCTCGCGCCGTCCACCTCGCCGGCCTCGTAGAGCTCCCTCGGGATGCCCTGCAGGCCCGCCAGCAGCACCACCGTGGTCTGCGGCATGCCGGTCCAGATGCCGACCACGATGATCGCGGGCAGCGCGAGCGAGAAGTCGGCCAGCCAGTTGATGTGCGTGCCGAGCAGGTCGTTCAGGATGCCGGCGTCGGGGTGGTAGACGAGCTTCCACATCAGGCCGATGACCACCGGCGGCATCGCCCACGGCACCACGGCCAGCACCCTGGCCACGCCGCTGAACCGCAGTTTCTCGTTCAGCAGCAGGGCCAGGCCGAGCGCGGCCAGGAACTGCAGCACGGTCACCGACACCGACCAGATCGCGCCGATCCTGAAGGAGGACCAGAACTCGTCGTCGGTCAGGAGCCGGCCGAAGTTCTCCAGGCCGACGAAGCTCGTCTCGTGGACGCGCGTGTTGCGGGCGTCGGTGAAGGCCAGGCCGATGCCGTACAACAGCGGGCCGACGCTGAACAGCAGGACCGGCACCAGCGCGGGCAGCATGAGCAGCCACATCTCGCGCGTCTGGCGCGAGATCCCGCGCCGCCTGGCGCGGCGCGGCCCGCGCGGCGGCGCCTGCCTCGTCACGGTCGCCGTCACGCGACACTCCCCTTCTTCTCGTTCTCGCCCGCGTTCTCGTTCTCGTTCGCGTTCTCGTTCTCGTTCTCGTTCTCGTTCTCGTTCTCGTTCGTGTACGTGTCGCCGACCGTGGAGGCCCGCACCACGAGGCGCGGCGGCACGGTGACCAGCCGGGGCTCGCGGTCGTCGCCCCGCAGCCGGTCGAGCAGCAGCTCGGCGGCGGCCTTGCCGCGCTCGGCCGAGCCCAGCGAGACGCTGGACAGCGCCGGCCACGAGGCCGCGGCCAGGTCGGTGTCGTCCATGCCGACCACCGCCACGTCGCCGGGCACCCGCCGGCCCGCGGCCCGCAGCACGTCGAGCGCGCCCAGCGCGATCAGGTCGTTGGCGCACATGAGCGCGTCCACGTCCGGGACCGCGGCCAGCAGGTCCGCTACCGCGCGGCCCCCTTCCGCGCGGTAGAAGTCGCCGATCCGCACCAGGCTCTCGTCGTAGGGCAGATCGAGGTCGGCCAGCGCCTCCCGGTACGCGGCACCGCGCGAGGCGCCGGGCACGGTGTCGAGCGGGCCGTTGATCATGCCGATCCGGCGGCGGCCGAGCGAGTAGAGGTGGTCGATCGCCAGCCGGACGCCGGTCCGCGAGTCGGCGCGGACGTTGTCGACCCGCGTGCCCTCCGGCACCGAGCCGATGATCACGACGGGCGCCCTGGCCGCGGCCAGCATCCGCAGATGCGCCTCGGTGACCCGCAGCGGGCTCATGATCAGCCCGTCCACGTACCGCTCGCCGAGGCTGTGCAGCACGTCGATCTCGTCGGCCACGACGGCGTCGGTGGAGTGCAGCACGAGCCGGTATCCGGCGGCCTTCAGCACCGGCTGGATCTCCCGCAGCATGGCGAGGTAGGCGGGGTTGCCCACGTCGGCCATGGCGAAGGCCACCTGGTGGGTGCGGCGCGACTTGAGCGACCTGGCCACGGCGTTGCGCACGTAACCGAGCTCGTCGGCGGCCGCCATCACCTTGCGCACGGTGTCCTGCCTGGTCGGCAGGCCGTTCAGGACCCGCGAGACGGAGGCGATCGAGACGCCGGCACGTTCGGCTATCGTGTTGATCGTGGGTCCGTCGGCCAAGGCTTTCCTTCCTCAGGTGTAAACGTTTACGACAGCACCCCTGTAAACGTTTACGGTGTGGGCCACATGAAACCTGGATGTAACTTGCAGGTCAAGTCACGATCACATAACGCCAGGTCAGCGCCCCTTTCGGCAAAATCAGGCAGGCGGCGCGCGCCGCCTGCCTGATCCGCCGCTCAGCCGGTGGAGTCGTCGTACCACTGAGGCGCGTTGGGGATCTTCATCGGGTCGGGCGCGCCGGGGCCGGGGGCGACGTAGAGGTCTACGGTGTCGGAGCTGTGGTCACGTGAGCCCCTGACGATCCAGCCGTCCTCGATCCGGTCCGCGTCGACCGGCCGGTCGACGAAGCCGCCGTCGGCGACCTTCCACAGGAGGCGGTAGCCGACCTTCAGCCCGCGGCGGTGCGCCTCGGCGCGCACGGCCGCGACCGTCCTGCCCCGGCCCGCGTACCCTTCCATCGCCTCCTCGCCTTCGGGGTCGAAGGCGGCGTCCTCGGCGTAGGCCTCGCCCGGCTCCGCGGGCCGGCCGACCCCGAGGACGACGCGTCCGGGGAAGTCCGCGGGCATCCAGACCTTGCCGCAGAACGCCGACGCGCACGGCGTCACGCTCTGCGTCCCGATGCTCCCGTGCCACGTGAAGCCCTCGGGGACGACCGGGCCCATCAGCTCGCCCACGTTCTCCGGCGCCACGGGGACGACCTTCACCGTGACGTTCAGCCCGACCGCGCGGAAGGCCTCCTCGAAGCGCCGGCGGTCGGCCGCGGGATCGGTGATGACCACGCTGAAATGGTCGTCGGCCTTCTTGATCGAGACGGCCGCGTTGGCGTACTCGGTCGCCGGTCCGCCGGACGGCAGGCCGACGCCGATCGCGACGGCCGCGGCCGCGGCGGTGACCGCCGCGATCAGGGCGGGCCCGCGGGTACGCCGCCGCCACGCGGTGAGCCAGGACGGCCGCCCGCGCGGAGCCGGGCTCGCCATGATCTCCGCACGCAGCTCGCGCGCGCCGTGCCCCTGCTCCGGCGCGTGCGGAGCCAGGTCGATGGCCCGCACCAGGTTGTCGATGTCGCTCATGCTTCCCCCATCGCGATCGTCAAGGACGACTGCCGCTCCAGCGCCGCCGCCAGCCGTTTGCGCGCCCGGTGCAGCCGGGTGCGCGCGGCGATGGCCGTGCAGCCCACGACCTTGGCGATCTGCTCGCTGCTCAGGCCCTCCCAGCAGGCCAGGCCCAGGACCTCGCGGTCGCGCTCGGGCAGCCGGTCGAAGGCGGCGCGGACATGGTCCAGCTCGACCGGGCGGACCGGACGGCCGGCGGCGAGCTCGTTGCGGAGCCGCTCGGCCAGGACGGCCCTGCGGGAGGCGCCGCGTTTCTGGTTGGCCAGCACGCGGCGGGCCACCCCGTACAGCCAGAGCAGCGCGCGCTCTCCCTCGGGCACGTCGCCGATGCGCCGCCAGGCGGTGAGGAACGTCTCGGAGATGACGTCCGCGCAGTCGTCTGGCGAGCCGGTACGGCGGGCGGCGTACTGATGTATCGCCGGGTAGTGCGCGTCATAGACCGCCTGGAAGCGATCTCGGTGTGTCACAGGTTCTCCTCGCAGAAAGGTGCCGGACACCTGGGTAAATGTCCGGCACCTCCCGGCGCGTTGCAGCCGGTCCCCTACGCCGTGGATCCCGACATCGATTCCGACGGCTCGGGCTCCGCGGAGTGACGCAGCAGCGCCTTGATGGCGGGCGAGCCGGTGAGCGCCACGACGGCGGCCAGGACGGCCGGGATGATGAGCGCGGTCGGCAGGGTCGACGCCTCCGCCACGTACCCCAGCACCGCGGGTCCCAGCAGCAGCCCGCTGTAGCCGAACGCCGTCACCATCGCCAGCGCCCGCCCGACGGGCCCGCCGGCCGCCCCGACCGCGCTGAACAGCACCGGCACGACCGTCGCCAGCCCGACCCCGGCCAGCGCCCAGCCGGTCCAGGCGCACACCACCCGCAGCGACTCTCCGGTCAGGGGCGCGACCAGGACCAGGACGTAGCCGATCGTGGCGAACAGCCCGGCGAGTTCGATGGTGCGCACCGACCCGAGCCTGGCCCTGATCGGGTCTCCGAGCAGGCGCACGGTCGTCATGGCCACGGAGAAGATCGTGTAGGCCAGCGGCGCCGCGGCGGGATCGGTCTCCAGCACCCAGCGGGCGTGCAGCGCGGCCCAGTCGATGGCCGCGCCCTCGCTCAGGTGCCCGGCGAACGCGGCCAGCCCGAGCAGCGCGATCAGCCCCCAGCGCAACGAGCCCGCGGACTTGCCGCCCGCCTCGGCGGCGGCGTGCGCGGGCGGGTCGGGCAGCAGCAGGCGGGCCGCGGGGAGATACAGGAACGGCACCACCAGCGCCGCCACGATCAGCAGCGTCTGCGGGTCCAGCTCCGCTCGCAGGATGAGGGAGGTGATCCCGCCGCCCGCCGCCCCGCCGAGGCTCCACGTGCCGTGGAAGGCCGAGATGATCGGCCGGCCGTAGCGGCGCTCGACCTCGACGGAATGGGCGTTCATGGCGACCTCGGTCACCCCCAGCCCCATCCCGAACAGGACCGCCAGGGCCGCCAGCGTCCAGTACGACGGCGCGAGCGCGGGACCGAGCAGCACGACTCCGGAGAACGGCCCGGCGAACCAGCACACCCGCCGGCTCGACCACCGGTCCACCAGCCGCCCGGCCACCAGCATCGACACGAGCGCGCCGCCCGAGATCAGCAACAACACGCTGCCGAGCCTGGCGGGGCCGAGACCCAGGCGGTCGTTCAGCGACGGCAGGCCGGCGGCCCACAGGCCCATCACCAGACCGGCGAGAAAGAAGAACCCAAAAACTCCGACACGTGCTCGTCTGGCTTCAGTGAGGCTTTTGTTCACGACTAGAGCATAAACTGTGTTTCGTGAATGGAGCTACGACCACTGGTGGGCTTCGCGCGCACAACCGGGTCAGGTTGCTGCGCGCCGTGCACGACTGCGGGGCCACCCGCACCAGGTCCCAGCTGACCCGCGATCTCGGGCTGGCCAGGGGGACGGCCTCGGTGCTCGTCGCCGGGCTGGCCGAGGACGGGCTGCTGCACGAGGAGCCCGCTCCCGAGCACGCGCGCGGGCGGCCCACCCAGGTGCCGGGGCCGCATGCGCGCGGTCCCCTGGCGCTGGCCGTGGACATCAGGGAGGACGCCTGGGAGCTGGCGGCGTGCGAGCTGGGCGGGCGGGCCACCGTGCTCGGCGTACGGCCCCACGACGGCACGCCGGAGGGCGTGCTGGGCCCGCTGGGCGAGACCATCGCCGCGCACGCGCGACGCCTCGGCTCACGCGTCATCGGCACCGGGGTGGCCCTCGCGGGCCCGGTACGGCACGGCGGCCTGGTGGACATCGCCCATCTGGGCTGGCGCTCGGTGGACGTCCCGCGCCTGCTCGGCCTGACGCCGGCGCCCATCGTCGGGAACGACACCGCGTTCGCGGCGCTGGCCGAGGCGCGGCGCGGGCGGCTGCAGGGCGTACGGGTCGGCCTGCACCTGCACGTGGACTTCGACCTCGGCGGCGTGCTGATCGTGGACGGGCGCCCGCTGGCCGGCGCGAGCGGCACGGGCGCCGAGTTCGGCCACATGCCGCTGACCGGCGACGAGCGGCCCTGCCCGTGCGGGGCGACCGGCTGCTGGAGCATGGACGTCGGCGCGAACGCCCTGCTGCGCCACGTCGGCCTGGCCCACGGCGGCGGCAGGGGCCGCGAGCAGGCGGAGCTGGTCCTCACCACGAGCCAGGAGGCGGTCACGGCCAACGCCACGGCTCTGGGACGCGGCATCGCGGCGCTGGTGAACGCGCACGACCCCGAGGTGGTCATCCTGTCCGGCCACGGCGCGGAGCTGTACGAACGGGCCGGAGAGACCCTCCTGGCGGCCTGTGAGCCCGGCCTGATGACGATCCGCCGCGACCACCCGCCCAGGATCGAGGCCTCGGCTCTCGGCTGGCGCGGCTCGCTCCTCGGCGCCATGGAGTCGGTCTTCGACGCCTTCCTCACTCCGGAAGGACTCGGCCGATGGCGCGAAAACCACCTTGACCAGGGCGGCGACACGCCCGAGGAGCAGAATGTGACGCATTCCACCCTGAAGGGGGATAAGTCGCCATAACGCACCCCTCCTCCGCGACCCACAGGCGATCTTGCCGGACCCGCCGCGGCCCTGTACGCATGGAAGGGTCCAATGGGCGGAAGAATCATGATCCGGGGGAAGAGAAGCGTGAATCTCGAGCTCGCGCTCCGCATGACGGAAGCGGCCGTCAAGCAGGCGATGCGCGAGGGTGCGGCGGTCTCCGTCGCGGTCGTGGACGGGGGCGGCCATCTGGTGTCTTTCCAGCGTATGGAGGGTGCGGACATCGCGGGGCCGGTGCTCGCGCCGGGCAAGGCGTACACCTCTGTCGCCCTGCGCGGATCCACCGCCGAGCTGGCCGGGCTGACCGCTCGGGGAGGGGAGCTCCAGGGCCTGGCCGGGGGCCGGTTCACCCTGCTCGGAGGTGGCGTTCCGCTCTGGTCGGACTACGGTGAGGGAGAACGCGTGGTCGGCGGCGTAGGCGTCAGCGGCGGCACCGTCGCACAGGACGTGTCGTGCGCGGAAGCGGCCGCATTGGTGTGGCGAACACGTTGAGCGGGCGCTTTCTGCAACACGAACCGCTGGTATCCGCCATGATTAGCCACTGCACCACGGGTAACAGAACCCGAACGTAAAACTCCCCGAGGAGAGAACTGAGATGGCACTTCCCACTCTCACCCCCGAGCAGCGTCAGGCGGCTCTGGCCAAGGCAGCCGAGGCCCGTGCCGCGCGCACGGCTCTGCTGGGCAAGGTCAAGGCCGGTGAGCTGACGTTCGCTCAGCTGCTCGAGCGCGACGACGACATCGCGAAGAAGATCAAGGTGTCCCAGGCGCTGCGCGCCGTCAAGGGCGTCGGTCCGGCCAAGGCCACCGCGCTGATGGAGGAGGCGGGCGTCGACGAGAAGCGCCGCCTCGGCGGCCTGGGCGCCCAGCAGCGCAAGAAGCTGGTCGACGCGCTCGGCTAACCCCCGAGCGGCCAGGTCCGCGCGCGATGTCGCGCGGACCGGCCAGCGACCCCTCTGAAGGCCAGGAGGGACCGGAGAGCGGAGCCGCCCCCGCTCACCGGCGGGCCGGCCGAGGGGCCGGGAACAGAAAGTCGAACAGAGAGCCCGAGAGGGTCAGGAACGCAGGTAGGTCAGGACCGCGAGCACCCGGCGATGCTGGTCACTGTCCTCCGCGTAGAGGCCGAGCTTGTTGAAGATGCTCCTGATGTGCTTCTCCACGGCTCCGTCGCTGATCACGAGCTGCCGTCCGATGGCCGGGTTGGACTTGCCCTCGGCCATCAACCCGAGCACCTCGCGCTCCCGGGGCGTCAGCTGGGCCAGTGGATCGTCCCTACGCCTGCGCACCATCAACTGGGACACCACCTGCGGATCGAACACGGTCCCGCCCGCGGCCACCCGGCGCAGGCCCTCCATGAACTCATCCACGTCCACGACCCGGTCCTTCAGCAGGTAGCCCACCGCGCCACGGGCGTCGGCGAGCAGGTCATCGGCGTAGGAGACCTCGACGTACTGGGAGAGGATCATCACCGGCGCCCCGGGCACCCGGCGCCGGGCCTCCACGGCCGCCTTCAGGCCCTCGTCGGTGAACGACGGCGGCATGCGCACGTCGACCACCGACACGTCGGGTTTGTGCTCGGCGATCGCCTCGACGAGAGCGTCACCGTCCCCGACGGTGGCGACCACCTCGCAGCCGAACTCCTCAAGCAGCCTGACCAGGCCCTCCCTGATCAGGACTGCGTCATCGGCCACGACTACCTGCACGGCACCTCCGCCACGATCACAGTCGGCCCGCCGTCCGGCGACTGCACGGTCAGCTCCCCGTCTACGGCGCGGAGGCGATCGGCCAGGCCGGCCAGGCCATGTCCCTTGGCGACGTGTGCGCCGCCGACCCCATCATCCCCGATCGTGAGCATGAGAATGTCACCGATGCGGAGAAGCTGGACAGTGCAGACGGTGGCGCGGCTGTGCTTGGCCACGTTCGTGAGGGTCTCGGCGCAGACGAAGTAGATCGCGTTCTCCGTCGCGGCCTGGAAGCGCTCGACGATCTGCACGTCCAGGTCCACGGGGATGGTGCAGCGCCCGGCCAGGGCGGCGAGCGCGGGCGCCAGGCCGCGGTCGGACAGGATGGGCGGGGCGATGCCGCGCGAGAGCGCGCGCAGCTCGTCGAGCGTCTCGCGGGTGGCGGTGATGGCCGACTTGATCGTGGCCTGCGCCGCCTCCGGGTCCTTGCCCATCTGGCGCTGCGCCCTGGACAGCTCCATGGCCAGCGAGACCAGCCGCTGCTGGGGGCCGTCGTGGATGTCGCGCTCCAGCTTGCGCAGCGCGTTGGCCTCGGCGGAGACCGCCGCGGCCCGGCCTTCGGCCAGGTCGTCGATGCGCTCCTGCAGCTCGGCCACGCCGGTGAGCAGCGCCCGGCCGAACCCGGCCCTGATCAGCGCCGCGCCGCGCACCGTGAACGGCAGCAGCAACGCGGACGCCAGACCGACCGAGACGTAGAAGATCGAGTTGGTGAAGTAGCCCTCGCCGAAGCCGAGCAGCTCGGGCAGCTCCACGTTGCCGGGGATGCGCGAGGTGATGATGCCGTACAGCGGATAGGTCAGCCCGGCGAGCGGGAGCGACCAGAACACGACGGTGAGCACGAACGACAGCACCGCGAACGGGAAGACCAGGATGCCGTGCAGCAGGTCGAGCCAGGACTGGCCGCTCGTCATGGGGTTCACGAGCCGGCGGATCCGGCCGGCGCCTGACGGGGCGGGCCTGTAGCGCGGGCGTACGGGCGGCCGCTTGAGCACGTCGGACAGCCAGCCCCGCTCCGCGTCGGCGAAGCCCCGCGCCACCATCAAGGTGCCGGCCAGCAGGGGCAGGCCGATCCACACGACCGCGGTGCCCAAGCCCGCGGCGAAGCCCGTGACCATGATCACGAAGCCGATGACGGCCGTGGGGAAGCCGACCAGGGTGTAGCGGGTGTCAAGGAGGACACGCCTCATCAGGGAGCGCATGCCATTCACGGTAGGGCCTGGTATGAAACGCCACGATCAGGTGCACCGGTGTCCAAGGGTAGGGCTGGCCCTACCAAGGGGGGTGGTGCGATCTTGACCCCAATAGGGCGGTTCGCGGCAATGTGCTGAAACGCCCTGGAAGAGAGCCTTGAGGCATCAGCTCCCCGGTGAATCGAGGCTCCCCATGACCGTCTTGCTGGACCGCCCCGTCCCAGCACCGGTACGGCCGCGCCGCGCGGCAGGCACGCGCACGGCGGCTCGGGACCCGTTCATCGACCTGCTGCGGGTGGCGGGCATGGCGCTCGTCGTGCTCCAGCACTGGACGATCCCCGTGCTGGCCTACGACGGAGTCCGGCTGACCACGGGCAACGCGTTGTCCACCCCGGGCGTGTGGGTGGTGACCTGGCTCAGCCAGGTGATGCCGCTGGTGTTCTTCGCGGGCGGGGCGGCGAACGCCATCGGCTTCGGCAGGTCGGTCCAGCCTCCGCAGCAGTGGGTGGCGGTCCGGCTGCGCCGGCTGGCCTGGCCGTTGCTGCCGCTGGCCGCGGTGTGGATTCCGCTCCCCCACGTGCTGCTCACGCTGGGCGTGCCCGCCCAGCCGCTCGAAGTGGGCGCGAAGCTGACCGGGCAGCTGCTGTGGTTCCTGGCCGTGTACCTGATCGCCGTCACGGTCACCCCGTACGCGCTGCGCCTGCACGAGAGGTACGGCCTGCGCGTCCCCGCGGCGCTGGCGGCCGGTGCGGTGCTGACGGACGTGGCGCGCTTCACGACCGGGTTCGAGGCGCTGGGCTACCTGAACATCGTGTTCGTGTGGCTGGCCGTGCACCAGCTCGGCTTCTTCTACGCCCAGGGCCGCATGAGCGGGCTGACCGGCCGGTGGGCGCTGACGATCGGCGGGTTCGGGGCGGCGGCGCTGCTGGTGGCGTTCGGTCCCTACCCGGGCAGCATGATCGGCCTGCCGGGCGCCGAGGTGTCGAACATGGCCCCGCCCACGCTCGCCATGCTGGCCGTCGCCGCCGGCCAGATCGGCCTGGCCACGCTGCTGCGGACGTGGCTGCTGCGGCTGCCCACCGGCCGGCTGCTGGACTGGGCGGGCCCGCGCATCATGACGGTGTACCTGTGGCACATGCCGGCCCTGTTCGCGGTGACCGGCGTCGTGGTGGTGCTGCTGGGGATCGACACGCCCCGGCCGGGCGGCGCGTTCTGGCTGGCCGGGTGGCCGCTCTGGTTCGGGCTGCTGTGCCTGGTCATGTGGCCGCTGCTGAAGGTGTTCGCCCGGTTCGAGACGCCGCCGGCGCTGCCGTACGGCAAGGGTGGCTGGGGAGCCACGCTGGGCGCGGCCGGGCTGGTCGGCGGCGGGGTGCTGACGCTGACCGCAGGCGGCTTCGCGCCCGGCGGCGGGCCCTTCCTCGCGGTGCTCGCCCTGCTCGGCGGCCTGCTGATGACGGCGCCGCGGTCGCGCGCGTGAGGATTCGGCCTCACCGCCGGGTTCGAGGAGGCGGGCCGGCTGACGGGCGTAGGCTGCAAGCACGGGCGCTGGGCCGGCATGGTGCTCCTCCAGCTCGACCTGCGGTAGGAGCTCCAGTTTGACCCGAGTTGGCCCGGGCGGTTCGACCATCCGGCAAACTTCGGCAGGATAGACACTGTGAGCCTTCTCATTGACCGCCTGCCCGACGAGATCGATGCCGATCCCGACGCCATCTTCGACGCGTTCGTCGCCTGGAACGCCGAGCGGGGGCTCACGCTCTATCCCGCCCAGGAGGAGGCCCTCATCGAGGTCCTCTCCGGCAGCAACCTGATCCTGGCCACGCCGACGGGCTCGGGCAAGTCGCTGGTCGCCGCGGGCGCGCACTTCGCCGCGCTGACGCGAGACATGCGCACGTTCTACACCGCGCCGATCAAGGCGCTGGTGTCGGAGAAGTTCTTCGACCTGTGCGCCGTCTTCGGCACCGCGAACGTCGGCATGATGACCGGCGACGCCAGCGTCAACCCCGGCGCGCCCATCATCTGCTGCACCGCCGAGATCCTGGCGAACGTGGCGCTGCGCGACGGCGCGGCGGCCGACATCGGCCAGGTCGTGATGGACGAGTTCCACTTCTACGCCGAGCCCGACCGCGGGTGGGCGTGGCAGGTGCCGCTGCTGGAGCTGCCCGACGTCCAGTTCATCCTCATGTCGGCCACGCTCGGCGACATGTCGATGTTCGAGGAGGACATGACCCGGCGCACCGGGCGGCCGACGGCCGTGGTCAAGCATGCCGAGCGTCCCGTGCCGCTGATCTACACCTACCGGATGACGCCGCTGCACGAGACGCTGGAGGAGATGCTCAGCACCGGGCAGGCGCCGGTCTACGTCGTCCACTTCACCCAGGCCGCCGCGATGGAGCGGGCCCAGGCCCTGATGTCCATCAACATGGCGACGAAGGCGGAGAAGGAAGCCATCGCCACCATGATCGGCGGCTTCCGCTTCACGACCCGCTTCGGCCGGGCGCTGTCCCGGCTGGTCCGCCACGGCATCGGCGTCCACCACGCCGGGATGCTGCCGAAATACCGCCGCCTGGTGGAGCGGCTGGCCCAGGCGGGCCTGCTGAAGGTCATCTGCGGCACCGACACCCTCGGCGTCGGCGTCAACGTGCCGATCAGGACGGTGCTGTTCACCGCGCTGTCCAAGTACGACGGCAACAAGGTGCGCCGGCTGCGCGCCCGCGAGTTCCACCAGATCGCGGGCCGGGCGGGCCGGGCCGGGTTCGACACGATCGGCTACGTCGCCTGCCAGGCCCCCGAGCACGACGTCGAGAACGCCAAGGCCCTGGCCAAGATCGGCGACGACCCCAAGCGGCGGCGCGGCTACGCGCGCAAGAAGCCGCCGGAGGGGTTCGTGGGCTGGAGCGAGGAGACCTTCCAGAAGCTGCAGGAGGCCGAGCCCGAGCCGCTCAACTCGCGCTTCAAGGTCAGCAACGCCATGCTGCTGGCCGTCATCAACCGCCCGGGAGACTGCTTCCAGGCGATGAAGCACCTGCTGACCGACAACCACGAAGACCGCAAGTGGCAGCGCCGGCACGTCAGCCAGGCCATCGCCATCTACCGCTCGCTGCTGGCCGGCGGCGTCGTCGAGCAGTTCGCCGAGCCCGACGAGCAGGGCAGGCGGGCCAGGCTGACGATCGACCTGCAGGAGGACTTCGCGCTCAACCAGGCGCTGTCCACGTTCGCGCTGGCCGCCTTCGACCTGCTCGACCGCGAGTCGCCGTCCTACGCGCTCGACCTGGTCTCCATCGTGGAGTCCATCCTCGACGACCCGCGCCAGATCCTCTCGGCCCAGCTCAAGAAGGCCAGGGGCGAGGCCGTCGCGCAGATGAAGGCCGACGGCATCGAGTACGAAGAGCGCATGGAGGCGCTCGCCGAGGTCATGTACCCGATGCCGCTGGACGACCTGCTGCTCGGGGCCTACGAGACCTACCGGCGCGGGCACCCGTGGGTGGGCGACTACACGGTCAGCCCGAAGTCCGTGGTGCGCGACATGTTCGAGCGGGCCATGACGTTCGGCGAGTACATCCAGTTCTACGAGCTGGCCAGGTCCGAGGGCACGGTGCTGCGCTACCTCGCCGACGCCTATCGCACGCTGTCCCGCACGATTCCCGAGCACCTCAAGACCGAGGACCTGGTCGACCTGATCGAGTGGCTCGGCGAGCTCGTCCGCCAGGTCGACTCCTCGCTGATCGACGAGTGGGAGAAGCTGACCAACCCGGAGCAGGCGCTGGAGCAGCACCAGCAGCTCGAAAGCAAGGTCCGTCCCGTCACCGCGAACACGCGGGCCTTCCGCGTGCTGGTGCGCAACGCGATGTTCCGGCTGGTCGAGCTGTGCGCCATCGAGAAGGAGGAGGAGCTGGCGGAGCTCGCTCCCGACGTCGACTGGGGCGCGGCGCTGGACGCGTACTACGACGAGCACGAGGAGATCTTCACCGACGCCGACGCCCGCGGGCCCGCGCTGCTGCGGATCGAGGAGGAGAGCGGGCTGTGGAAGGTGCGCCAGACGGTCAAGGACCCGGCGGGCGACGGTGACTGGGGCATCGAGGCTCAGGTGGATCTGACCGCGTCCGACGAGGAGGGCCGCGCGGTCCTGCACGTGATCGGCCTCAACCGGCTCTGATCACCCTGCGAACGACAAGCCGTGTGCCGGAACGGACTGGCAAGGGCGTCCCGGCACACGCCTGTCGATTCAGTGTCGGTCGCGGATGGTAGGGGTGATGTCATAACCATGTCCCAAGATCGAGACATTTCCTGAAATCAGCAATTGGCGATGGTGCAGACCTTGGCGAGCATCTTGGTGGCATCCTTCGTCTGCTGCTTGAAGTCGGCGCCGGCGGGCTTGCCCCATTCGCCGGACACGGCGTAGAGGATCAGGGCGTTCGCGCGGCGGGCCACGATGCTCCGCTCACCGCCGACGGCCGGCTTGCCGCCCTGGTAGGCCTGCCCGGTGAGCTTCAGCGCCTGGTCGCCGAGTGTCACGGGGGCGGTCGCGTACCGGTAGCCCTTGCTGCCGCAGGCGCGCGCCGCGGCCCGCAGGTCGCGCAGGACCTTGCCCGCGGCCGCCGGCGAGGAGTAGAGGATCACCTGCTCGGACTTGGAGTAGTCGGGCACCGCCGTGTAGATGAGCGTCCTGGCCGACGTCCGGCCGCTCTGCCCGAGCCTGGCCTTCTGGCACGGGTTGACGACGAGGGGGGCCGCCTTCTTGCCGCTGGCCGACCAGCTCGTCTCCGGGTTGTCGTCCTTCTTGGCGGCGGCCTTCTCGTACAGGAGGAAGTTGTTCGGGACGGCGACCGCGGCCGCGAGTAACAATGCTGTGATCATGGGACAAAATGGTAGGGGTGAATGACGAAGAGATCAGGCGCGTCCTCGGGCTGCTCTACCAGGACGACACGTTGACGACCTTCGCCTCCCTGGTGCTCGGCGGCACCGGCGATCTGTCCCCCAAAGCGCTGCGGAAACTGGCCGGCGGCGGCCTGGCGGCGTGCGACGAGAACGGCACGTGGCGGGCCACGCCCGAGCGCTTCCGCGACCTGCTGCGAGCGAGCGCCGGGCCCGCCGAGGAGCGCAGCCCCGAGGAGCGGGTGCTGCGCACGTTCCTGGTGGACGGGCGGCTGACGACCATGGCGATGCGGCGCGACAAGCGGCTGATCGTGCTGCGCTACATCGCGCTGGTCTTCGAGCCCGGCGTGCGCTACGCGGAGAAGGACGTGAACGTGGCGCTGCGGGCCTTCCACGATGATTACGCCGCGCTGCGCCGCTATCTGGTGGATGAGGACCTGCTGTCGCGGGAGGGCAACGTCTACTGGCGCAGCGGCGGCCACGTCGAGGTCTAGAGGGATCTGACGTTGCTGGTCCAGGCGTCGATCTTGGCCTGCCACCGCTCGGGCTCCTCCGGCCGCCCCGGCACCCCCGGCCTGGTCTGCCACGGCAGCGGGCCGTCCGCCCGCCGGTACTCCACGCCGATCGCGTCCAGGCGGTGCAGGTGCTCCGCCAGCCGCGTGCGGAAGCCCTCCAGGTCGCGCTCCGGAGGGCTCCACACCGTCTCGGCGAAGGCCGAGAGCCGGGGGAAGGCCATGTAGTCCACGCCCCGGCTGGAGTCGATCAGCTCCGTCCAGACGCCGCACTGCGCGCCCAGGACGTGGCCGGCGGCCGGATCGCCGCGCAGCCCGGCCGGGATGGGCTCGAAGGCGTAGACGTCCTCCAGCGTCAGCACCGTCCCGAACGGCACCGGCTCCTCCTCCCCCGTCCCCTGCCGGTAGTCGAGGTAGAGGGAGGTGTTGGAGCAGTTGATGACGTCGTGGCCGCGCCGGGCCGCCGCCACCGCGCCGTACTCGCCCCGCCACGAGGCGACGACCGCGCCGGGCGCGAGACCGCCTTCGAGGATCTCGTCCCACCCGACGAGCCTGCGGCCCCGCGCCGCCAGATAGGCGCCGAACTGGCGGATGAACCAGCTCTGCAGCTCCTCCTCATCGCGCAGCCCCAGCTCGGCGATGCGGCGCTGCGCCGCCGGGCTGGCCCGCCACTGGTCCTTGCGGCACTCGTCGCCGCCCACGCTCACGTACGGGCTGGGGAACAGCTCCAGCACCTCCTCCAGCACGCCCTGGAAGAACGTGAGCGTGGAGTCGGCCACGTTGAGCACGTGCTCGCCCACGCCCCAGCCGGTGCGCACCTCCAGCGGGGTGCCCAGGTTGCCCAGCTCGGGGTAGGCGGCGATGGCGGCCTGCGTGTGTCCAGGCAGGTCGATCTCGGGTACCACCGTGATGTGCCGCCGCGCGGCATAGGCCACGATCTCCCGGAGGTCGTCCTGGGTGTAGTAGCCGCCGTGCGGGCGGCCGTCCATGGGGCCGTTCCAGCCGGCCTGGCTCTCCTTCCGCCACGCCCCGACCTCGGTGAGCCGGGGGTGGCGGCGGATCTCGACGCGCCAGCCCTGGTCGTCGGTGAGGTGCAGATGCAGCACGTTGAGCTTGTGCAGGGCCATCAGGTCGACGAAGCGCAGCACCTCGCGCTTGGTCAGGAAATGCCGGGCGACGTCGAGGATGCAGCCGCGCCAGCCGAAGCGCGGCGCGTCCTCGACGTACACGCCCGGCACCGTGAACGGGCCGCCCGCCGCCCTCCTGAAGGCGGCGGCGGGCAGCAGCTGCCGGAACGTCTGCGCGCCGTAGAACGCCCCGGCGGGGTCGCCCGCGACGATCTCCGTCCGCTCCGGCCCGGCCGTCAGCCGGTACCCCTCGGGTGGCAGGCCGCCGTCCAGCGCGAGGGTGATCGTGCCCGAGCCCTCCCCCGGCAGCAGCTCTCCGCCGGCGACGGGAGCGAGCTCGGCGCGCAGCCAGGCCGCCACCTCGCCCAGCGCCGGATCGGCGGTCAGCGAGGTCCGGCCGTCGAGGACGAACGAACCCGGCCTGGGCTCGTGCTTGACGGGCTTGGGAACGATCATGAACGGGCAACTCCTTACGTGCAGGTGATGGTGGCGTCGGCGAAGTCGGCGTGGTCGGAGGTGGCGTTGTCGCCGCCGTTGGTCGCGACCAGCCGGACGAATCGGGCACCCTCGACGGATGCGGTGACCTTGCGGGCGGGCATGGCCCCGGTGAGCAGGCCGGAGTAGGCGACCCGGCCCCCGTCGGCCCAGACCTCGAATCCGGCCGAGCCGGTCTGGCCGACCTCGTCGTCGATGCCGGCCTGGAACTCGACGGACGAGCAGCGCCCTGCGGTGTAGAACTCGATGTCGGCGGGCGCGTGGGTGCCGAGGCCCTTGGCGTATCCGGCGCCCTCGATGGTGATCGGCCTGCCGTCGCCGGCCGCCCGCTCGCCGTTGCTCGCGTCCTTCTCCACGGGGCCGAAGTAGTTCTTCGCGCTGGTCCAGGCCAGATCGCTCAGGTACGTGCGGCCGGGTCCCGGCGCCTTCGCGACGGTCACGACGGCGGTGGCGCGCTGCTCGCCCCGGTGGAAGGTCAGCTCGTGGACGCCGGGGGCGGCCGTGGCGGGCGGGGTGACGGCCCACTTCACGGTGAACGTCTCGCCGCCGTCCAGGCTGCCGGTCCTGGACGGCGTCCTGGCCTGCGCCCGCCACCCCTCCGGCAGGGCCGCCGTCACCTCGACGTCCCGCAGCCGCGCCGTGGCCCCGGTGTTCGTGATCCGGGTGACGATCTCGCCGGACACGCCCGGCTCCAGCACGGAGGGCCGGTCGTCCCCGAGGAACCCGGGCGGGTCCGCCTCGAACGTCACCACGGGCGGCGCCTGCTCCCTGCCCGCGCGGACCCGGTAGAGCAGCGCCGCGTGCGCGGGCACCTGGGCCGCCAGCTCCCCCGTGGTCGAGGTGACCGCGCCGGTCCACAGGTCCTCGACGCGGTGGCGGGAGCCGCCGAGCCGGGTGGAGATCACCGTCGCCCGGTCGCTCTCGTTGAACAACGCGATCGCCCGGTCACCGTTCTCCAGCGGCTTGGCCAGCACGTGGTACCAGCCGTCGGTCGTGACGAACGTGCCGTGGGCGCCCAGCCGGTCCTGGTCCACGGCGATCACCTTGGGGTTGGCGACGACGGCCGCGGGCGCCTGGGCCGGGGCGGCCTGCAGGATCAGCGGGGCCGCCCCCATGGCCCAGAGAGTGAACTGGGCGCGGTACTCGGTCTCGGTCATCCCGCCCCGCCCGGCCTGGATCAGGTCGGGGTCGGCCCAGCTGCCCTGACCCGCGTACTCGGCCCTGAGCTGGTTGACCTCCCAGATGTCGGCCATGGTGGGGTAGCTGTCGGCGATGGGCCGGTTGTAGACGTTGGTGCGCCAGGTGGTTGCGCCGGCGCCCTGGCCCCAGAGCCACGGGACGGTGCTGCCGTCCTCGTTGTTCATGGCGAACACGACGTCCGCGCCGAGGGCCTGGCGCATGGGCGGGTAGAGGGCCTGGGCGATCTGCTGCACGTTCTGGCCGGGGAAGTCGGCGGTGGGGACGTTGCACCAGTCGTACTTGACGTAGTCCACGCCCCACGCCCTGACCTGCGCGGCGTCGGCGGCCTCGCTCTTGTACGACCCGGCGCCGCCGCCCGCGCACGCCTTGGTGCCGGCCGACAGGCTGAGGCCGAGCTTCAGACCCTTGCCCTGGACGTGGGCGGCCAGCGCCGCGATGCCGCCGGGGAAGCGGGTGGCGTCGGGGGCCAGGGCGCCGCCCGAGCGCTGCGGGGCCAGCCAGCAGTCATCGATGATCACGTACCGGTAGCCGGCGGGGGCGAGGGGCGCGAGGGCGTCGGCGGCCTGGCGTACCGATTGCTCGGAGACCGAGCAGCCGAGTGACCGGCTGCTCCAGCCCATCGGCGGGCCCGCGGCCGCCGCCGCGGCGGTCGGCCCGGGGAGGAGCACGGGTAAGAAGGGCATGGCGAGGAGGGCCGCCGCGGCGGCGGCCGTGATGGTGCGCATGGGAGTCCTGTCAGGCGGGGTTGAGCGCGGGCCGGCCCGGCTCGATGACGAAGGAGCCGGAGGTGTAGGCGGGGGCGTAGGGCTCGGTGACGCGGGACAGGGAGCGGAACTCGACCTTCATCTCCTGCTGGGTGAGCCTGGTCCGCACGTAGCCGCGGCGGCCGTTGAAGAACTTCACGTGCGGGTTCTCCTCCAGCAGAACCTGCGTGTTGGGGTACTCGTCCAGGCCGTTGCCCGCGCTCGTCACCGACGTGGTGACCAGCTCGACGGCCACGGACTTGGACCCGGGGTCCTGGTGGTCGCGCTTGACCTCGCCGGCCCAGTGCGAGTGCACGTCGCCGGTGAGCACGACGGCGTTGCGCCGGTAGGCGTCGATGGCGGCGGTCAGGCGGTTGCGCGAGGCGACGTAGCCGTCCCAGCCCTCGTTCGAGTAGCCCTTGCCCTCGCCGTTGGTCCAGTCCATCTCCATGAGGAAGACCTGCTGGCCGAGCAGGTCCCAGGTGGCGCGCGAGCGTTTGAGCCGGTCGTCCAGCCACGCCTCCTGGTCGCGGCCCAGGATCGTCCTGTTGGGCTCGAAGCGGTCCAGGCAGTCGGGGCCGACCGTGCCGCTCTTGCCGGTGCAGGCGTACAGGTCGCGGTACTGGCGGGTGTCGAGCAGATGCAGGTTGGCGACCTCGCCCCACCGGATGCTCCGGTAGAGCTTCAGCGCGGCCCCGTCCGGCTTCTGGGCCGGCTTCTGGGCGCGGCGCAGCGGCATGTTCTCGTAGTACGCCTGGAACGCCTCGGCCCGGCGCTTGAGGAACGGCGGATCGGGCTGCTCGGGCACGTCGCCGGCCCAGGCGTTCTCGATGTCGTGGTCGTCCCACACCACGACCCACGGGGCGATGGCGTGCGCGAGCTGCGACTCCGGGTCGGCCTTGTGCTGCGCGTGCCGTACCCGGTATCCGGCCAGGTCGAGGCACTCGCCCCCGGCCTGGTCGCGGACGGGGTACTTGTAGTCGCCGTACTCGTAGATGTAGTCGCCGAGGAAGGCGATCAGGTCGGGCTGGTCCTCGGCCATCCTGCGGTACGGGGTGAACCAGCCGGTCTGGTAGTCGGCGCAGGAGGTGAACGACAGGTTCAGCGGCCTGCCGCGGGTGCCGGGGGCCGGGGCGGTGAGGGTGCGGCCGACGGGGCTGAGCTCGCCGCCGGCCTTGAAGCGGTAGAAGTACTCCGCGCCGGGGTCGAGCCCGTCGAGCTCGACGTGCACGCTGTGGGCCGCGGCGCGGCGGGCCACTTCGGCGCCCCGCCGTACGACATGCCGGAAGTTTTCGTCTTTGGCGAGCTGCCACTGGACCGGCACCGGGCGGTCCGGCAGGCCGCCGAAGCCGTCGAGCGCGATCGGGTCCTTGGCGAGCCGCGTCCAGAGCACCACGCCGTCATGCGTGGGCTCGCCCGAGGCGACGCCGAGGGTGAAGAGGCCGGACAGAGGGGCGCGCCGGGCCGCCGCGCGCACGGGGGTGGCCCCCAGTGCGGCGGACAGGCCCAGGCTGACGCCCCCGGCGAAAAGTGAACGCCGGGTGATCATGGGGGTCCTTACTTGACGGTGGCGTTGCCTTCGGCGACAGCCTGGTCGGCGGCTTGTTGCGGAGAGAGTTCACCGAGGTACATCGCGTTGAAGATCTGGTTAAGCTTCGTCTCGAACCCGGTGAAGCCGGTGGTGATCGGCAGCGGGAAGGTGGTCCCCTCCGCCTCCGTCACGAACGGCGCGACGTCCACCTTCTTGGCCTTCCAGTAGTCCACGTAGCCCTGGGACAGGCCGTTGAGCGCGGGGAAGACGTAACCGCCGTCGGCCATCAGCTTCTGCGGCTCCTCGGTGCCGAGGTAGGCGGCCAGCTTCATGGCCTCCTCCGGGTGCTCGCTCTTGGCGTAGACGGCCTCGGCCAGCCCGTTGAGGTTGACCGAGCGGCCCGCCGGGCCCTCCGGCATGGGCGCGACGCCCACCTCGAACGTCGACTCCGGCGCCACGAACGGCAGCAGGGCGTTGTTGGCCGGGAACATCGCGACCTGGCCCGCCTTGAACATGTCGGTGACCTTGCCGGTGGGCGGGTTGGTCCGGGTGGCGGGCGGGGACACGTGGTGCTTGTTGACCAGGTCCACGCCGAACTGCAGGGCCTGCACGGAGGCCGGGTCGTTGAAGGCGTACGTGCCGAACGGCTTGTCGACGAGCTTGCCGCCGTTGGAGCTGACCCAGTTCATCCACTGGGTCTGGTAGTGGTTCCAGGAGGCGAAGCCGTACGTCTTGACCTTGGCCGGGTCGAAGCCGGGCTCGCCCGGGTGCTTGCCGGCCTCGTCCACGGTGAGCTTGCGCGCCGTGTCGAGCAGGGTGCCCGTGCCGTCGGCCGCCCAGGTGAGCTTGTCCGGCATCGTCACGCCGGCCTGTTCGAACAGGTCCTTGTTGTAGAGCAGTCCTACGACGCCCCAGTCCTTCGGGACGCCGTACAGCTTGCCCTCGTAGGTGAACGAGCCGACGACGGTCTGGTGGTATTTCGCGGCGTCGAGCCGGACCGGAGCCAGGACGCCCTTGGTGACGTACTCGGGGAACTGGGTGGGCGTCATCCAGAACACGTCCGGCGCCGTGCCGGCGACCGCGTCGGCGGTGAGCTTCGTCCAGTACTGGTCGTACGGCAGCAGCTCGATCTGCACGTCGATGCCCGGATTGGCCTTCTCGAAAGCCGCCATCACCTTCTCGTAGCCGGCCTTCTGCTGGTCGTCCCACAGCCGGTACGTCAACGTGACCTTGCCCGGCTCCCCGCCGCCGCCGGAACCGCAGGCGGTGAGGGCGAGCAAGGCGGCGGTGAGCAGCGCCCAGCGAATCGGGGGGTTTTTCAGCATCCGCTGACCTCTTCTTACTTGAGGCCGGTGAGGACCACCGACCTGACGATGTACTTCTGGAAGAAGATGAAGATCGCCACCATCGGCGCCAGCGCGATCAGGCTGCCGGCCATCATGAGGTGGTAGTCGACGCCGATGCCGTCCTTCAGCGTGGCGATCGCCACGGTGATGACCTTGGTGTCGTCGCCGCTGGTGATGATCAGCGGCCACAGGAAGCTGTTCCACGACGAGATCACCGTGATGATCGCGAGTGTGCCGAGCGCCGGGCGGCAGAGCGGCAGCATGACGCGCAGCAGGATCGTCAGCGGCCCGGCCCCGTCGATCCTGGCGGCCTCCTCCAGCCCGGCGGGCAGGCTCTTGAAGAACTGCCGCATGAGGAAGATCCCGTACGGCGTGCCGAGCACGTACGGCGCGAGCAGGCCGTACCAGGTGTTGACCAGGTCCAGCTCACGCATGATCAGGAACAGCGGGATCATCGTGACCGCGCTCGGCACCATCATCGTGGCCACGAACAGCCAGAACAGCACGTCCCTGCCACGGAAGCGGAGCCGCGCGAAGGCGTAGGCGGCGAACGTGGTGAACACGAGCTGCCCGGCCGTCAGCAGCGCGGTCATCACGGCCGTGTTGAGCAGGAAACGCGGGAAGTCGCCGGCCAGCATGTCCGCCAGGTTGTCCGTGGTCGGCGGCCATCCCGGCAGCCACGGCGCGGTGGAGCTGAGCTGCGCCTGCGTCTTGAACGCGGTCAGCGCGACCAGCAGGTAGGGGAAGAAGGAGACGAACGCGCCGGCGACGAGCGCGGCGTAGAGCAGGACGCGCAGCGGGGATCGGTGGGTCATGGGGCGCCTCAGCTCAGGTCGTAGGTGGTGCGCTTGCCGAAGAACCTGACCTGCGCCAGCGTCACCAGCAGGACGATCACGAAGAGCAGCGTCGACAGCGTGGCGGCGTAGCCGAAGTCGAACTCCTTGAACGCCGTCTCGAAGATCCGGAAGTTCAGTACCTCGGTGCTGTGGCCAGGGCCGCCGTTCGTCATCGCGTACACGGTGTCGAACACCTGGAAGGCGCCGATCATGTTCGTCACCGTGACGAAGAACATCGTGGGGTTGAGCAGCGGCAGCGTCACCTTCCAGAACCGCTGCGCCGGGGTGGCGCCGTCGGTGGCGGCCGCGTCGTGCAACTCCTTCGGGATGCCCTGGAGCCCGGCCAGGAAGAACAGCATGTTGTAGCCGGTGTGCTGCCAGACGCTGACCAGCGCGACGGCGGGCAGCGCCCAGGCCGGGTCGGACAGCCAGTCGGGCCCGGTGATCCCGATCAGCGCGAGGGCGCCGTTGAGTGCGCCGTCGCGGGGATCGAAGATCCAGTTCCAGATGAGGCCGAGGACGATCGGCGTGGCCATCCACGGGATCACGAACAGCGAGCGGTAGATCCTGACGCCCTTGATCCGCTGGTTGAGCAGCAGCGCCAGAGCCAGGGCCAGAACTGTCTGGAGGGGGATGCAGAGCAGGACGTAGGCGACGGTGATCCAGAGCGAGTGCCAGGTCTCGCCGTCGGCGGCCAGCCGGGCGTAGTTGTCCAGGCCGGCGAACTCGGGGGCCGACAGCAGCTCCCAGTCGAACAGGCTCAGGACCAGGACGATGACCATGGGCAGCAGCAGGAACGCCACGACGCCGAACAGGCTCGGGCCGACGAACAGGTAGGCGTGCAGGCCGCTCCCCCGCCTACGCGCCGCCCTGGCGCGCGCGAGACCGCCCTTCCGCAGGGTGTGGCTGGTCACGAGGGTTCCGTCGCCGTCGGCACCATCAGCCGCCTGGTCGTCTCCAGCCCCCACGTGTCCAGGGCCGCGATCGGGTCGCTGGACCCGCGCAGCCCGCCGGTGGCCTCGATGTGCGCCGCCCACTCCTGCCTGGCCTCCACCTCGGGCCGCAGGATGATGCAGTCGGGGTCGTTCACCCACCAGCGGGCGTGCAGGAACTCGCGGGCCGCGCCGGTGAGACGGGCGCCGAGCTGGGAGGGCTGGCTGATGTCGCCGGACTTGGGCTGCACGGCCGGGGCGATGTCCGGGCTGACCCGCATGACGTCCACCAGGCCGATGCTGGGCAGCATCGGCGCGCCGCAGCCGTGCAGCGTCGCCCCGGGGCCCGCGCCCCGGCGGATCAGCTCCAGACCCAGCCGGTACGCGGCGATCGGGTCGATGTCCTCGTGCCGCCTGCCCGCCAGCGCCCCGGCGTAGACGAAGTCCAGCTTGAAATGGCCGATCCCCATCGCGGCGAACGTCCTGAACACGTGCACCAGATGCTCGGCGGCCTCCGGGTGGGTGACGTCGAGCACGGCCAGGTCCTGGTCCCACATGCGGCCCGCGTACGCGCCGCCGGCCAGCCAGTCCGGGTGTTCGCGGAAGATCCGGCTGCGGTGCCCGACGAGGAACGGCGCGGTCCAGATCCCGGCCCGCCGCCCGGCTCCCCGCACGGCGTCCACGGCCCGCTCCAGCGACCCGAACCCGGGCCTGCCCTCCAGCCAGTCGCCGATCTCGGACTCGTAGCCGTCGTCGATGAGGAACATGTCGGCGCCCAGGCCGTGCCGCTCGGAGAGCTCCAGGTTGTCGATGACGTCGGCGTCGGTGACCTTTCCCCAGTAGCCGTACCAGGTGCACCACATGGGCGGGACCGGGGCGAACGCCCGGGAGCCGATCACGGAGCCGATCATGGGGGCGGCCAAGGCGCCGGCCCAGTCGCGCAGCGCCCTGCCGAGGTCGCCTTCCGTGCGGTGGTGGCGTACCGGGCCGTCGGCGGAGACCACCAGGCGGCCCTGCTCCTCCCTGACCCTGATCGAGGGGACCGTGCACGGGTCCGGCGCCGACCACAGCTCGACGGAGCCGTCGCCCGGCTCGATCGCGAGCAGCCCCTCGCCCTGGAACGTCCCGGCGGGGACGGGCGTCTCCGGGCGGTAGGCGAGGATCTGGATCGTCCCGTCGGCCGGTCGGGGCGGGGCGTCATTCCAGCGGTAACGGCCCGTGGGGCTCCAGGACTGCCAGCCGTGCTCGAACACCCGCGCCTCATGGGGCCTGCACCTGATCTCGCCGATGTCCGCGAACGGCATCAGTCCCTCATTCCTCTCGACTTACGAAGGAGCGCTTCATTAGTAGCACCGTGAATCACGGAGGGTCAACGCCCGATTTTTCGGGATTTCTGGGCGAGAGAGCGCCGGAGGGAGGCGACGCATCCATCGCCCGATCACTGGCATAATCGTTGGTTACAGAGGAGACCTACATTAAGGACGGCGATGACGGACCTACGCGGCGGCGATCTGTCCCGGCTGCGGCAGCTCAACTCGCTGACCGCCATCCGGGCGCTACGCGGCTCAGGCCCGCTCACCCTGTCGGCGCTCGCCGAGCGCACCGGCCTGTCCAGGCCGTCGATGAAGGAGGTCACCGACGAGCTCATGACGCTGGGCTGGGTGGAGGAGGTGCCGCCGAGCCAGGGCACGATGGGCAGGCCCGCCCGCCGCTACCGCTTCCGCGCCGACAGCGGCTATCTGGTGGGCGTGGACATAGGGGGTCACAACATCCGCGCCGCCCTGTCCGACCTCGACGGCGAGATCCTCGCGGAGACCCGGCAGCCGGTGCTGCCCGACGCCCCGCTCGACGAGCGTCTGGCCGCCATCGAGCGGGCGGTCTCCGGCTGCCTCGCGCTCAGCCGCACCACGGTCGAGGACCTGTGGACGATCGCGGTGGGCACCATCGGCGTGATCGACGTCGAGGGCCGCGTCATCTACTCGGCGGCGGTGCCCGCCTGGCGCGACCTGGACCTGGCGGGCGAGCTCGGCCGGATGTTCCCGTGCCAGGTGCTCATCGAGAACGACAGCCGCCTGGCCGCCATGGCCGAGGCCAGGCGGGGCGTCGCCAAGGGCACGAGGGAGGTGGTGTTCCTGCACGTCGGCAGGCGGATGGGCGCGGGTCTCATCATCGGCGGCCGGGTGCACAGGGGCTTCGGCGCGGCCGCCGGCGAGATCTCCATGCTGCCCGAGGCCCGCTGGTTCGACGCCCCCGAGCACCTGAACACCTGCGCGTCGGTCCCGGCGGGAACGCCGCCGGAGGACGCGGCCGGCCACACCCTGGCCGCCGCGCGCGACGGCGACCCGGTGGCGATCGAGGCGGTCGAGCGGTACGTCGACGACCTCGCGGTGGGCGCCGCCGCGATGGTCCTCATCTTGGACCCGCAGATGGTGGTGCTCGGCGGCGGTTTCTCCCGCTCGGCCGACGTGCTGCTCGATCGGCTGCGGGCGCGGCTGGAGCGCACGTGCATGCGCATGCCCGAGGTACGCGCGTCCGCGCTGGGCGACGAGTGCGTGGTCGTGGGCGCGATCGACTACGCCGTGGACCACCTGGACGACCAGCTCTTCACCCCGGACAGGGGCCCGCTACCGGTCACCCGCTGAGACTCGGAGCCCCGCCGCCGACATCCCGCCACCGGCGGCCCGGCCACGGATGCGGGGTCACCCGGTGGCGGGCCGGATGCGGGCCCGGTAGTCGCGGGGCGGCAGGCCGTACTCCTTCCTGAAGGCACGGCTGAAGTGGAACGGGCTGACGAAGCCCGAGGCCGCCGCCACCTGGCCCACGTCCATGTCGGTCACCTCCAGGAGGCTCGCGGCGTGGCGAACCCGCGCCTGCCGTACGGCCTGCATGGGGGTCTGGCCGGTCTCCTCGGCGAACAGGTGGGCGAAGCGGGAGGGGGAGAGCGCGACCGCCCGGGCGAGCGAGGCGACCGAGTGCGGGGCGCCGGGCTCGGCGGCGATGATCGCGGCGGCGCGGCGTACGCGCTGGTCCCCGTCGTCGGAGCCGTCCTGCCGCGCGGAGGCGGTGGCCAGCACCAGCACCTCCTCCACGGCCCCCAGCACCAGCTCACGCGCCGGCCCCGCCACGACCACGGCCGGCACCCGCGCCTCCCCCACCCCCGGCCCCACCCCCGGCCCCGCACCCAGGCGCTGCTCCGGCTCCGGCATCGCCCTCGTGCCCGGCCCTTCCGCGGCTTCCGCTCCCGAGGCTGGCTGGGGCCTGGGGTGGCCTGGGGGGACCCAGCGGGCGTCGCGCAGCGCCCGTTCGAAGGCCAGGTCGATCCGCGCGTGCACGGCCGCGGGAACGCCCGCGACCAGATGGCACCCGTCCCCCCGCGCGTACGGCCCGAGCCAGGCCGCCCACGACGGCCTGGGCTGGAAGTGCACCCACCAGAACCGCCACCGCCCGGCCCCGGCCCGCACCCGGTAGTGCTGCGCCACCCCCGACCCGAGCACCACCAGATCACCCGCCCGCACCTCGCACGACACCCCGCCCTGCTCGACGAGCCCCGCCCCCGCCTCCGTCCACAGCAGCAGCCAGCTCGGCGACCCGCCGGCCCGGCGCGTGGCGTAGCCGGCCGCCTTGTCGTAGTGGCCCACGATCATCAGCTCGGCAGCAGGAACAGACAGGTCCTCAGCGGTCACAGGCATACCGTTCCACGCTTGCGCTCCTTAGCGTTGAAGACATGAGGCTCAACGACTTCCACGACCAGGGGTACCTGCTGGTGCCCGCACTCCTCGCCCAGGAAGAGGTGGCGGAGCTGCGCGATGAGTTCATGGCGCTGCATGCCGGGGGTCCCATCCCCGGTCACTTCGCGCCGCAGCCCCAGGACCCCGGCCGGCCGTACGACATTCTGCGCGACTATCCGCGCATCATGCACCCCCACCAGGTGAACGACACGGCCCTGCGCTACCTGCTCGACACGCGCATCGCGGCGATACTGCGCGACCTGCTCGAAGAGGAGCCGATAGCAGCCCAGAGCATGTTCTACTTCAAGCCGCCGGGGGCCAGGGGCCAGGCGCTGCACCAGGACAACTTCTACCTGCGGGTCGAGCCGGGCACCTGCGTGGCCGCCTGGGTGGCGCTCGACCGGGTGGACCGGGCCAACGGCGGCCTCGAGGTCGTGCCCGGCACGCACCTGATGGACCTCTTCTGCCCGGAGGAGGCCGACCAGGGCGTCTCGTTCACCCGCGAGTACGTCCCGCCGCCGCCCGGCCTCAAGCGGGCGCCCGTCGACATGAACGCCGGGGACGTGCTGTTCTTCAACGGCAGCCTGGTGCACGGCTCGGAGCCGAACAGCACGCCCGACCGCTTCAGGCGCAGCTTCATCTGCCATTACGTCGGCCGCTCCGCCGAGCGGATCTCCGAGCACTACTCGACGCTCACGATGTCGGGCGACCCCGTACGCCTGGAGCCCTCCGCCGGCGGCGGCCCCTGCGGCACGGAAGCCACCGGCCCGCACTGAACCCACGCAGCCCGGGGACGGCCCGAAAGCGGCCCGGAACAGCCCGAAAGCGGCCCGGAACAGCCCGAGAGCGGCCCGGAACCGGCTGCGAGCGGCCTGAGGGCTGTGGGTCAGCCGCCGGAGATGTCGGACTCGGCGTCCTCGGGGACCACGCAGTCCCACGGGTCGTCCAGCCATCCGTCAGGCAGCAGCACCTTGGTCCGCTCGCCCGACTTCCCCCGGGGCGTGTCGGTGTTGAGCGGCCACGGCTGGTCGTGCTCCAGCTTGGCCAGCCCCGCCCTGAGCCCGTCGAGCGACTCGGCCGTGGCCAGCTCCCGCCGCAGCTCGCTCCCCACCATGAACCCCTTGAGATACCACCCGACGTGCTTGCGGAAGTCCGCCACCGCGTACCGCTCGATGTCGAAGCACCGGGTCAGCCCCTCGGCGTGCCTGGCCATCACCCCGGCCACCTCGCCGAGCGTGGGCCTGACCCGCTCGGGGCTGCCGTTGAACGCGTTCTCCAGGTCCTTGAACAGCCACGGCCGCCCCAGGCACCCGCGCCCGACGACGACGCCGTCGCACCCGGTCTCCGCCACCATCCGCAGCGCGTCGTCGGCGCACCAGATGTCCCCGTTGCCCAGCACGGGGATCTCCGGCACGGCCTCCTTCAGCCGGGCGATGGCCGGCCAGTCGGCCACCCCGCCGTAGTGCTGCCTGGCCGTACGGGCGTGCAGCGCGATGGCCGCGATCCCCTCCTCGACGGCGATCCGCCCCGCGTCCAGGTACGTCAGGTGATCGTCGTCGATCCCCTTGCGCATCTTCATCGTCACGGGCAGCGAACCGGCGTTCGCGACCGCCTCCCGCAGGATCCGGCGCAGCAGATTCCGCTTGTACGGCAGCGCGGACCCGCCCCCGCGCCTGGTCACCTTGGGGACCGGGCAGCCGAAGTTGAGATCGACGTGATCGGCCAGGTCCTCCTCGGCGATCATCTTGACCGCGCGTCCCACGATGCCCGGATCCACGCCGTACAGCTGGATGCTCCTGGGTCGTTCCGTCTCCGCGAACCTGATCATCCGCAGCGTTTTGGGATTGCGCTCGACCAGCGCCCGCGTCGTGATCATCTCGCACACGAACAGCCCGGCGCCCTGCTCCCTGCACAGCACCCTGAACGGCGCGTTCGTGATCCCCGCCATGGGCGCGAGCACCACCGGCGGCCATACCCCAATCGGCCCAATCTTCACCCCGTCAGTTGTAGCGCAGGTCAGGCCATGACCGGTATTCGCGGATAGGCTGTGAACCGGCATCTCCACGGAGGGGGGACGGATGCTTCTTCGCGTGCGCGTCGCGCTGCCTGACAAGCCGGGCTCCCTGGCGCAGGTGACCAAGGTCCTGGGCTCGGCGGGGGCCGACATCACCCAGGTGACCGTGCTCGACCGGGGCGCCGGTTCGGCCGTCGACGACATCACGGTCTTCTGCCCGGAGAGCACGCCGAGGGAGGCCCTGCTCAAAAGCCTGCAGAGCGTCGAGGGCGTGACGGTCGAGGGCATCTGGACGACCCGCGAGGCCCCGGGCACCTACCCCGAGCTGGAAATACTGAAATACATCACCACGGCGGGCGACCGGGCGCTGACCACGCTGATCGACTCGCTGCCCGTGCTGTTCAGCGCCGACTGGGCGGCCACGGCGGCCGAGCACGGCGTCGTCTACGCGAGCTGGCGCGCCCCGCAGGAGTGGGTCGTCCCCGAGCAGACGTCCGCGCGCCCGGTGGCCATGACGCTCGACGGCGGCCTGCACGTCATCCACGCGCCGCTGCCGCCGCTCGCCCTCACCCTCCTGCTGGCCCGCTCGGAGGGGCCCGCCTTCCACCGGATCGAGGTGCACCGGCTCACCAGGATCCTGGAGATCTTCCTGAGCCTGCCCGCCACGGAGCGCAGCGTGGCCCGCCAGCTCCGCAAATAGCCCGCTCCCCGACCTGCGGACGGCCGCCGGGCCGTTCACGGTAAGCATCTGGTCCCGAAAGGCGCTAGACTTGCCCAGGCAGCGCGGAAGTGGCTCAGTGGTAGAGCATCACCTTGCCAAGGTGAGGGTCGCGGGTTCGAATCCCGTCTTCCGCTCGGAGAGATTTGGCTCGGTGGCGTGGCCGAGAGGCGAGGCAGCGGCCTGCAAAGCCGTCCACACGGGTTCAAATCCCGTCGCCACCTCCACGGACGATTAGCTCAGCGGGAGAGCGCTTCCCTGACACGGAAGAGGTCACTGGTTCAATCCCAGTATCGTCCACTCACTCTTCGATTCAGCCCCAGTGCCCACGGCACTGGGGCTGAATGCATTTCCGCGCCCGGATCGGGAAGGCGCGTCATCCGGAAGGTTCCGGCAGAGGTGTCCCGGATGACACCATCGTCCTCAGAGGCAGTGTCTTCGAGAGGTGATCTGGAGGGCGGCAAGTGGTGATCGTACAGCGGATCGTGGTCCGCTGGACCAAGCAGGGGCGTGGGGCCGAGGAGGCGGCGCGCAGGCGCGAGATCCCCTCCGCCTTCACGGTGCCGCCGGGGCCCGACGCCCCGGTGGTGGTGCATGACGTCGTCGTCGAAGAAGCCACCGGGTACGCGCCGACCGGGGCGGTCAACGGGCACGCGTTCCCCTGTCAGCTCAACGGGCTGCGCTTTACGCTGTCCGAGCCGTCGCTCCGGGTGGCGCGGACGCCGGTGTGGGCCGCGTACCCGACGAACCGGTTTCCCGGGCAGGTGTTCTCGCTCCGCCCGGCCGAGCGGGCCCGCTACCGGGCCAACTTCCGCTTCAGCGGCTACAGCACCGACTGGTACTACGAGGAGTGGACGATCAACATCGGCTACCGGCCGTGGCGCCGCGACATGTTCCTGGTCGGGGAGTTCGACCACGACCAGGACGAACGCGTCTCCCTGTACGGCGGCCGCCGCTGAACCCGGATCGAGGCCTGCCCGCGAAGGACGTCGCGGGCAGGTGAAAGCTCACCCGCATCTCCAGCCCCGCCCACGGCCGGGAGACGCCTGATGGCGCCGAAATGATCCGCGCGCTCGCCCCTTCTGCCTGTTAGCGTTGCCGCCAAGGGGGTGAGCCGCGGTGAAATCCAAGGGTGGCAGACCGGCGGTCCTCATGGACGTGGCCGTGCTCGCGGGGGTCTCGGCCATGACCGTCTCTCGCGTGCTCAACGCGCCCGACATGGTACGCGCCGAGACCAGGGCCCGGGTGCTGGCCGCCGTCCAAGAGCTCGACTACCGTCCCAACCAGGCCGCCCGCCAGCTCGTCACCGGCCGCTCAGGGGTGCTCGGCGTGGTCAGCATCGACACCACCCTCTACGGCCCGGCCACCACCCTCTACTGCATCGAGCAGGCCGCCAGGCAGGCCGGCTACAACGTCAGCATCGCCAGCCTCAGCTCGCTCAACCGCAACTCGATGGAGGAGGGCGTGCAGCGGCTGCGCGCCCAGGCGGTGGACGGGGTGATCATCGTCGCGCCGCACGAGTCGGCCGCCGACGGGCTGCGCCACCTGCCGCCCGAGATGCCGGTGGTCGCCGTCGACGCCGGAGACGACATCCCGGTGCCCGTCGCCAAGGTGGACCAGCCGGCCGGGGCCGCCCGGGTGACCAGGCACCTGCTCAGTCTCGGCCACGGGACGGTGTGGCACGTGGCGGGGCCGGCCGACTGGCTCGACGCCAACGGGCGCATCGAGGGCTGGCGCGGCGCGCTGGAGGCGGCCGGGCGGCCGGTGCCCGAGATCCTGCGCGGCGACTGGAGCTCGCGCTCCGGCTACCAGATCGGCCGCCGCCTGGCCCAGGATCCCGAGGTGACCGCCGTGTTCGCGGCCAACGACCAGATGGCGCTCGGGGTGCTGCGCGCGCTGCGCGAGGCCGGGCGGCGCGTTCCCGAGGACGTGAGCGTGGCCGGGTTCGACGACATCCCGGAGTCCGCCTACTACTGGCCGCCGCTGACGACCGTACGACAGGACTTCGGGGCGGTCGGGCGGCACGCCTTCCACCTGCTGCTGGATCTGATGGCGGGGACCCAGCCGGGGGCGCGCCGGCTGATCGAGCCCGAGCTGATCGTCCGGGAGAGCACCGGCGCCGCACCCGCCTGAGCGCCTTTTCCGCGCGCTCGGGCCAGTCTGAGCACCCGGGCCTGGGCGTTTTCGGCGCGCTCAGGCCAGTCTGATCACGTTCCAGGAGACCGGGGGCAGCAGGACGCGCGCCGGGTCGTGCTCGACGTCCCCGTTCGCCCTGGGCGCGATCCGGTCCGGCTCGTCGGCCGTGTTGCGGGCGTACACGTCCGGGTCCGTCAGGGTGGTGGCCTCGACGATGCGCCGGCCGCCGAGCGCCCTGGTGTCGATCTCCAGGGAGAGCGGCCCGTCGGCCGAACGGTTGACCGCGAACAGCGTCGTGCCCTCCTCCGAGTGCGTGGCCACCGCGTGCACCAGCGGCACCTCCCCGTACAGGGCGGTCTCGTACGCCGGTGACACCGGCTCCACCCGCAGCACGTCGCCCGCCGCGTACCTGGACGCCTGCGCGAAGGGGTGGAACGTGGTCTGGCGCCACGCCCGCCCGCCCGGCTCGGTCATGATCGGCGCGATCACGTTCACGAGCTGGGCCAGGGAGGCGGCGGTCACCCGGTCGCTGTTGCGCAGCAGCGTGATCAGCAACCCGCCGAACGCCACCGCGTCGGCCAGGTGGTAGTGGTCCTCCAGCAGCGGCGGCGCGACCGGCCAGTCCGTGGGCGGCGCGGCGTTCTGGAAGCGCGACAGGTACCAGACGTTCCACTCGTCGAAGGAGATGTTGATCTTCTTGCGCGACTTGACGCGGGCCCCGACGTGGTCGGCGGTGGCCACGACCGAGGAGATGAAGTACTCCATGTCGGCCGAGCTGGCCAGGAAGCTGCCGAGGTCGCCGTTCTTCTCCTCGTAGTAGGCGTGGCAGGAGATGTAGTCGACCACGTCGTAGGTCTCCTCCAGCACCGTGGCCTCCCACGCGCCGAAGGTCGGCATGGACGAGCTGGAGCTGCCGCAGGCCACGAGCTCCAGGCCGGGGTCGACCATGCGCATGGCGCGGGCGGTCTCGGCGGCGAGCCGGCCGTACTCGCGGGCCGTCTTGTGCCCGGTCTGCCAGGGGCCGTCCATCTCGTTGCCCAGGCACCACATCCTGATGGCGTGCGGCTCCTTCGCGCCGTTGGCGGCGCGCAGGTCGGACAACGCGGTGCCGGACGGGTGGTTGCTGTATTCGAGCAGGTCGAGGGCCTCGGCGATGCCGCGGGTGCCGAGATTGAGCGCCATCATCGGCTCCACGCCGGCCTTACGGCACCAGCGGACGAACTCGTCGACGCCGACCTCGTTCGTCTCGGTGCTGTGCCAGGCCAGGTCGAGGCGGCGCGGGCGCTGGGCGACCGGGCCGATGCCATCCTCCCATCGGTACCCGGAGACGAAGTTGCCGCCGGGGTAGCGGACGGTGGACACGCCCAGCTCCCTGGTCAGGCCGAGCACGTCGCCGCGGAAGCCGTCCTCGTCGGCCGACGGGTGGTCCGGCTCGAAGATGCCGGTGTAGACGCAGCGCCCGAGATGTTCGACGAAGGTGCCGAACGTGCGGCGGCTTACCGGCGCGACCTTGAACGCGGGATCGAGGGTGAGCTTGGCGTGATGCACGGCGGAGGCTCCTGATTTCGCGGGCGTTACGTGCCTCCGAATTGTTAGCGTTATCAAGAGCCCCGGTCAAGGGGGTCCCCGCCAGGTACGGCCGACGGCAAACGGTTGCTGAGGGGCCCTTGACAGCTCGGGTGTTACCGCTAACACTCGGGTAACCCCGACGAAACATCGGGGTCAGCGCAGCGACCTCCGTGACCCGGGCGGCTCGCTCGGACGCCTTTGCGCGTATCGCGGGAGGCACTGTCCACGGCCGTCCGGATCCCCGCGAAATGTTAGCGAGAACATGATCAAGCAGTAGCTCGGTAGGAAGAGGCCACCGTGCAAGGTCCCCCCGACATCTCCCGCCGGCATCTCCTCGGAGGCAGCCTCGCCCTCGTGGGCGCCGCCGCCACCGGGTGCGCCATCCCCGTGGGGCTCGGCTCAGCACAGACCCGCGTCCAGTACTGGCATTTCCTCGGCGCGAGCGACGGAATCATCATGAACAAGATGGTCAGCGCGTTCGCCAGGGACAACACCGACGTCTTCGTCGAGGAGAACGTCCTCGCCTGGGGCGAGCCCTATTACACGAAGATCGCGATGGCCGGCTCCGGCGGGCGCTCCCCCGACCTGGCCACCTTCCACCTGGCCCGGCTGGCCGGGATCGGCGCGGGCGCGATCCTCGACCCGATCAACGTGAAGCTGCTGGAGGAGAGCGGCCTGCGGGCCGCCGATTTCAGCCCGCCGATCTGGGAGCGTGCCCACCTCGACGGCGTGCTGTACGCGATCCCGTTCGACGCCCACCCCATGGTGCAGTACTACAACACCGACATCTGCGGCAAAGCCGGGCTGCTCGGCTCGGACGGCAAGCTGACGCCCACCAAGAACCAGGACGAACTGGTGGCCGCGCTGCGCAAGGCCAAGGACGTGATGGGCGGCAAACCGCCGCTGGCGTTCGACGCGCTCGGCCTCGGCACGGTGGGCCCGTGGCGCGTGTGGTACTCGCTCTATCCGCAGAGCGGCGGCACCCTCCTGTCGGACGACGGCACCAAGATCACCATCGATGACGCCAAGGCGCTGGAGGCGCTGCGGTTCATGCGCATGCTCGGGCAGGAAGGGCTGTGCGACACACGCTCGGACTACGGCGCGTCGGTGGCCAACTTCACCAACGGTCAGGCGGCCTTCCTGTGGAACGGCGACTGGGAGACCACCGGGCTCAAGGAACGCAAGACGCCGTTCAGCATGACGCGGTTCCCCAGCGTCTTCGGCTCCGGTGCGGCGCAGGCCGACTGTCACTCGTTCGTGCTGCCGCATCAGCGCAACCGCGATCCCGAGGTCGAGCGGGCCACGTACCGGTTCATCGCCTACCTGGTCAAGAACAGCGCCGACTGGGCGGTCGCCGGGCACGTGCCCGCGTACCTGCCCGCGCTGGAGGAGCCCGAGTACCTCGCGCTGCAGCCGCAGTCGGAGTACCGGTCCGTCATCACCGAGGTGGCGCTCGATCCGCAGGCGTGGTTCGCCGGCTCGGCGTCGCGGCTGTGGATCGAGTTCGGTGAGGCGTTCTCCCCCGTCATCGGCGGGCAGCGCACGCCGGAGGAGGGCCTGGCCATGGCCAAGGCCGCGCTGACCCGGCTGATGTCAGCCCCGAACCCCTTCCCCGACGTGGAGCGATGATGACGACCACGCTCACCGCCCCCGCGACCACCGCCCCCGTCGCCAAGGCCAAGGTACGCCGCGGCTGGACGCAGCACGGGCTGCTGTTCGTCGCCCCCTTCCTGCTGATCTACGTGGCCTTCCTGGTCTGGCCGACCGTGCTGGGCTTCCGGATGAGCCTGTCGAGCGTCAACATCGCGGGCGGGAACGACCGCCTCGTCGGGTTCGCGAACTACGCCGAGGCGTTCGGCGACCCGCGCATGTGGCGCTCGCTGTGGAACACGCTGGTCTTCACCGTGCTCAGCACGATCCCGCTGGTGCTGCTCGGGCTGGTGTTCGCGCTGCTGGTGCACCATCTGCGGTTCGTGCAGTGGCTGTGGCGCCTGTCGTTCTTCGGCCCGTTCCTGCTGCCGTCGGCCGTGGTGTCGATCCTCTGGCTGCAGATGATCTACCCGCCCGACTACGGCCTGCTCAACGGCACGCTCGGCACCGACACGCTCTGGCTGGGCGACCCGTCCGTCGCGATGTGGTCGGTGGTGCTGACCACGGTCTGGTGGACGGTGGGCTTCAACTTCCTGCTCTACCTCGCCGCGCTGCAGTCGATCCCGCTGCACCTGTACGAGGCCGCCTCGATCGACGGCGCGACGGCGTGGAGCAAGCTGCGCTCCATCACGCTGCCGCTGCTCGGCCGGACGACCGCGCTCATCGTGGTGCTGCAGCTGGTGGCGTCGCTGAAGGTGTTCGACCAGATCTACCTGATGACCGGCGGCGGGCCGCAGGACTCCACCAGGCCGATCATCGAGTACGCCTACGACGTCGGCTTCACCGGCTACCGCATCGGCTACGCGTCCGCGGTCTCCTACATCCTGTTCGTCTTGATCGTCATCGTGTCCCTGGCGCAGCTCCGGCTGTTCCGCAAGCGCACGGAGGTCTCCTCATGACCAAGCGGTTCAGCCCGAGCCAGATCATCCTGCTGCTGGTCGCACTGGTGCTGGCCGCGATCTGGCTGGCGCCCATCGCGTGGGCCGTGGCGACCTCGCTGAAGCCGGAGAGCGAGACCACAGTGCTCCCGTTGCAGTGGTTCGGCAGCGAGATCACCTTCGACTCCTACGCCCTGGTGCTGGGGACCGGCGGGATCGTCAAGTGGGCGATCAACTCGACGGTCACCGCCGTGATCGTCACGTTCCTGACCGTGCTGTTCTCGGCGATGGCGGCGTACGGGTTCGCGCGCACGCAGTTCAAGGGGCAGCGGGTGCTGCTGGGGCTGATCCTGGCCGGGATCATGGTGCCGCCGCAGGTGCTGATCGCGCCGCTGTTCGCGGAGATGGTCTCGTTCGGCCTGGTGGACACCTGGTGGGCGATCATCCTGCCGCAGGTGGCGGCGCCGCTGATCGTCTTCATCCTGTTCAAGTTCTTCCAGGACGTGCCGCCCGAGCTGGAGCAGGCCGCGTTCGTGGACGGGGCGGGGCGCTGGCGGGTGTTCTTCACGATCGTGCTCCCGCTGTCGCGGCCGGTGCTGGCGGCGGTGTCGATCTTCACGTTCATCAACACGTGGAACAACTTCCTCTGGCCGTTCCTGGTCTCCACCGACCCGAACACGATGACGCTGCCGGTGGGGCTGGCGAACGTGGTGCAGGGCACGTTCGGCCTGCGGTACGCGCAGATCATGGCCTCTGTGGTGCTGGCCGGGCTGCCGCTGCTGGTGGTGTTCGTCATGTTCCAGCGGCAGATCGTCCGCGGCGTCGCGCACACCGGCCTCGCGGGCCAGTGAGCTGAGGCAGTGAGCTGAGGCAGTGAGCTGAGGCAGTGAGCTGAGGCAGTGAGCTAGGTGGCCAGCAGGCGCGCCAGCGTCTCGCGGGTGCCGGGGAGGTCGTGCGCTCGCAGGACCTCCCACAGGTTCACCCAGCTCCAGGCCTCGTCGCTCAGGCCGGCGACGGCCGTCAGCGCGCCCCGCTGGGCGGTGGTCAGGGGTGCCCCGGCCTGATGCGGGCCGGTGAAGACGGTCTCCAGGAGGTCGCCGGCGATCGTGAAGGCGTCCTCCGGGTCGGCGGCCGCCAGCCTGGCCGTCAGGGCGGCGGCTCTGGCGGGCGCGTCGCCGGGCAGGCGGCGCAGGCTGACGCGGGTGGCGAGAGTGGCCAGGACCCCGTCCCCGTACGGCAGGAGCGTGGGCGCGGTGGCGGTGAGGAGCCTGCGCACCGCGGCGCGGGCCCGCTCAGGGGCGCTCTCGCCACGCAGGTTGACGAGCGCGACCGCGGCCACGTCCCGCACGAGGCCGTCCCGGTGGTCAAGGCCACGCTCGATCACCTCGGCCGGGTGGGGCAGGAGGGTGAGGGCGAAGAGCGCCGTCGCGACGCAGAGGGGGTCGGGGTCGGTGCGGGCCAGGTCACGCAGCGCCGGTCCCGCCGTGGCCGCCTCCTCGGGGAACCAGCCGGCGACGTACGCCGCCATCCTGCGTACGACGGGATCGGCGTCGCCCAAAAGGGGCAGCAGCAGCGGGACGGCCGCCCGGACGGCGTCGTAGCAGCCCAGCCCGCCCGCGTCGGCCACCCGCTCGAACGCGAGCTCGTCCCCGCTCCCGGCCCGGATGCGCGCGCTCTCCGCCCGCCAGGCGGCGATGGCGACGCCGGCCGGCAGGTGGGCCTCGTCGTACCCGAGCGCCAGCGCGCCGACCAGCGCCAGGACGGCGGAACGGTCGGGCGTGGCCGGGTCGGCGGCCAGGCGCACCAGGAACGGCACCGCGCGCACCCCGGCGGGATAGCGGGTGCCCTGGTGAAAGATGGTGGTGTAGAGCCCGGCGAGCGCCTGCTCGCGTTCCCCGGCATCGCGGGAGCGCAGGGATCCGAGCAGAACGGGCACATCGCCGGCCGGGCCGTACGCGTGCCGCAGCCGGTCCCAGCCGACCGATTCGAGACCGCCGAGCGGATCATCCATTCGCGCGATAGTAGCGACAATTCCGGATCATCACCTTAATAACCATTGCCAGGGAATTACCAGGAACGATGGGTAGTCTGCCTCGGCATGAACTGGCAGCGTAAAATGAACAAAGCGCTGGTCAGGTTCACCGGATTCCAGATCGAACGGGTAGGGAAAGAGCCATCCGCCCCACCCGTCCCCGAGATCAGACCGCCCGCGGATCCGCTAACCGACCGGCTGCTCGAAGCCCCCGTGTTCCTGCTTTCGCCCGTACGCTCCGGCTCGACCCTGTTGCGCTCGATGCTGAACGCCCACTCGGCCCTGCACGCGCCGCACGAGCTGCACGTACGACGGTTGCGGGTGCAGTTCGACACGACGCTGGCCGCGAAGGCGATGACGGCGCTCGGCCACAACCAGAGCGATCTGGAGCACCTGCTGTGGGACCGCGTCCTGCACAGGGAGCTGGTCCGCAGCGGCAAGCGGTTCATCGTGGACAAGACCCCCGCGAACGCCTTCGCCTACCAGCGCATCGCCACCTGCTGGCCGGACGCGCGATTCATCTTCCTGCTGCGCCACCCCGCCTCGATCGCCGCCTCCTGGCACGAGGCCAGCCCGGACAAGCGCACCGCCGAGGAGGCCGCGCTGGACGCGCTGCGGTACATGAAGGCCGTGCAGCGGGCGAGGTCGGCGCTGCCCGGCCTGACCGTCAGGTACGAGGAGCTCAGCGCCGAGCCCGAGCGGGTGACCCGTGAGATCTGCGCGTTCCTGGACCTGGAGTGGGAGCCGCGGCTGCTCTCGTACGGCGAGCAGGCCGTCCTGGAGAAGGGGCTCGGGGACTGGCGCGACAAGATCAGGTCCGGCACCGTGCAGCCGGCCCGCGAGCTCCCCACGGAGGACCAGGTCCCCGACACGCTGAAGCCCATCTGCCGGACCTGGGAGTACCTGAAGTGAAGATCCGCTACCTCATGCTGCACGCCTACGGCATGGGCGGCACGATCCGTACCGTCGTCAACCAGGCCAACGCCATGGCCGCGGCCGGGCACGACGTCGAGCTGGTCAGCCTGGTACGGCGGCGCGAGACCCCCCAGTTCGGCCTGGACCCGCGGATCTCGATCACCACGCTGGTGGACCAGCGCGACGGCAGGCAGCAGGACTCGATCGGGCGCAGGGCCTGGCGCAGGGTACGCGGGAAGATGGTGCCCCGAGGCGAGTTCGCGGCCGACTACTTCACCGAGCGGGTGGAGTGGGCCGCGATGGAGTACGTCTCCAAGCTGCGCGACGGCGTCCTCGTGACCACGCGTCCCGCGCTGAACCTGATCGCCGCCCGCCGCGCCTCCAAGAGCGTCGTCAGGGTCGCCCAGGAGCACATGAACCTCTCGGCCTACCCCGACAGCATCCGCAGGGAGATCGCCCGCTACTACGACCGGTTCGACGCGATCACCGTGCTGACGCGTACCAACCGGCTCGAATACCAGCGCCTGCTGCCCTCGACCGCCATCGTGCAGATCCCGAACGCGGTCCACAAGGTCGACCAGGAACGTTCCCAGCAGGTCAATCCCGTCGTGATAGCGGCCGGGCGGCTGGTCCCGCAGAAGGGGTTCGACCTGCTCATCCCGGCCTTCGCGCAGGTGGTGAGCGAACATCCGGAATGGCGGTTGCGCATCTTCGGCACCGGGCCGCGCAAGAGCCAGCTCGCCGGGCTCGTCGAGCAGCACGGGCTGGGTGCGCACGTGTCGATGCCGGGGCGTACGGACCGGCTGGAGAAGGAGCTGACCGACGCCTCCGTGTACGCGCTCAGCTCACGGTTCGAGGGCCTGCCCATGGTCATGATCGAGGCGATGACGCACGCGCTGCCCGTCGCCGCCTTCGACTGCCCCACCGGGCCCAAGGACGTGCTGACCGACGGCGTGGACGGGGTCCTCGTGCCGCCCAGGGACGTGGACGCGCTGGCCGCCGCCCTGAACCGGCTCATCGCGGACCGGGAGCTGCGGGTGCGCATGGGCAGGCAGGCTGCCAAGACCTCCCGCGCGTACGCGCCCGAGCTGGTGATGCCGCTGTGGGAGGACCTGTTCTCGGAGCTCCTGCAGGGTGAGCGGGTCGTGGACAACTTCTGGAGCAGCCGCTGACCGCTTTCTTTGCCATTCCGCGAAAAGATTTACCTCGCCGATTAGCCGGATTTATCGGCATTCCTGAATGCTTCCTTGGGAAATGCCGGGCATTTCGTCAAGAGCACCCCAAGGGGCGGGGCAGCCTGGGCTCATGCTCAACCGGAAAGCCCGCCTGACCGCGACGGCAGGCGCCCTTGCCCTGGTCACGGGGCTCACCGCGCCCGCATACGCCCAGTCCACCGTTCCATCCGCTGCTGGGGCCGCCGGCGTCGCGGAGCCCATCGTGTACGGCCGCGCCGCCTACCTGATCGACGCCGCGTCCGGCAAGGAGCTGTTCGGCTACCAGGCCGCCGAACGCATGCCGATCGCCAGCCTGACCAAGACCATGACGGCGTACCTCGTGCTGAAGAGCGCGAAGCCCACGGACGTGGTCCGGATCAAGGCCGAGGACGTCGCGTACGCGGAGGACGGCGGCGGCACCACCGCGGACCTGCGCCCCGGCGACCGCCTCACCGTGGGCGAGCTCATGTACGGCCTGATGCTGCCCTCGGGCGCCGACGCCGCCCACGCCCTGGCCCGCACGTACGGCCCCGGCGTCGACGGCTTCGTCGCCGGAATGAACCGGACGGCCCGCGAGCTGGGCATGAACGACACCCATTACCTCAACGCCGACGGCCTGCCCACCCCGCGCGGCAACGGCTACTCCACCGCCAGGGACCAGGCCGTGCTGGCGGCCAAGGCCCTGCAGTTCCCGCTGATCAAGCAGGTGGCCGGCACCCGCTACCACGCGCTGGACGCCTCCGGCGAGCATCGCTCGTACGCCTGGCGCAACACCAACAAGCTGGCCGGCATGCCCGGCGTGATCGGGCTGAAGACCGGTTACACGCGGGCGGCGGGCTACTGCCTGGCGTTCGCGGCCGAGCGGGACGGGCGGCGGCTGGTCGGCGTGCTGCTCGGCGAGTCGGTCTCCAGCCGCCGGTTCAGCACCGCCGAGTCGCTGCTGTCCTGGGGAGCCACCCGCCAGGCCGCGTGAGCCGATGCAGTCATTGCAGCAATGACTGCAATGACTGTATTGTCCCGAACGTGACCTCCCCCACGGACGGCGAGCTGGACTTCGTCGACGACGTCGCGGTCTTCTTCGAACGCGAGGGCATGCCGTTGATCGCCGGCCGCGTCATCGGCTGGCTGCTCATCAGCGATCCCCCTGAGCAGAGCGCCGCCCAGCTCGCGGAGGTCCTGCGGGTCAGCAGGAGCTCCATCAGCAGCGCGACCCGGCTGCTCACCCCGAGCGGCCTCGTCGAGGGCGTGCGCCGCAGGGGCGAGCGTCAGGAGTTCTTCCGCATCGCCGCCGACGGGTGGAGCCGGATGCTCGCCGGCCGCTACGCCAAGACGGCCGCGTTCCGCCAGATCACCGAGACGGGGCTGCGCGTCCTCGCGGCCGGCAGCCCGCAGCGGCGCGAGCGGCTGGGCAACGTGCACGAGCTCTACCGGTTCCTGGAGGCGGAGCTGCCCGCGCTGTGGGCACGCTGGGAGGCCCACGCGAGCACCCTCCACCACGAACGCGAGCCCGGACGCGAACGTGAGCCCGGACGCGAGCCCGGACGCGAGCAGGGACAAGCGCCTGAGCGCAAGCCCGAACATCAGCCCGCACGAGAGCACGGCGGAGGCGATCAGTGACGTTTCGTCGGCGAGGAGGCGGCCGGTGACCTCGCAGCGAGAGCCGCGAAACGGACCCCAGGAGCCTGCCGGGCTGCGCAGCACCTATCTCCCCTGCCCCGAGGGCCGGCTGCACGTCTACAGCGCCGGCGAGCACGGCCCGCCCGTGCTGCTGCTGAGCGGCGCCGGCGTCGACAACGCGATCCTGAGCTGGCGCCACCTCATCCCCGCCCTGGCCCCGCGCCACCGCGTGCTCGCGCTCGACTGGCCGAAGCAGGGCAGGAGCCGTCCCTGGACCGGCCGCGCCACCCACGAACGCATGCTGCGCTGCATCAGCCAGGTCCTCGACCACTTCCAGCTCGGCTCGGCCAGCCTGGCCGGCCTCTCCCAGGGCGGCGCCCTGGCCCTCGCCTACGCCATCGACCACCCCAAACGCGTCGACCGGCTCGTGGCGCTCGCCCCCGCCGGGATCCTGTCGTTCCCGCCCGGCGTCCATCAGGCCCTGTGGCTCACCGCCAAGCTGCCGCTGCTCAACAGGACCCTGCCCGGCCTGATGTTCAGGAGCCGCGCGGGCGTCGCCCGTTTCGCCGAGCAGGCGCTGTTCGCCGGGCCTGTGCCCGATCTCGCGGAGATCGTCGATGAGATCGTGGAGGAGGTCGGCCACGGCGGGGCCGGCTCCTCCGACTGGCAGAACGCCTCCATCGGCCCACTACGCATGCGCGTCGACCTCCGCCCCCGGCTCCACCGGATCACCGCGCCCACCCTGCTCATCCAGGGCGACCGGGACAGAGGTGTCAGCCACGAGCGCACCAGGGCGGCCGCCGCCCTCATCCCGGGCGCCCGCCTGGAGATCCTCGAAGGCAACGGCCACTGGGTCAACCGCCAGTCCCCCGGCCGCGTCAACGAGCTCATCGCCGCGTTCCTGAACCCCATGGACGGTGTTGATCCGTTGGGTTAGTTTGCCCGACATGAGGCTTCGAATCGCGTTGAGTGCGCTGTCAGCCGCCGTCGTGCTCGCCGCTCCGCTCCCCGCCCACGCCGAGACCCCCAAGACGCCCAAAACCCCCAAGCTCGGCTGGGAGCTCAAGGAGACCGGCGTGACGGCTCGCCTGCGCGGCCTGTCGCCCGTCAGCCGCGACGTGGTCTGGGCCTCCGGCTCGGGCGGCACCGTGCTGCGGACCGTGGACGGCGGGCGGAGCTGGCAGAACGTCTCCCCGCCCGGCGCCTCCGAGCTCCAGTTCCGTGACGTGGAGGCGTTCGACGCGCGCAGGGCCGTGGTGCTGTCCATCGGCGAAGGGACCGACTCGCGGGTCTACCGGACCGAGGACGGCGGGCGTACGTGGACGGAGACGTTCAGGAACGACGAGCCGCGGGCGTTCTACGACTGCATGGCCTTCTTCGACCGGCGGCACGGGCTGGCGATGAGCGACCCGGTGGACGGCAGGTTCCGGATCCTGGCCACGGAGGACGGCGGGCGGAGCTGGCGGGTGCTGCCGTCCGAGGGCATGCCGGCGGCGCTGCCGGGCGAGGCCGGGTTCGCGGCGAGCGGACAGTGTCTCGTCGCGGCGGGGGACCGGGACGTGTGGCTGGCCAGCGGCGGGGCGGAGCGGTCGCGCGTGTTCCACTCGCGTGATCGCGGGCGTACGTGGACGGTGGCCGACACGCCGATCCCGGCCGGCGATCCGGCGCGTGGGGTCTTCGGCCTGGCCTTCCGCGACCCGCACCGGGGCATCGCGGTGGGCGGCGACTACCGGCCCGAGCAGCAGTCGCCGAGCGCGGGGGCGGTGAGCAGGGACGGCGGGAGCACCTGGCACGCCGCCGCGACGCATCCTCCGGCGTACCGGTCGGGGGTGACCTGGCTGCCGTACCTGCCGTTCGCGGCCATCGCGGTCGGGCCTTCCGGGAGCGATGTGACGTATTCGGGCGGGCGGAACTGGGAGACGTTCGACGGGGGCTCGTTCGACACGGTGTCGTGCACGCGCGACGCGACGTGCTGGGCGGCGGGCGAACAGGGCCGCCTCGCCCGCCTTACCCTCAGCTGAACCCGCGCCCGCCACCGGGCGCACGACCGCGCGCCCGGTGGCCGCATCCCCGGGCACCCCACCGCCCGCTACTGGACGCCTTGAAGGTGGATCAGCGGACGCCGCGAGGGCGGAACTGGATGCTGATGCGCGGCCCGGCCGGGCGGGCCGTCTTCGGGATCGCGTGCTCCCAGGTGCGCTGGCAGCTCCCGCCCATCACGATCAGATCCCCGTGGCCGACGTCGCGCCGGATCGAGGGACCGCCGCCGCGCGGGCGCAGCAGGAGCGGGCGTGGGCTGCCGACCGAGAGGATCGCGACCATGGTGTCCTCGGTGCTCCCCCGGCCGATCGTGTCGCCGTGCCACGCCACGCTGTCACGCCCGTCGCGGTAGAAGCAGAGCCCGGCCGTGCGGAACGGCTCTCCGAGCTCCTCCGCGTAGTGGGCGTCGAGCGCGCGCCTGGCGTCGTCGAGCACCGGGTCGGGCAGGGTCTCCGCCTCGTCGTAGAACTTCAGCAGCCGGGGCACGTCCACCACCCGGTCGTACATGCGCCGCCGCTCGGCCCGCCACGGAACCGACTCGGCCAGCCGTTCGTAGAGCGTGTCGGCGCCGGCCAGCCAGCCCGGCCGCACGTCGATCCAGGCGCCGTGGGAGAGGTGCGTCCTGCGGACGGTGGCGCCGAGCGCGCCGATCGTGAGCTCATCGTCAAGATCGAGCAGAGACGCTTGGAACGCGGCTGTCATGGTGCCGAGTCTATGCCATAGTTCAAACACTTATTCGACTTCGATCATTCGGCCGTGTTCCGCGGGCGGGGCGTGTCAGGCTGGCAGTCGCCGGATATGAGTGGCGTCGCCCTCGGACCGCACCGTGAGGTGAAGAGGCCACCCACCACTTCGTCGCACGAAGGAGCACCCCATGCTCACCACCCACTACCTATCGGGCAGCCCCTGCTGGATCGACGTCAACAGTCCCGATGTGGAGGCGTCCAACACCTTCTACACCGGGCTGTTCGGCTGGCAGTCCCTCTCGCTGGGCCCCGAGCACATGAACTACCGCTTCTGCCAGGTGGACGGCAAGACGGTCGCCGGGATCGCGCAGGCCGCCGAGGACGACGTGACACCGGAGTGGCTGGTCTACTTCCGCACACCCGACGCCGACGCCATCGCCAAGACGATCGAGCAGGCGGGGGGCACGGTTCTCGGCGCGCCCCGCGACATCGAGGGGCAGGGCCGGATGGGCGTCTTCGCCGACGTGGCGGGGGCCAGGTTCGCCGTGTGGCAGCCGGGCGCGACCAAGGGTCTCGGCATGGTCACCGACGCCGGCTCGCTCGGCTGGGTCGAGCTCCACGTCCCCGACCCGGCCGCCGTCCGGCCCTTCTACCAGGCCGTCTTCGGCTGGAACATCGAAGATCTGCCGATGGGCGACACATCCTATCCGGTGATCTCCCCCGCCGAGGGCGGCGAGACGTCCTCGATGGCGGGGATCGTCCAGCTCCAGCCCGGTGGCGGCCCGCACTGGCTGCCGTACTTCGAGGTCCCTGACTGCGACGGTACGGTCTCCCTGGCGCAGCGGCTCGGGGGCACGGTGCGGACCCCGGCGATGACGACGGACGGGGTCGGGCGGATGGCGTTCCTCGCCGACCCCTTCGGCGCCCGCTTCGCCGTCATCACCAGCTCAGCCTGAGCAGGGAGCCGGCGGGTCTGTGCGGCACGCAGTCCGCACAAGCCCGCCGGCCCTCGCCTCCGGCTGGTCATTCCCGGAGCGTCGCGCCTTTATCCCGCCAGGCCGGTCATGAAGCGGTCAGCCGCCGCACGCGGCGAAGACGAAGGTGTCCTTCAGCACGGTGTACCCGTCCCGCACCCGCACCGCGCCCGTCTCCGTGTCGATCTGGACGATCGTCATCTTGGCGGACCCGCCGGGCTGCCGGATCAGGTGCAGGGTCACCTGTGTGTCGCCGGTCCAGTCGATCATGCGGATGTCCCCCGCCGGGAGCTTGATCTTCTTGCGGCCGGTGACCTCGTCGGACGACAGGTCGTACGTGACCAGCTCGCTCCGCTTCCCGGCCACCACGTTCGCGACCGTACGGCCGTCGGCGGCCAGCGCCTGCGGCCCGTTCGAGGCGACGAGCTGCGGCGGGGCGACCCGCGCGAGCCGCTCCCCCCTGTCGCTGTACACGGCCAGGTCGGTGACGGACTCCCCGGTCTGAACGCTGGCCAGCACCTCGCCCCCGTCACCGCTGAACCCGGCCAGAGTCAGATCACCCGGCACGGTCCCGAGCAGCGCGCCGGTGGCCGTGTCGAAGATCCGGGTGTCCTCGGGCTTGTCCGCGGTGATGGCCGCGGCCAGCCGGGCGCCGTCGTCGGACAGCATCAGCGTCACCTCGTCCTGACCCACCCTGGGCAGCGCGTCCTTGGCGAGCAGCTCGACGCCGCCCCCGAGCGTGCGTACGGCCAGCCGCCCCGCCTTGGTGAAGTACGCGACCTTCTGCCCGTTCCCGCTGACCGCGATGGCCGCCGGGGCGTAGCCGCTCGGCTTGCCCTTGGCGTCGAGCGCGATCCCCTGGGCGTCGGGCAGCGTGCGCCGTTCGCCGCTGTGCATGACGAGCCGCCAGCCGCCGCAGGGCCTGGGCGCGCCGTCCTTGTCCGGGCACCCCTTGATGGAGGCGTAGCGGATGCTGTCGCCGTGTTCGTGCTGCCGCGGCTGGGCGTAGGCGATGGCGGGGGTGCCGCCCAGCGCCACCGAGCAGGCCGCGAGCACCGCGAAGAGCCTGATCCTCATGCCGTTCACTCCCCCGCCGTGATGAAGGCGTACCTGGTCTTGCTGATCGTGTAGGAGTCGGCACGCGTGGCGGCGCCCGACCCGGGGTCGACGGTGAGCACCCGTACCACCGCCGGCTCGCCTTCCTCGTCGCTCTGGACGGCGACCCCGAGCTGCCCGCCGGCCGTCCACCACGCGGCGCTCACCAGCACGCCCGCCTTGACCGGCAGGTCCACGCCCGCGGAGAGCTCCCCGGTGACGAGGTCGTGGACGCGCAGCCGGGGCGGCGCACCCTTCTCGGTGTCTCCCGGTGTGAACGCGGCCACGGTCCTGCCGTCGGCGGCCAGCGCCGTGACGGCGGCGTTCGCGACGACCTGGGGCAGGGTCCGCTTGATCGAGCCGCCGCCGAGGCGGTAGGCGGTCATCCTGGTGGTGTTGTCGCTCAGGTAGCGGGTGGCCAGGACCTCGCCGCCGTCGCCGCTGAAGCCCACCATGGAGTCCTGGGCGGGCAGCGTCACGGTCCTGCCGGTGGCGATCGTGATCACCTTGGCGGGCCGGCGCGCCTCGGCGGGGAAGTCGATCAGCACCTTGTCGCCCGCCGGTGACAGGGTGAGGCCGACGCCCTCGGTCCCGACGCTCGCGGGCACCGCCGACCTGGGCAGGACCGTGACCTTGCCGCCCGCCAGCCGCCGGACGACCAGCCGGTGGTCCCCGGCCCGCTCGTAGGCCAGCACGCGGCCGTCGGCGCTGATCGCGAAGGCGCCCGGGTCGGAGACCCGCTTGCCCCTGCCGTTGGTCCTGGTGGCGGCGCCGCGCACCGTGACCTTGCCGCCGTCCCGCAGGAGCACCTGCCAGCGGCCGCAGGGAGAGGAGTCGTCTTCCTTGTCGGTGCAGGACTTGATCCAGGCCGCGCGAGCGACAGGTGGTCCGGCCTGGGCGTGGGCGGCGGTGGGTGTGAGCCCCAGCCCGCCGATGACCGCGGACGCGAGGAGCGCGACGGTCGCTGAGGATTGCCTCATGGCTTCGATCCCTTCGATCAACCGGTTAGACACCTGCGCGATGTGTCCGGTTGGTCACAGATCAGCCACGCTTGCTCAGACCACGCGGGCGGCGATCACCTCGGCCAGCCGGTCCATGGCCTCACGGCCGCCCCTGGGCCCGCCGCCCTTGACGATGGCGTCGCGCGCCTCCACCGACTGGTGCACGGACTGGGCCACATAGCGGGTGCCGCCGGGCACGGCTTCGAGGGTGACCGTCTCCAGGGCCACTTCTCCCGGCATTCCGTCGAACTCCCAGGTGCGCACCATCCGCTCCGGCGGCACGACGTCGTGGTAGACGCCGCCGAAGGCGTACTCCGTGCCCTGGGCGTCGATGTTGACGTAGCGCCAGCGGCCGCCAGGCGTGACCTCCATGCGATCGACCCGGGTGTCCAGGACGTGCGGCCCCCACCATCTCGGGATCAGCTCCGGGTCGGTGACCACCTGGAACACCACCTCGGGAGGAGCCTCGAAGACCCGCACCATCACGACGTCCTGCCGGCCGGGCTCGATGACGAACTCGGTCTCACCCATGGTCATGCCTCTCCTGCCTGCGTTGAATTCGCTTGATCTCCTGGTCGAGGCGGTCGAACCGGTCGCTCCAGCGCTCGCGGTAACGGTCCATCCACTCCGACGCGCCCTCCAGCGGGGCCGTCTCCAGGCGGCAGGGCCGCCACTGCGCCTCCCGCCCTCTGCTGATGAGCCCGGCGCGTTCCAGCACCTTGAGGTGCTTGGAGACGGCCTGCAGGCTGATGTCGAACGGCTCGGCCAGCTCGTTCACGGTCGCCTCCCCTTCGGCGAGGCGGGCGAGTATGGCCCGCCGCGTCGGATCGGCCAATGCGGCGAAGGTGAGGCTGAGCTGGTCGTCTGGCATCCGCGCCGGTCTTTCTGTCGGGTACGCGGCCGGCGGGGTCGCCCGCCTGCCGTGGTGGATCAGCTCAATGGTCCACGATGGCGCCGCAGGAGATGTTCACGGTCGCCGAGGTCATGGTCCTGGCGCGGTCGGAGGCCACGAACGCGGCGACGTCGCCGACGTCGGCCAGGGTGGCCGTCCGCCCCAGCTGGGTCGCCTCGTTCAGCCCTGCGACGATCTCGCCCTTGCCGGGGAAGGCGTCGGGCATGCTCTCCGGCACGCCGCCGGTCACCATGGTGACGACGCGTACGCCGTACTGGCCGGCCTCGCACGCCCACTGCCGCCGGATCCCCTCCATGGCGTCGAGCGCGACCTTGAAGCCGCCGAGACCCGGCAGCGTCTGGGGCCCGCCGCCGCCGAACATCAGGATCACCCCCGATCCGCGCGGGATCATGTGCCTGACGGCGGCCCTGATGGTCAGGAACTGCGTGCGCGCCGCGACCTCGATCGGCTGCAGGAACTCCGCCGCCGAGATCTCGGCCAGCGGTTTCTGCACGTCGCCGACCCCGATGACGTTGAAGGAGACGTCGATGCCGCCGGCCCGCTCGGCCACGCCGCCGGTGAAGGCGTCCACCGCCTCCTCGTCCAGCGCGTCGACCCGCGCCGTCTCGGCCGTGCCGCCGGCGGCGCGGATGTCGTCGGCGACCTTGTCCAGGGTGGCGAGGGTGCGGCCGGCGAGGAAGACCCTGGCGCCCTCCCTGGCGAAGGCCCGTGCCGCCGCGCCGCCGATCGAACCGCCCGCGCCGTAGATCACTGCGACCTTGTCCTCGAGGAGCATGCCGTTCTCCCTTATTCAACCGATTGGTTCATCAACCTATAGGTTGAATATAGGCGCCGAACCGGCCTTGTCAAGGCGTTCCGTATCTTCAGAAGGGCAGCGGGCGGCGGCCGGCGAAGCCCAGATCCGTACGGTGATACCAGGCGAGCTCCCGCTCACCCTCGATCCAGCAGAGCCGTACCGAGACCCCGTCGAGCATCGCGGGGAAGTCGATCAGCACCGGCGCGAAGCCCTTGACCTCGATCCCGCGCTCGCTCCAGCCACTGAGGATCTCCTCGATCCGGGCCTGCAGCGCCTTGATCTCCGGCAGCCCGCCCAGCTCGGATCTGCCCGTGGATTTGCGATCGAAGTCGATCTCGGCCAGGTCGGCGCGGGCGTCGACCACCGCGCGGGCGTCCTCCATGATGGCGGGGAGCAGTGATCGGGCCTCTTCGACGGTGAAGTTGCGGTCCATGCGCAAACGTTAGCGGTTGGGCTCGTACGCGTGGATGAGCAGCCGCTCGGCATGGTCGAGGTAGTCGTCCAGATACGTGACCGCCTCTTCGGCCTTGCCCGACTCGATCAGCCCGAGCAGCGTGCGGTTGCGGTCCACGAACGGCTCGTGGAAGTCCCGCGGGTTCTTCATCACGTGGAACACCAGCCGCAGCTCCGCCAGCAGCTGGCGCATCGCCTCGTCGATCCTCGGGCTCTCGTTCAGCGAGACGAGCGCCTGGTGGAAGCGGATGTTGGCGGTGCCGACGCTCTGCCAGTCGTCCTCCGCGGCGGCCCGCTCGGCGTCGAGCACGGCCTGCCCGATCACGGCCAGGGCCTCCTCGGACGGGCTGCGCCGCACCGCCGCGCCTTCGAGCACGCGCCGCACGCGATAGAGGTCCGCCACGTCCTCCCCCGAGGGCAGGCGGACGAACACGCCCCTGTTGAGCTGGTGGTCGAGCAGCCGCTCGTGGCCGAGCAGCCGGAACGCCTCGCGCAGCGTGTTGCGCGAGACGCCGAGCGCGTCGGAGATGGACTCCTCCGACAGCCGCTGGCCCGGGCTGAAGTAGCCCTCGATGATGCGGTCGCGCAGGATGTCGGCGACCCGCTCCGCCGTACTGCTGCGCCCCAAGCGGGGCCGGTCCCGGGAGAGGTCATCGACGACGTTATCCACATTTAACAGGGAATCATGGAGCAAACCCCTTGTCGAATTGTTCAACGATCCTTACGTTGATGCTTATCCCCTCAACTCAAGGAGCAATCGGATGTCAGGCTCCACGCAACAAACCCGGCGGGTGATCCTCGCCAGCCTGATCGGCACGTCGCTGGAGTGGTACGACTTCTTCCTCTACACCACCGCCGCGACCCTGGTCTTCCCCAAGCTGTTCTTCCCGTCCCTCGACCCGTTCAGCGCGGTGCTCGCGTCGCTGACCACCAACGCCGTGGCGTTCGTCGCCAGGCCGCTGGGCGGCATCGTGTTCGGCCACTTCGGCGACCGGGCAGGCCGCAAGACCGTGCTCGTGGTGACGCTGCTGGTGATGGGCGTCTCGACGTTCCTGATCGGCGTGCTGCCCGGCTACGCGAGCGTGGGCGTGATCGCGCCGATCCTGCTGGCGCTGCTCAGGTTCGTCCAGGGGCTGGGGCTCGGCGGCGAGTGGGGCGGCGCGGTCATCATGTCGATCGAGCACGGCGACGGGCGTCGGCGCGGCTTCAACGCGAGCTGGCCGCAGGTCGGCGTGCCCGCGGGCTACGTGCTGGCGACCGGGCTGCTCACCATCCTGTCCTTCGTGCAGTCGGACGAGGCGTTCCTGTCGTGGGGCTGGCGGGTGCCGTTCCTGCTGTCGGGCGTGCTGGTGTTCGTGGGCCTGTGGGTGCGGCTCAGGATCACCGAGTCGCCGCTGTTCGCCGAGGTCGAGCAGAAGGGCGCCAAGGCGAAGATGCCGCTGCTGGAGGTGCTGCGCACGCACCCGCGGGCGCTGCTGTCCGCCTTCACCGCGCGGATCGGGGTGGACGTGGCCTTCTACACGTTCACCGCGTACATCATCGTCTACCTCACCGGGCAGCTCGGCCTGCCGCGCTCGTACGCGCTGAACGCGGTCCTGATCGGCTCGGCGCTGCAGCTCGTCCTGATCCCGCTGTTCGGCGCGCTGTCGGACCGGGTGGGCCGGCGGCCCGTCTACTTCGCGGGCGTGGTGGGCGCGGCGATCTGGGTGTTCGCGTTCTTCCCGCTGCTCGACACCAAGTCGTTCCCGCTGATCGCGCTGGCCGCGGTCGTCGCGCTGATCACCCACGCCGCGATGTACGGCCCGCAGGCCGCGTTCATCGCCGAGCTGTTCAGCACGCGGCTGCGCTACAGCGGCGCCTCCATGGGCTACCAGGTGGCCGGCATCGTGGGCGGCGCGCTGGCGCCGATCATCGCGCTCCAGCTCTTCGACATGTACAAGACCACGGTCGCGGTGTCGATCTACGTGGTCATCGCGCTGGCGATCACCGCGGTCGGCTTGGCCATCGCCCCGGAGACCCGTGACCTCGACCTCGCCGCCGCAGAGTCTGCGGCAGAGCAGGAAAAAGCCATTCAGACCGGCCAGGTGGGACCGTTCGCCTGACCTCCGCAGGACTGCCGCGAAAGCCGCGGGCGGCGGCTGCCAACGCCGCCCGCGCGGAAGGGATCAGATGAGAATCGCCCTGGCCATCGTCGCGGCGCTGATCGCCGTCCCCGTGCTCATCGGACTCGTGGGGGGCTTGGAGAGCACGGGCGGCGGCGAGGTGGCCGTCATCCGCGACGGCGGCCCGCTCGACGACAACAAGGTCCGCCAGGTGATCGACCCGGGCTCCGGCCTGACCTGGACCGGCCTGTGGTCCTCCGTCCACCTCTATCCCGCGCAGCAGCGCTTCTACACGATCACCGCGGACGCCAAGCGGGCCACCACCCTCGGGGTGGACGTGGTGACGGTGCCGAGCAGCGACGGCGTGAACCTCGGCATCGAAGGCACCCTCTACTTCACGCTCACTCGCGACCACGAGGCGCTGAAGAAGTTCGACGACAGGTACGGCACCCGCACCTTCCGCGCCCAGGACGACAGCTCGCTCTATCCGTGGGACGGCGACGACGGCTGGTCGGCCTTCTTCGGCCAGGCGGTCCGCCCGGTGATCGACAACTCGCTGCGCGGCCAGATCGGCGCCATGCGCTGCGCCGAGCTGGTGCCCTCCTGCTCGCTGCTGGCCGGCCCCGGGCTCAAGCCGCAGGACAGCAACGCCACCATCGCCAAGGTCCAGGACGCGGTCAACGCCTCGCTGGCGCGCGACCTGCCCGCGACGCTCGGCGGGGACTTCCTCACGGGGCTGCGGTTCACACTGGTCAAGGTGACGCTGCCGGCCGAGGTGCAGAAGGCCGTGGACGGCTCGCTGGCCGCCTCCGCGGCGGTCTCCGAGGCCCAGGCGAGGGTCGCCCAGGCCAGAGCGGAGGCCGACGCGAACAAGGCCAGGCAGGACGGCTACGACAAATGCCCCGCCTGCGCCGAGATCGACAAGCTCAAGTCACTGCCTCAGGGCATCACCGTGTACGCCCCCGGCAACCCGCAGTCGGTCGTCGTGCCCTCCCGCTAAGCCGGGATCTTGAGCTTCGACCTGCGCCACTTACCCTTGTGGGCGGCCATCGAGATCAGGAACACGATCTGGCCGGCGAACGCCACCCGCAGCCAGCTCTCCCAGCCGCCCGCCTCGACGACCATCGGCGAGACGATCAGCAGCCCCACGATCATGATGCGGACGACCATGCCCCAGAGGCCCAGCGCGGAGCCCTGGAGCCGGGATTCGACGTCTTCGGCGTTCTCGGAGAAGTTCGCCATCCAGGGGACGTACGCGATGCCCATGAACACGAAGAGCAGCGCGTACACCACGGTCACGTGCAGGGTGGAGACGCCCGGCCCGATCAGGGCGACGAAGTAGGCCAGCGCCGCGGCGGTCAGCACCGTGCCGGCGGCCGTGAACGGCTTGCGCAGCTGCAGCCGGTCGGACAGGCGGCCGACGAGGACGACGGCCAGGGCGTTGAGCAGGATGCCCAGCGCCACGACCCGGTTGGCGGCGGCCGGGTCGAGGCCGAACGCGCTGACCAGGAGCGTCTGACCGAAGATCGCGAACGTCCAGTAGAGCACCTGCCAGCCGGTGTTCCCGAGGACGTGCGCCCACAGGTGCGGATGCTTGAACAGCTCGCGCACCTTCCCGTGCCCGGCGTCCTCCACGGCCTCCACCGCCTGCTCGGACTGCAGGACCGCGGCCCGCAGCGCCCCCGACGGCTCGGCGATCTTCCAGATGATGACCGCGCACATCGCCAGCGACACGCAGCCCATGATGATCGCCTGCGACTGCCACGCGTTGTCGAACAGCGGCAGCGTGAACCCCGCGATGAACGAGGCCAGGAACGACGCCCCGACCGGCCCCCACGTCCAGAACGCGAACCCCTGCGCCCGTCCCATCCGCGGCGAGAAGTCCCGCACCAGCGAGGCGGTGATCGTGATCCCCGCGCCCTCGATGAACAGCATCAGGCAGCGGATCCAGAACAGCCCGGCCACGCTGTCCACGGAGGCCAGCAGGAAGTTGCAGGCGGCGGTGACGGTCAGGGTGGGCACGAGGATCGTGACCCGGCCCCAGCGGTCGGACAGGATGCCGCCGAACCCCGCCGAGAGCCCGCCCACCAGCACCGACAACGCGGCGATCTGCCCGTAGACGGTGAGCGACATGCCGAGGTCGTCCATCAGGAGGGGCAGGATGGTGGCGAGCGTGGTCTCGAAGTTCGCCACCAGGCTCGCGAGTACGGCTATCGCCAGCAGGAGGATGCGCCGTCTGCCGACCGGGTAGACGTGCAGCTCGCGGACATAGAACGGCTTCATTCCCATCCTCCGGGGACGGTCCTGGGACTGACGCTCTAGAACGCGTTTCTAGTTGCTCATGAGTTTCCCGGTTTGTACCGATAAGTCAACATATCGAGGGATCACGAAGTGATCTCGATCACAGCCTCGCCGTTGTGACGGAATCGCCATCGATTCACAGAACAACCATCCCCGAATAGGCATAAACTGCGCGCCTGTGAGCCTGCCTGTACGTGAACGTGCCCCCCGGCCGGGCGGCGGTCGCCACCGCCGTCCCGTGCCCACGTCCTTGCCGCCGGACGCCCCCATGCTCGTGCTGGCCGCCTCGGGCGGCACCGGCGGCGTGGTGGAAGAGATCGCGGCCGTCGTGCGCGTCGACAATCCGCAGATCGAGGTGCGCCTGACCAGCGTCACCGACCTGGCGGACACCCTGCCCTCAGGACGCGACGCCGTAGTGGTGCCCCTTCTCACCTGGGACGATCCCGTCGTCCTGGCGGAGATCGGCAAGGCCATCGCGGCCAGCGGCTCGGGCGCCGTCGCGACCGAGGCGCTCGGCCCGCACCCGCTGCTCGCCGAGGCCCTGCACATCAGGCTGGCCGAGCGCGGCCTGGCCAGGGCCGACCGGGTACGGCTGCTGAACGTCTCCAGCCCCGTGGACGCCGTCATCCTCGGCACAGTGGGCGGTGCGCGGGCGGTGCACGCCGTTCAGGCCACGGCGGTGCTCCTGGCCTCCCGGCTCACCCTGCCGGTGGTCGCCGCCTCGCTCGACAGCGAGCCCGGGGTCACGGTCGCGGCCCAGCGGCTGCGCGCGGCGGGCGCAGAACGGCTCGCCGTCGCCCCCTGCCTGATCGGCCACGAGGCGCCGGTGGGCATCGTCGAGAGCGCGGCCGCGACGATCAAGGCCGGGCACGCCCAGCCGCTCGGCGCGCACAGTGCCGTCGCAGAACTTGTCGCCCGAGCTTACGGCAGTCAACTCGCGACTTGACAAGGGCTTGTAAAGATCACGGGACTCGCGTTACCTTCTGCGCATGCGGCGCGTGGTGTGCAACGGCGAGCGAATCGGCCTCCGGGACGTCACGGAGGCCGACGTGGCCGCACTCCACGCCATCTACGGCGACGCGGCGGCGACGCAGCACATGCCGTTCGCGCCGCGCAGCCTGCACGAGGTCGCGATGCTGGTCGACCAGGCCATGGAGGCGGCCTCCCGTGAGCCGCGCCTGCTGTACGTACTGGCCGTCATCGACGCCGAGCGCCGCGACGTGATCGGGGTGGCCCGGCTGCACATCGAGGCCGACCACCCGCACAGCGCGGAGATCGGCTTCGGCCTGCATCCCGACCAGTGGGGGCGCGGCATCGGGACGGATCTCGCACGGCTGCTGCTGTCGTTCGGGTTCAAGCAGCTCGGGCTGCACCGCGTGTGGGGCGCCCGCTCCCCCGCCAACCTGCCGGCCCAGCTCGCGATGCTGACGGCGGGCATGGTCGAGGAGGGACGCATCCGGCATCACGTGCACACGCCGGGCGGGTGGCGCGACTCCATCGTCCACTCGGCGATCGATGACGAATGGACCGAACGCTAGCCCTGAGCTAGGTCCGCCACCCTTCGACGACCCCGGCGGCGATCTGGGGTGGGGTGCCGTGGGTGCCGTCCACGGTGTAATCCTCGACCTGGGCGGCGTCGAGGATGCCCGCCAGCTCGGCGGCCCTGCCGAGGTGCCAGCCGAGGTCCTGCGGGTCGTGCACGTGCCGGCCCGCCAGCCGCCTGCGCACCTCGGGTAGCGCGACGTGGATCCGGCAGACGGCGAGGGGGACGCCGAGCGCCTGCTCGTGGCGGTCCCGCTCGTCGCGGTCCTCGATGACGCCGGCCAGCACGAGCCGTTCCGCACCGCCTGCCAGGAAGTTGGCCGCCACGGCGCTGAGGTTGCGCATGGTCAGCGCTCCGTTGAAGGGATCGCCCGGGGGCGCGGGCCAGGCGCGCCGGAGCCAGTCGAGGTCGATGACCGCGTGCGGGATCCCCGCGCCGGCCAGCAGGTCGCCTGCGGCGTCGGCGACGGAGGTCTTGCCCGCGCCGACGGTGCCGGTGATCAGGAGAGCGGCCGCCATTCCCGCGATCTTACCGGCGCGTGCGGAGTGACATACCGGATGCCCGGGGGCCGCGAGGGAGGACGACGGAGTGGCGGGCGTGGGGATTGTCGGTGGGGCATCCTACGATGAGGCTCCTCACGGAGGGATAGTCACATGCTCGACGCGCTGATCGTGCCCCTGTTCATCACCACGGACCTGCCGCCAGAGGCGGAGCTGGCCGAGTTCGGGGAGTTGCTCGCCGAGACCGCACGCGTGCTCGGCCGCGACGGCGACGGCTACGGCGCGTTCCTCGCGGGCAAGGTGTTCTGGCTGGACCGGCCCGTGCTGCCCGAGCAGCGTCCGGCGGGAGAGGCGGAGCTGCGGTTCGCCGGGATGCTCGGCTATCTCGCCGCCTCGGGCCCCGGCCACACGTCGCGAGACGTCCTCGGCGACATGCGGCAGGCCATCGGTGCGGCCTTGACCGCGCGTTACGGCGACGTGGGGGTCGCGCCGGCCGTGTTCGCGATCCGCGACCAGGACGTACGCGAGCGCACGCCCGACTTCGCCCTCCCCATCGACACCCGTGACGCGGCGGCCGACCTGGTGAGCGCGACAAGGTCGTATCTCTAGCCACGCGTCCGCCCGGCCGCGAGCTGCACGCCCGTCTCACGGCCGCGGCTCCGGCCGGCGCGCTGGCGTGCGCGTCGCCGGGTGGCCCTGCCTCTAGCCAGGCGGGTGTGGCACGTGCGATGGTGAACGATGATCCTTCCGGCGGGCAAACCTTTGGCGCCGACGCTCCGCCGCCCCGGTGCGAAGTGGCGGCGGCCTGACAACGAGGGGGTTCCCGGATGGCCGTGCTCGGCGCCATCTGCTTCGGGCTCGTGATCGGCTGGATCACGTACGGAATGCTGCGCCGCAGGGAGGGCGCGGCAGGGGTGACGGACCTCGCCGCGGTCCTGGCCGCGGTGGGCGGCGGCGCGGTGACGGCGCTGGCCGCACCCGAGGTTTTCGGGGGGTACGCGGTGGGCCTGGCCGTCGGGTTCTTCGGTTACCTGGTCGCGGCCACGCTCCTGCCGGACTCCACGTGGCTGGGCGGCGCCTGAGCGTCCGCTTCCTGCCCTCAGCCCGGTAGCCCGATCAGCACGTACGGGGCCCATAGCTCGGGCTCGGCGGGGCCGTACAGGTCACGCAGCCCGAGTACGGCCTCCCGCAGCGCCTGCGCCGGGCCTGTGCCGTCGCGGAGCCTGGTGTGGAGCTCGCGCATGAGCGCACGGGTGATCTCGGCGGCGACGGGCCAGAGCGTGAGCAGGACCGATCCGGCCCCCGCGTGCAGGAGCGCCTGACCGAGTGCGGCGATGTCGTCCCCTCCCTGTGCGGGGTCCGGCGGGGCGGGTTCGTGTTCGCCGAGGACGATGAGCCTGGCGCTCAGGCTCATGCTCATGAGCTGCCTGGCGGTGACGAGGCCGTCGGCGAGCCTGATGCCTGAGCTGAACGGGTCGCTCGGGTCGAACACGCCGTGGCACGACAGGTGCACCACGTCCCAGGCGCCGGGCAGGAGGGCCGCGGTGGCGGCCCGGCCTGTGCGGGCCCGGGTGCCGAGGATCGTGGCTATGTCGTCCGCCGCGGTCTCCAGGGTGACGGCCGTCTCAGACTCCTCCGTGGCCGGCTGGTCGCCAGGGCGTTGGGATTGTTCGGGGCGTTCGGGGCGTTCGGGGGTGAAGGCGAGCACCAGCGAGCCTGTTCCTTCTGACGGGTCGCGGTGGCGCAGGCGGGTGAGGACGGTGGCGGAGGGCGCGTAGGCGACGGGGTAGCGCTCGATGAGCGAGCGGCCGTCCGGGGCGAGGGCGTGCAGCGGGATCCTGTGCAGGCCGGCATGGGGGAGAAGGTGCAGCAGGCCGAGGTCGTCGCCGAGGGCTCGGAGGGCGTCCGTGAGCAGCAGGTCGGCCAGGCGGCGCCACAGGGCGGCACGGTGGCGGCGGGCTTCGATGTCCAGCAGTCCCGGTCGCCGGCCGTCGGTGGTGCGGTGGAAGTCGGCCAGCAGGTCGCGGGTGACGGCCGTGGGGAAGGCGCGCGGCTCCACCCACCCGGTGCGATGGGCCAGCACGGTCACGGCCTCCTCGCCGACATGGAACCCGAGCAACCCGATGGCCGCCGCCCCGCCATCCGCCGGGTCGGGCGGCGTCGCATCCAGTTCCGTCCTGCTGTGCGGAGTGACGAGGGCGTCTAGTTCCGTCCTGCTGGGCGGGATGGCGCGGCGCAGGGCGACGTAGTCGGGAGCCAGAGGCTCGATGCGGCGCCAGAGCGCGTCCAGGCCGGCTTCTGCGGTGTGGGCGCGCTGGATGAGCGTCGCGGCCTGGATCGGGTCGCGGGTGCGGTGTACGGCTGACATGAGCGCTCGCACGGTGTCGAGCCCGCGCTGCCCGGCCGCCAGCAGCTCGCCGGGCACCCCGCTCGGCGCGGGCCACCGCCGACCGCCGAACCCGAGAGTGAGGCCCTGAGCAGGGCTGTCGGTGTCGGGGCGGAGGTCGGCGCTTTGGGCAGCGCTGAGGTGGGTGGTGGGGGCGGTGCTGAGGTGGGTGGTGGGGGCGGTGCTGAGGTGGGTGGTGAGGGCGGACGCCTTGGCGTGTTCGGCGTGGGTCCAGGCCGTCATCCCGTGTCCGAGGCGTACGGCGAGTCTGATCGTGGCGTCGCGGGCGGCCTCGTGGCCGAGCTCGCAGGCGCGCTCCACGTCGGCGAGCGCTCCCTGGAGGTCCCCGAGCGCCTCTGCGGCGATGGATCGCTGGTGGCGGGCGAAGGCCAGCTCCGGCTCGTGACCGAGCTGTTCCAGCAGGTCGATGGCTGCCGACAGCCGCCGGTGGGCGCGGGCGTACGAGGCGTTGGTGACGTCGAGCGCGCCGAGGCCGCTCAATGCGAGCGCCTCTCCCGCCCCGAAACCGGTCGCTCTGGCCACGGCCAGCGCCTCCGCCAGCCGGACGGCCGCCGGGACCGTCTCCGCCGAACGCACGACGTCCGGCACAGACGCCGCTGACCGCACATCCGTCGGCGCAGATGCCCCTGGCCGCACGATGTCCGGCGCAGACATCCCTGGCCGCACGTCCGTCGGCGCAGGCGTTCCCGGCCGCACGATGTCCGGCGCAGACGTCTCTGGCCGCACGTCCCCCAGCGCTGACGGCCCTGGGCGGACGACCCGTACCAGGGCCGCCCCCGGACCAACCGGCTCGGGTGCGGGCGGCTCAGGGGGCCCGGGGAGGGTGGGTGCCAGGGCGGGGTGCTCCAGGCGTGCCAGGGTGATCAGGTCGAGCGCCGTCGCCCGCCCGCGCCCGTCGGCGCGGTCGAGGTCCAGCGCCCGCCCCGCGTACAGCCGCGCCTCCCCCACCTCCCCGCGCAACGCGTGGACCAGGCTCAGGTCGGCGTAGTCGGTCGCGAGCCCGCCCCGCCCGCCCAGTTCCTCCCCCTCCGGGAGGCCGGGGAGGCCGTGCGAGCGCAGCTCCTCCCCGATCGAGATGGCCTCCTGGTAACGCCCCAAGGCCTCGTCCAGCTCACCGGCCGTCAGGTGCAGCGCCGCCCGGTGGGCGAGGAGCGGGGCGCGGAGCGCGCGCCAGAGGGGCGCCGCGGCCAGCGCCAGCCCTTCCTCGTACGCCCGCCCCGCCTCCCCCCACCGCACCTGGTCCGCCAGGGCCTGGCCGAGCGCGTCGAGGGCGCGGACGAGCTGGGCGGGCAGCGCCGAGTCCGTCGCCCGGGCCAGCTCCACGGCCTTGGCGAGGTGCCCGACGGCCTCGTCGGACCGGCCGAGCCCCCTGGCTGCGAGGCCGAGGTTGCGCAGGTGCTCGACCGCCCGCCCGTCTCCGAGCTCGTACCCGGCGGCGGCGTGCTCGTAGGCGGCGGCCAGATCGCCCAGGTCGCGGCAGCAGGCCGACAGCTTGGCCAGGAGGTACGACCGATCGGAGGCATCCCTGATGAGGAGCCGCGCGAGGGCCTCGTCCGCGAGCGCGCGCACCCGTTCGAGATCGCCCGCCGCCTCCGCCTCCTCGATGCGCAGCCAGCCCGCCAGCCGTTCCACCGCCTCGCCACGGAAACCCCCGGCCCGCAGGACGGTGAGCGCCTCCGCCAGGCTGGCCCGGCCGCGGGTCAGGTCCCCGAGCGTGATCTGGATGGCGGCCAGCCGGGACAGCACCGCCGGGTCCCGCCCGCCGCCCGCCGCCACCATCAGCTCGAACGGCGCCTCCGACGCCTCGTCCGCGACCCGCGAGAGGGCGGTGAGCCCGTCCTCGAGCGCGGCCCTGGCACGGCGGAACTGGGCGCGTTCCTCCAGCGCGAAGCCGAGCTCGATCGAGGCGAGGGCGGACAGCCGCGCCTCCCCGCCGTCGAGGAACCCGGCCACGGCCAGCTCAAGCGCCGCCACCCGCGCCCCCGGATCCCCGGTGCGCCCGGCCAGCCACGCCAGCCGGTCGCGTACGACGGCCTCCTTGAGCGGATCCCCCGAAGCCAGCCCGAGCGCCGAGCGGAGCCGCTCCCCCGCCTCCTGGAGCTCCCCCAGCTCCACGTCCAGCCGCGCCCGGCCCAGCGTGGCGGCGAGCAGGGCGTCGAGGTCGCCGTCCGCGGCGGCCAGCTCAAGCGCGCGGTCGAGGTCGCCCACGGCCTCGTCGAACCGGTCCAGCAACGCCAGGCAGGACGCGCGCATGGTCAGCGCCACCGCCTCCTTGGCCTGCGCCCGCAACCTCCCGAACGTCTCCCCCGCCGCCCCGAACTCCTCCGCCGCCCGCCCGGCCGCCCCCTCCCCGTAGGAGAGCACGCCCAGGTGGTAGCGGACCGAGCCGGCCCCGTCGTGGTGCCCGATGGCGTCGTAGTCGCGTCCGGCCAGCTCGAAGGCGTTCCTGGCGCCCCTGGCGTCGCCGTGGGCGCGGCGGCGGCGCGCGATGCGGTACCACTCGTCGGCGGGCTCGCGCCGCTGCCCCCTGCGCCGGACGATCTCCACCAGGCGGGTCTCGCAGGCGGCGGCCTGGGCGAGGTGGCCGCGGCCGGCCAGCAGGACGGCCTGCGCGTCGAGCGCACCGCACGCCTCCTCCCACGCCCCCGCCGCCTCCAGCTCGATGGCGCAGGCCGCCATGCGCTCGCCGGCCGCGACGAGGTCGCCCTGGTCGACGGCGGCCCTGGCGGCGTGGACGAGGGCGAGCGCGGCCGCCTCGGTCTCACCGAGCCCGAGATGCAGGTCGCGGGCCCGGCCCGCGCACGCCACGGCGCCGTCGGGGTCGCCCGCCACCAGGTACGCCTCGGCCGCGTGCCCTTGGTGCGCCGCCTCCTCCGCGGCCAGCCCCGCGCGCTCGCAAAGGGCGGCGGCCCGCAGGTGGTGCTCGACGGCCCGGCCGGAGTCGCCGGCGCGCAGGTGGATGCGGCCCATGGCGCCGAGCTGGCGCGCCTCGGCGGCCGGCTCGCCGAGCTCCCGATAGCCGTCCGCCGCCCGCCTGTACGCGGCCAGCGCCCGTTCCGGCTCCCCGAGCTCCTCGAGGCCGTCCCCTTCCCTGGACAGCGCGTACGCCGCCCGCGACCGCAGCCCCGCCGCCTCGAACGCCTCCGTCGCCCACCCCAGCACGCTGCCCGCGGTGCGGAAGCGGCCCAGCTCGCCCAGCCGCAGCGCCACGCCGAGCAGCCGCTCGCCCCGCTCCTCGGCGCTCCCGGCCCGGCCGCCGGCGAAGCGCAGCAGCTTGAGCGCCACGTCCTCGTCCGGCGACAGCAGCGCCAGCTCGGTCGCGGCCTCGGCGAGCTGCTCGTCCATCGGCAGCGCGGCCGGATCGTCGAGCACAGCGCCGACCTCGGACAGCAGGCCGGCGTCACCGTCCCTGGCCAGCGTCAGCGCCTCACCGAGATCGCGGGCGGCGCCCTGGTCCGAGAAGCGCGCCAGCAGGGCCCTGGACAGCGTCCGCTGGGCCGGCGCCTGGTCGCTCGCGGACTTCATGGCCAGCTCGACGCCCTGCCGCGCGGACCGTACGGCGTCGTCCAGGTCCTCCGCCCGCCGCTCCCCTTCGGTGTGCGCGGCGCGCCACCGCAGCACCTCCGACACCAGCCCGTACGCCTCCGCGCGGACGGCCGGCCGCTCATCCTCCGCCAGGGCCGCACGCAGCACGGCGACGGCCTCATCGGCGTTCTCCCTGGACAGGTGCAGCTTGAGCGCCTGGCCGAGCAGCAGCAGGGCCGTGGACCTGGCCGGGTCCCGCTCGCCGCAGGCGGCCAGGGCGGCGCGCGCGGCCGCGATCGGCGCTGCGGGATCGCCGCCGGTCACGACGGCCCTGCGCAGCAGCGCGTTCGCCAGGTCGGCCAGCAGCGTGGCGCGCTCGGGATGTCCTCGCGGGGCCAGCCCGGCCGCCTCGCGGATGACCTCGACGGCGGCGTCCAGGTCGGCGAGGTCGCCGCTCACGCCGTAGCGCCGCCGGCGCCGGTCGCCCAGCAGCACGAGCCGGACGAGCGGATCGGTGCCGAGCCCGCGCGCCGTCTCGTCGGGCGTGACGCGCAGCGCCTGCAGCATCTCCGTCCCGGCTTCGAGCGAGCGCTCGTCGCCGGTGACCACGAACCACTCGATCAGCCCGGCCGCGTACGGCGCGAGCACCCCGGGATGGGCCCACTGCTCGTGCCAGAAGTCCAGGGCGCACTGCCCCACCCTGATGAACGCCAGCAGATCCCCGTCCAGGCACGACGCCGCCGCCCGCGCCTGGGTGAGATCGGCCAGCGCCAGCAGCGCCTGCGACCTGTCCTGGGTGCCCGGCGCGCTCTCCGCCGCCGCCAGGTAGGCCCTGACCAGCTCGGGGTCGCCGGGCGCCGCGAGGGCGAGCGCCGCCGCCAGCTCACCGTGCCCATCGAGAGCGGGCCCATCGAGAGCGGGCCCATCGAGAGCGGACCCATCAAGAGTGGGCCCATCGAGAGCGGGCCCATCGATGGCGGGCCCGGACAGCGCCGCCCGCAACAGCACGTGCACCGCGTCGTCGATGACCTCCCGCTCCCCGGTGCGGGCGTGGAGGCGTACCAGCCCGGCGCCCAGCAGCTCCAGCGCGCCGGGCGCCCACACGGGGTCGGCCGCGCGCATGGACTCCTCCAGCAGGAGCTGCCCCAGCCGCTCGGACACCTCCTGCGTGGGCCGCGCCATCGCGCGCCGCACCAGAGCGTGGATCAGCAGCCCCAGATGCCGGTACGCGGCCGGGTCCACGTGCCGGAACGCCTCCTCGATCAGCCCCGCCCACGTGTCGGCCGCGTCGTCGGGCAGGCGGCCCGAGCCGCGCAGCTTCTCCGGCAGGCGGCCCGGGTCGAGCACCGCCACGGCGGCGAAGAAGATGCCGGCCACGGAGGCGTCCCGCGTCGTCCGCGGATCGAGCCGGTAGCGGGCCAGGTGCAGGATGCCGATCAGCCGCCAGGTCGCGGCGTCCGACTGGTCGCCCGCGCATGCTCGCATCGCCTGCTCGGCTTCGACCAGCGCCGCGGCGTCCCAGATCAGCCCGGGATCCGCGGCCTGCTCGAACCGCTCGATGCGCGCGGCCAGCGCCTCGGCCGGATCGGTCACAGGCACAGGCTCTCACCAGCGTGCGCCTCCGTACAGGACCGCCCTTTAGGTTGTCAGTTCGATGAACGACACGCCGGGCATGGGCAGGTCGAACGCGAGCGTGACCGAGTCCCCGCCGACCTTGGCCGGAGGCGCCGCCTCGGCCAGTGCGGCGGCGGCGCGGAGCCGGTCCCACTGCTCGCCCGACGGCCAGTCGCCGCCGCCCATCGCCTGCCACGCCGCCTCGGCGTTCGAGTGCTCGTGGTCGATGCGATGGTGGGTGAGCGTGTGCTCCCCGCCGAGCCCGTCGATGGTCAGCGTCACGGTGCGCGTCAGCTCGGGAGCGCCGCCGGCCTGGGTCTGGTCGAGGGTGCCGTTCCAGATCAGCACGCCGATCCGGCCGTCGTCGTGCCTGGCCGCCCACGCCTCGACGCCGCCCGCGTCGCCGCCGAGCGTGACCCCCAGCTCCGCGTCGCCGAGCCTGGCGGCCAGGGCGAGGGCGTGGAACCGGGGTTTGCGCAGGTTGCCGACCGTCAGCAGCCCGAACCCGCCGTGGAACAGCCGCGGCGGCCTGCCCAGCTCCTCGAAGTGGTCGGAGGCCACCCAGTGCGCGAGCGCGGCCACCCGGCCCGCCGCCGACTTCATGCCGTGCAGCAGGAACGCCGCCCCGAACGGCCCGTCGCCGATGCCGTGGAAGTGGGTCGGCGTCGGGCCCCACTCGGTCCACCAGATCGGCACGTCCCGCCCGTGCGCGGCCAGCGCGGGCCGCCAGTCGAGCGGGGCGTTGCCGTAGGTGTGGGTGGAGAGGAAGTCGAGCGCCGCGCCCGACTCGGCGACGTGCTCCAGCAGCTCCTCCACCCAGCCGTTCGCGGCCGAGGCGGGGCCGCCGACGCGCAGGTCCGGGTGGACGTTCTTCACGGCGGCGGCGGTGACGTCGTAGAGCAGGAAGTACTCCTCGGGGGTGCCGGACCAGAAGACGGCCAGGTTCGGCTCGTTCCAGACCTCGAAGGCCCAGTGGTCGATCAGCTCGTGCACGCCGTACCGGCTCACCAGGTGCTCGACCAGCGCCCTGACCAGGTCGCTCCACGCCTCGAAGTCCTTCGGCGGCGAGATGATCGCCTCGTAGCCGAAGACCGTCTTGGACGGGTCCGCGGCCAGGTCGCGCGGCATGTAGCCGAGCTCCACGATCGGCCGCAGGCCCAGGGCCAGCACTTTGTCGTAGACCGCGTCCACGCCGGTGAAGTCGTAGACCGCCCGCCCGTCCACCTCGCGGTAGACGCCCAGGTCGTCGCAGAGGATGGCGTGCGCCCTGACCGTCTGGACGCCGAGCTCGTCGTGGACGATCCGCAGCGCCTCCGTCAGCTCCGCGCCGATCGGCCTGCCGCCGCTCTCGTCCGTGCTCAGCAGGTACGACAGGTGCTCCGACCCCACCATGTACGCCCACGGCCGCGGCAGCTCGCCGGTCACCTCCCGCGCGTCCACGTGGATGGAGACCGCGGCCCCCTCCCCCGGCGGCAGCGGAGCCGCCCGCACCTCCGCCGAGAGCGGGCCCGCGTGCTCCATGCCCGAGATCGCGGCCACCGAGTAGGCCGCGCCCCCGTGGCCCGTGTCCACGTACCGGCAGGACGGCACGGCGGGCACGTCCACGTCCGGCTGCCCGACCGGCGTACCGTCTCTGTGCACCAGGTAGCCGATGGCGCCGGGAACGGGGTCCCAGGTCAGCGTCACGTGCCCGGCGCCGGGGACCGCCCGGAGGCCCGACGGCGCCTCAAGGCTGGGCCGCGAGGCCCCCCTGAGCTCGCCGGAGGCCTGGCCGATGCGCTCCTGCCAGTCGCGATGCGCGGCCGTGTCCATCAGGTGATTCCTCGTTTCACTGGGTGGGCGGGACGACGTCCCATTCCTCGATCTTCATCACCGGGCGGAGCTTGGCCTCCACGCCGGAGCCGGCGAAGTAGCGGTGCAGGCTCCCGCCGGTGAGCACGTTGCCCAGGGCGGCCATGGCCATGCCCTGGTCGAGCGCCAGGTACCACTTCGAGACGACTCCTGAGCGGACGGCGATCGCGTCGTAGAAGCCGCCGGGGCCGTAGGCGTCGAAGTTCGCGCGCAGCTTGGCCAGGTTCGCGAGGGCCGCGGTGCGGGCGTACGGGAGGGCCAGGAAGCTGGCGTGCGGGGTCACCACGCCGTCGCCATAGACCGCAGGCGCCGGCTTGGCGGGGCGGCAGCCCTCGTAGCCGGGGTCGGTGCTGGTGCGTTCGCCGTCGGAGGTGTAGCCGGGCTCGTCCATGCCGAGCGGGTCCACGCCGTACTCGCGGTAGCCGCCGTGCGGGTTGTTTGACGGGGAGAAGCCCCAATAGCCGTATTTCGCCTCGTTCAGCCCGTGCTCGATCTGGGCCTTGACGAACACCGGATGGTTGCGGCCCCAGCTTCGGGGCGCCCACGCGGCCTCGGGGACGACCAGGTCGGGCATGAGCGCCTCGAACATCGAGCCGCCCCAGTTCGGGACGTACCGCATGCCGCGGTAGCCGTAGGTGCCCTCCCAGACGTTCACGCCCAGGTACGTCTTCCACGCCCCGACCGGCTTCTGCTCCTGCCAGCCGAAGTCGCAGCCGTTGTCAGGGAACGTGCGGTAGGGCCCGAAGTAGCTCTCGCGCGGGATCTGGCCGAGCGCGATGCCCACGTACTGGCCGATCCGGGTCTCGGCGGGCGCGCCGTAATGGTGGCAGGTCGAGTAGACGGTCGTGCCGGTGCCGGCGTAGTCGCTGGGCACGTTGCAGCCGTCGGGCGGCTCCGGCCAGAAGCCGCCGCGCAGCAGCCCCGTGCCCGCGTCGGGGCGGGCGGCCGGGTCGTAGTAGGACGCGAAGTTCATCGAGGAGAGCAGCCGGTTGGCGCGGGCGGCCTGGGCGGGGACGGCGTTGCGGACCATCATCAGCGCCGTGGCCAGCCAGCCGTTGTCCACGCTGGAGGCGAACGGCCGCACCGGCTCGCCGGTGTCCGGCCAGGTGCGGACGAGCTGGAGGGTGGCGGGGTCGTACCAGTTGTAGAACTGGCCGGTGGGGCCGTTGCGTTCCAGCCGCTCCAGCGCCCCGATCACCTTGGCCACCCGGTTCGCGGCGTCGCGCGAGCTGATCAGGCGCAGGTCGCGGGCGGCGAGCGTGCTCCAGAGGTACGTGCCGGCGTTCGTGGGCGAGGTGACCTTGGCCCTGGTCGCGAGGTCGCCGGTCACCTTGTCGGCGGGCAGGCCGGTGGCCGGCTCGACCATGGCGGCCATCGACCGCCACGTGTCCTTGGCGTAGCGGAGCAGCGTGGCGTCCCCCGAGCCGGCGGCGTTGGCCGCGGTGGCGGGGACGGCCACGGCGAGCACGAGTAATCCGGACAGTACCGTCTTGCGCATGAGGAGCTCCTCTTACTTGAGACCGGTGGTGGCGATGCCCTGGATGAAGAAGCGCTGCAGGAAGACGAACAGGAACAGGATCGGCGCGATCACCACGACCGACCCGGCGACCAGCAGGTTGTAGTGGGTGGCCTCGTGGCCGTTGAGGATGTTGAGGGCGACCGGGAGGGTGTACATGCTCTCGCTCTGCGCGACCACGGCCGGCCACAGGAAGTTGTTCCACGAGCCGAGGAACGTGATCAGCCCCAGCGTGGCCAGCGGCGGCCCGCACAGCGGCAGGATGATCGTGAAGAAGATCCGGAACTCCCCCGCGCCGTCCACCCTGGCCGCGTGGATGAGCTCGTCGGGCAGGTCGGAGATGAACTGGCGCATCATGAACACCCCGAGCGGCGTCACCACCGTCGGCAGGATGATCCCGACGAACGTGTTGACCATGCCCAGCTTCGCGATCAGCACGAACTGCGGCACCATGAGCACGATCGCCGGGATCGCGAGCTGCACCAGCACCAGGCCGAAGGCGAGGTCCTTGCCGCGGAAGGTGAGCTTGGCGAAGGCGTAGCCGACCATCGAGCAGAACAGCAGGTTGGTGGCGACCAGCACCAGCGCGATGAGCAGGCTGTTGGCGAAGGCGCCGCCGATGTTCACGCGGTCGAACAGCTCGGTGAAGTTGTCCAGCGTCCACGTCTGCGGCCAGAACGTCGGCGGGTCGCGCCTGATCTCCTGCTCGGGCTTGAACGAGCTGAGCGCCGTCCACAGGAACGGCCCGGCGACCAGCAGCAGCCCCACACCGAGCCCGAGGTAGACGACCGCGCGCTGGCGGCGGGTCCGGCTCATCTGTTCCTCCCCAGCCTCAGTTGCAGGACGGCCAGCGCGACGATCACCGTGAACAGCACGGTCGCCGCCGCGCCCGCGTAGCCGAAGTTGCCGACGCCGAACTGGCCGAAGATGGCCAGCGAGGCCGACAGCGTGGAGTTGAGCGGGCCGCCCTTCGTCATGACCAGCGGCTCCTCCAGGAACTGCATGAAGCCGACCGAGCTGTAGACGGTGCAGAACAGCAGCACGGGACGGAGCGAGGGCACGGTCACCGAGCGGAAGCGGGCCCAGCGGCCGGCGCCGTCCACCTCCGCGGCCTCGTACAGCTCTCGCGGAATGGTCTGCAGCGCGGCGAGCAGCACGACCATGTTGAAGCCGAAGCTGCGCCAGGCCGTCATGACGATGATCGAGGGCAGGGCCGTGGCCTCGCTCTGCAGCCAGTTGGGGCCCGCGATCCCGGCCAGTTCGAGCAGCCGGTTCAGCAGCCCGGCCTCGGGCTCCAGCAGGAACTTCCAGGCCACGGCGATGCCGATGATGCTGGTGATGTTCGGCAGGTAGTAGCCGAGCCGGAAGAACGCGGCCGGCAGCCGGGCGATCCCCGAGTTGAGCAGCACGGCGGCGCCCAGCCCGAGCCCGATGGTCAGCGGCAGGGCGGTGAGCACGAAGACCACGGTGTTGACCGCCGCCCTGCGCATGGCGCCGTCGTTCATGAGCCGCAGGTAGTTGTCGACGCCGACCAGGTTGACGCCGAGCGGGTCGGTCACGTCGGTGCTGCGCATGTCGGTGAAGCTCATGCCGATGCCGACGAGCAGCGGTCCCAGGTAGAAGACCACGAACAGCACCACGAACGGCAGGATGAACATCCATCCGATGCCGGCCTGCCGTAACGGGCCCCTGACCCTGACCGGGGCCGGGGCGGGCGGCGCCTTCCTGGTGAGCACGGCCATGTCCGCCCCCGCCTACAGGCCGGTGCCGATCGTGGCGGCCTGGGACTGGATCGCCTGGGCCGTCTGCTCCGGCGTCTGCCGGCCGCGCGCCAGCTTCTCCAGCTCCGCCTCCAGGACCTTGGCCACCTGCTCCCACGTCGGGAACGGCGGCGGCGTCTTGGCGTCCTTGAGCTGCTCGCCGAAGACCGCGAGCTGCTTGTCGGAGCTCAGCTCGGGCTCCTGCCAGGCGGCCTGCACCGCGGGCAGCGCCTTGACCGTGCTGTACCACTTGGCCTGGACCTTCGGCTCGCTCAGCCACTTGATGAACGTCCAGGCCGCGTCGCGGTTCTTCGCCTTCTTGAACACCGCCATGTCGGCGCCGCCCACGAAGCTCGTCCGCGAGACCGGGCCCTTGGGGTAGGTGGCCACGTCGAACTTGTCCTTGAAGCCGGGGCCGCCGTCGTTGTTCAGCACGCCGACCATCCACGGGCCGGAGAAGAAGCCGCCGACCTCGCCCTTGATGAAGCTCTGCGGGAAAGCGCCCTCAGGGGTGTTGTTCGGGGCCAGCTTCTGCTTGAACAGCGACTCGTACTGCTTGAGCGCGGTGAGCGCCTGCGGGGTGTCGAACGTGTACTTCCCGTCCTTGACGATCTCCCCGCCGGCCTGCCAGATCAGCGGCAGCACCTCCTGCCAGGACGCGCCGAGGGTGTAGCTCTGGTTGAAGCCGTTCTTCGCGCCGCCCTTCTCCTTGAGCGCCTTGGCGAACGCGGTGAACTCCTGCCACGTCTGCGGCGGCCGCACGCCCGCCTTCTCGGCCTGGTCGGTGCGGTAGTAGAGGACCCGGGTCTCGACGTACCAGGGGACGCCGTACGCGGTGCCGTTGACGTCGACCGTCTGCCAGGCCCCGGGGAAGAAGAGGCTCTTGTCGACCAGGTTGCCCGGCGTCGGTTCGAGCGCGCCGGTCTTGGCCAGCTCGCCCGACCAGGTCGAGCCGATCATGCTGATGTCGGGCGTGGCGCCGCCCGCGATGGCGGCCGTGAGCTTGTCGTGCGCCACGTCCCAGCCGATGGCCGTGACGTTGACCTTCACCCCGGGGTTGGCGCTCTCGAAGTCCTTGACGAACGCGCCGAGCGCGTTGCCCTCCTCGCCCATCGCCCAGACGGTGACCTCCCCCGTGATCTTTCCTGTCGTGACGTCCTGTGCCTGCTCAGGCGCCTGCTCTGCGCTGCGGCCGCAGCCCGCGGCCAGGATCGCGATCGCCAGCACGCCCGTGGCGGCGCGCCGGGTGGTCGTGTTCACGTGGATACCTCCTGGGGGTGGTGACCGCAGCTGGAACGCACGATCAGCTCGGTGGTCAGGATGAGGTGCCGTGGGGTGTCGCGGACGCCGGTGATCAGCTCGTCCAGCGCGCGGGCGGCGCGGGCGCCGAGCTCGCGCATCGGCTGGCGTACGGTGGTCAGCGCGGGGCGGGAGTGCCGGGCGGCCATGATGTCGTCCCAGCCGGTGACGGCCACGTCGCCGGGCACGTCCAGGCCGAGCTCCTCGGCGGCCAGCAGCGCGCCGAGCGCCACCTCGTCGTCGGAGCAGACGATCGCCTCCGGCCTGTTCCGGCCGCCCAGCAGGTCTCTGGCCGCCTCGAAGCCGCACTCCACGGTGTACGCGCGGGTGGGCACGGCCTCGATCGCGCCGCCGAGCGCGGCGCGCACGCCCTGCCAGCGCTCGTCCACGTCGTCCTGGCTGGACAGCGGCGCGCCGAGGAAGGCGAAACGCTCGTAGCCGTGCCCGGTCAGGTGGCCGGCCAGCGCCCGGGCGGAGGCGGTGTTCTCGCTGCGCAGCGTGTCGGCTCCGGGCAGCGGCTCGCGCGAGATGAACACCAGCCGGACGCCCAGCCGGACGAGCTCGGCGACCAGCGGCTCCGGCACGGTGTGGCCGAAGATCAGCAGGCCGTCGACCCGGCCGGCCAGGTCCTTGATCAGGTCGTTGACCTTCGTGCGGCCCTTGGTCGACAGGATGACCACCGACCGGCCCAGCTCCGAGGCGACCTCCTCGTACCCGAGCAGGACCTCGGTGTAGTAGGGGCCCGCGAGGTCGGGGAAGACGATGCCGTTGGCGGCGTGGCGGCCCTCGGCCAGGCTGACGCCGAGGCGGCTGGGCGTGAAGTTGAGCTCTTCGACGGCTTTGAGCACCTTCTCGCGCGTCTTGGCGGCGACGGGGCCGGTGCCGCGCAAGGCTCTGGACACGGTCGCGATCGACACGCCGGCCCGCTTGGCCACCTCGTAGATGGTCACGTCCATCAAGCGTCTCCCTCTGCCTGTGTAAGCGCTTTCATCACGGCGCATGTAAGCGCTTACACAAATGCAGTGTGCCAGGGGCGTTAACTTCTCGTACAGACCCCGGCGAGTAACGGTGAGGTCACGCCGCCGCTGGGTAGTGCCGGAGCATGCTCTATGGCAAGGAACACGTCCAGCGTTATCAGGAAACCGACGGCGCTGAAGGACACGACTGGAACAACACGACAGTCCTCCTCCTCACCACCAAAGGCCGCAACTCCGGCAGGCCGTACACGACGCCGCTGATCTACCAGCCGCACGGCGCGGACCACATCGTGGTCGCGTCCAAGGGCGGGGACCCCGACCATCCGGAGTGGTACAAGAACCTGCAGGCCAACCCGGACGTCGAGGTGCAGGTCAAAGGCGACAAGTTCAAGGCGCGGGCGCGCACGGCCGTCGAGGCGGAGAAGCCCGAGCTGTGGCGGCTCATGACGAGGACGTGGCCGGACTACGACAACTACCAGCAGAAGACCGGACGCGAGATCCCGGTGGTCGTCCTGGAACGCGCCGAGTGACCCTCCCGGCCCTCGCCCTCTTCGGGAACGCGCCTGGGAACGCGGGGGCCGGGCCGGTTCGTTGTGCCGGCATGGCTGACATCCCCTACGACCGGAAAGAACAACTCAAGCAGATCGAGAGCGGGCTCCTGCAGGGCGAGCGGATCATCGCCGTCTATGACGCGATCGGGGCGGGCACCGGCTTCCTCGGGCTGACGGATCGGCGTGTGATCGTGCAGGACAAGTCTTTCGCGGGCAAGCGGATCGCGATCACGAGCATTCCGTACGGGAAGATCTCCGCGGTGAGCGTGGTGAGCAACAAGTCCATCGCCGGGGGGTTCTTCTCCTCGGGGGCCATCGCCATCCATGTCGGGACGCACACGTATGAGGTGGACTTCAGGGGGGACAACAAGGCGCACCACGTGCACAACGTCATCCTTCACTACATTTCACAACCCTGAGCGCCGCCCCTTCGCGGGGTCGCGCCGAGGGGGCGGGCTGGTGGTCCGAGCCGTGCGGGGGTCGATCGCGGTGGAGATTGTGCAGGTGGTCCGAGCCGCGCGGGGGTCGATCGCGGTAGTGACCGTGCTGGCGGGACGGGCCGCGCGGGGGTCGATCGCGGTCGTGATGGTGCTGGCGGGACGGGCCGCGCGGGGGTCGATCGCGGTCGTGATGGTGCTGGTGGCGCTCGCCGGCTGCGGGGGGACGCCCGGACGCGGCGGCTCCCCCACCGACCCCGGCGGGCCACCCGGCACCGGTACGTCGTCCGGCGCTCCCGGCCAGTCTTCCGCCAGTGGGGGGCCGTCACCTGATGGCACTGGCGGGCCGTCCGACCACGCCGTCGGGTCGATCACTCCGGTGCCGATGCCCGGGACCGCGCCGGCCGCGCTCCCCGCCGACCCGGCCCGTTGCGCTCAGCCCGCCCTCTCCATGGACGACTTGCGGGCCGCTCCGAGCGCTTCCCCGTGGCGGGTGGTCTCGCGCGGCGAGGGGCACGGGCGGCTGGACGACCTGGCAGTGGGCGGCGACGGCGCGGTGTGGGCGACCCATTCCACGCAGCGGCGGGAGACGGGCGGCGTGGTGGAGACGTTCGAGGGGTTGCGGCGGTGGGACGGGGCCCGCTGGGAGTCGTTCCCGCTGCCGAGGGCGGCGGTCACGGCGGTGGGGGCCGTGTCGGGCGAGCTGGCGTGGGCGTTCGGGCAGTCGGGGCAGGTGGGCACGTTCAGCGACGGTCGGCTGGTCCCGGGGCGGTTCGCGGGGCGGGACGGCTCGGGCATCGGCCTGTACGGCACGGCCGCGCGTGGCCCATGGGTGGTCTCGGGGCGTACGGCTCTGCGGTGGGACGGCTCGGCGTGGCAGGCGTACCGGCTGCCGGTCGGCGCGAGCGCCGTCGGCGGCGAGGGCGCGAACGTGTGGACGGTGAGCGCGGCGGTCTCCCCGGCGCAGCCTGCCGCACACCGTTCCAGCGCGCGTCCGCAGCCTGCGGCGCGCTGGAACGGCTCCGCCTGGCAGGCCGTGGGCGTGCCCGAGCTCGGCCTGCCGCGCAAGGTCTCCTCACCCCGCGCCCATCTCGACGACGTGGCGGTCCTGGGCACCGACGACGTGTGGGCGGTGGGCGGGGTGTCGTGGCTGGCGCCGGGTAAGACCGACGCGCAAGGCGAGCCCTTGGAGATCCTGCGGCCGGTGGCCCTGCACTGGGACGGCGGCGGATGGCGGTGCCTGTGGGGGGCGTCCGGGCGGACGTTCACGCAGGCGGAGCCGGACGGGCGGGGCGGGGTGTGGGTGCTCGACTCGACCGGCTCCCGGCTGCTGCATCATGCGGGCGGCCGCTGGACGTCCACCGAGATCGCCGGCACCGTCACGACCCTCTCCCACCGCCCGGGGTCGGACGAGGTCTACGCCGCAGGCTCGACCCCCAACACCACCGACCTCACCCAAGTCACCCTCTGGCGCAACCACTAACCCGCCGCTGGCCTGCTCCGACGGCTGGGGTAGCCAAGTGACCCGTTACCCGGAGGCCGCGTAGCCGGATAGCGGGGCCCGTTGGCCGGGGGCCCGTTGGCCGACGAGGTGGGGGACCGGCGAGGCGAGTGACCGGCAAGTCGGGTGAGCAGCGAGGCGGGTCAAGCGTCTGGACAATCCAGTCGCTCTCCGGGCGATCCGGTCACGCGCTCGGGCAGTCCGGATCCCACGTCCGAGCGGTGCGATCAGGCGTCCCGGCGGTGCGGTCAGGCGTCCGAGCGGTCCGATCAGGGCGTCCGGAAGTCCAGCGGCCTGGAGGGTCGGTGGTCAGGTGGCCCAAGCATCCCCCGGTCCGACGCCGGGCAGGTCGGCGCTGGGCAGGTCGGCGCTGGGCGGTCTGGTCAGGCGTACTGGAGGTCTAGCTTGACGATGCGGCCGTTGCCCACCGTGAAGTCGTAGTGGGCCCGCCAGCCGTCTGAGCCCTCCGGTGCCCAGTGGACCAGCAGCTTCTGGCCGTCCGGGCGGCTCTCGGGGGTCGAGACGACGCGCAGGGTGCCGCCGATCACCTCGCGATCCGCCCATTCGCGGATGGCGTCGTGCCCCCGGATGCTGCGGCTGACGTCCATGATCTCGGCGTCGGGAGCGAAGGCGGTCACGAGCGCGTCCAGGTCTCGGGCGTTCACCGCGTCCACGTAGGCGCGGGCCGCCGCCGTCACTGCCACCGAGGACGAGCCGCCGGCGGGGGTGGTCGCGGAGGTCATCGGGACCGGCGATGAGGTGTCCGGCGCCGCGCCCGGCGGGGACGTGTCGGGAGCCGGTCCGCAAGCGCTCACCGCCAGCGCCAACCCGGTGGCGGCCACGGCCATCCGCACCCCGATCCGGACACGCGCCGTGGGCCAAGCCACCAGCCGGACGCGCCGGTCCCCGCCGAACCACTTCCCGGAGAGAGCCGCCAGGTGGGCGAGCCACGTCTCCCCTGGCTGCCCCGTGGGCCAAGCCGTCGGCGGCCGCGCCGTAGGCCAAGCCATCGGCCGGACGTGGCGGGGCCGGGCGGGCTGCTTCGTGCCGGATCGAGGCTGCGGGGCGCGGGAAAGGGTGGGCTCGGATGGGGGAAGGGCTGATGCGGGCGACAAAAGGACCGGCGCGGTCAGGGAAGAGGCTGCCAGGGAAGGGGCGGGCGCGGGCGGGAAAGGGGCGGGCGAGGGTGGAGAAGGGGCGGGGGCGGGCGGGAAAGGAGCGGGCGAGGAAGGGGCGGGCGCGGGGGAAGGAGAGGCGGGCTGCTGGGTGCTCATGGCGACGATCATGGGCAGTCGGCGTGCGCCAGGTCCAAGACCTGTTGCCATAGCTTTTGGTTATCGCCGTTGCGGGACATCAGCACCGCATCTACCGCGTCTCCCTGCAGGTGCCGACATACCCGCGATCAGGTCAGTCGGGCCGCCAAAGTGACGAGACGTTCCGGGCGTGGCGTTACACCGCGTTACGGGATTGACTACGTACAGTGTTGAACCGTTGTCACTTCGTGATTACAGGGGGAGATCATGAAAGGTAACCTCATAGCAGCAGGTGGTGCACTTATCACCGCCGCCGCGCTCATCGGCACGGCCAGCCCGGCCAGCGCCGCACCGGTCGCTTGCGACCTGAGCGTGGCCGACTCTCATCACTCGCTTCGCATCGACGGCTATGGCGTGTACGCCGGACGTCGTGACGCCGACGCCTGTGAAGGCCGCAAGGACGAGAACCGGCACGACCGGGGTCACGACCAGGGCTGGAACAGCGACGACCACAGCAACGACCACAGCGACGACCAGGGCTGGAACGGGAACGGCTGGAACAACGGCTGGGACCGCGGCAGCGACTGGAACCGGGGCAGCTGGAACGGCGACGGCTGGAACAACGACGGCTGGAACCAGGGCAACTGGAACGGCGACGGCTGGAACCGGGACGGCTGGAACCGGGATGGCTGGGACCGCGGCTCCTGGAACCGGGACGGCTGGGGCCGCGGGCACGACAGCAGCTTCGGCACCGACCACGGCGTTCGCTGGAACGACCGGGGCTGGGGCACCGGCACGACGCACGGCACCTGGGGCGAGCGCGGCTGGGGCGGCTACAGCTGGCCTGGCATCTGGTTCGGCCGTTAGTCACACGTCCGTCCGGGCACTCGTCCGGCTAGGTCCCGGGACACTGTCGTTGTGGCCCGGGACCCCTGCTTTTCACCGGCGCACGATCCCGTCCGCGTCCACCTTCCGCCCTGCGATCCTGATCTCCCCTCTCCTGGCCGCCCTGCGATCCTGATCTTCCCTCTCCTGGCCGCCCTCCCCCCGGCGCTTCTCCACGGGGTCACGCCCGGCGGCCCGCTCCCCCAGGCCGCCCGGCTTTCGCCCCCAACCCCGCCCGCTTCCCTCCCTCAGTCCTGCCGGGTTCCCACCCCCGCCTGCCCTGCCCGGTTGCGGACCCGCAGGTTCGGACGGCAAGGTTCCGGACGGCCAGGTTCTGCGCAGCGCTCACCGGGATGCCAGCCCCCCGCGTATAGCGGTCGGCTCAGCAGCGCGTGACCATGGGGGCGCCATTGGCCGCCCAGCTCGGTGCGTGGCCCAGGTGCGGTCTGGGCGCGCTGCGCCATGTGGCCCGAATGCGGCGTGTGGTGGTCTCTGGGGCGCCAGGCGGCCCCGTTTCCGCGTGGCCTGCGTGGTGTCGGCCCGTGCTGCCCCCCGGTGGCCGTACCAGGGGTTCCAGGGGGGCGGGCGGCTGGCTCGGCGCGACGTCGGTGCGGGCAGGCGCCAGCACCAGCACGCGGGCCGTCAGGTCGCGGGCAGCTCAGGTCACACAGCCCGCCGGACCGAAGCCTGAGGCCGCAAGCACGGACCTGGAGGCCGCGCGACCGGTTACGTCGCGCGACCGGTTACGTCGCACGGCCCGTTACGTCGCACGGCCCGTTACGTCGCACGGCCCGTTACGTCGCGCGGCCCGCAAAGGCCGCGCGGCCGGTTGGCGTCAGCGGTCGACGATCTCGTTCTTGCCGATCACCACGACCCCGCCCCTCGTCAGCGCGAAGCGGGTGCGGTCGTACTCGAGGTCGAACCCGATCCGCGCCCCGTCCGGGATCACGACGTTCTTGTCGACGATCGCCTTGCGGACGATGGCGCCCCGGCCGACCTTGACGTTCTCCATCAGCACGGAGTCCTCCACCAGCGAGTGCGAGTGGAGCACGACCTTGGGCGACAGGATCGACCTGATCGCCGTGCCGCCGGAGACGATCACGCCGGGCGACACCAGCGAGTCGATCGCCCGCCCCACCCGGTCGCCGTCGTTGTGCACGAACTTGGCCGGGGGCAGCGGGTCGTGCCCCGTGAAGATCGGCCATTTGTCGTTGTACAGGTTGAAGACCGGATGCGCCGAGATGAGGTCCATGTGGGCCTCGTAGTAGGCGTCCAGCGTCCCCACGTCGCGCCAGTAGCCCCGGTCCCGTTCGCTGGAGCCGGGGACGACGTTGTTGGCGAAGTCGTAGACGTCCGCGCCGCCCGACTTGACCAGCATGGGGATGATGTTGCCGCCCAGGTCGTGCTTGCTGGTGGGGTCGAGCGCGTCCTCGCGCAGCGCGTCGATCATCGCCTGCGTCTTGAACACGTAGTTGCCCATCGAGGCGTACACCTCGTCGGGCGAGTCGGCCAGCCCGACGGCGTCCTTGGGCTTCTCCCTGAACGCGACGATCCGCCGCCCCTCGGGATCGGTCTCGATCACGCCGAACTGGTCGGCGAGCGACAGCGGCTGCCTGATCGCCGCCACCGTCACGTCCGCGCCCGAGTCCTCGTGCTGCTCGACCATCTGCCGCGGATCCATCCGGTAGATGTGGTCGGCGCCGAACACGATCACGTGCTCGGGCATCTCGTCGTAGATCAGGTTCAGGTTCTGGAACAGGGCGTCCGCCGAGCCCGAGAACCACCGCGGCCCGAGCCGCTGCTGCGCCGGCACCGGCGTGACGTAGTTGCCCAGCATCGCCGACAGCCGCCAGGTCCGCGAGACGTGCCGGTCGAGGCTATGGTTCTTGTACTGCGTCAGTACGACGATCTTCAGGAAGCCGCCGTTCGCCAGGTTGGACAGCACGAAATCGACGAGCCGATACATTCCGCCGAACGGCACCGCCGGTTTCGCCCGATCCGCCGTGAGCGGCATGAGCCTCTTACCCTCTCCACCTGCCAGCACAACCGCAAGCACCCTCCGGGACCTCATGTCCAGGACGCTACCCTCAAATGGCCGATCTATCGACGAAACCCCGCACGGTGAACTTCCTTCGTGTCCCACTTTGTTGGCCTATGCACCGACCGGCGTTACCGAGCTTGGGCTTGTTCGATGTGTTCCCTATGCTCAGGTTGATCGTCTGCGCGAAACCCGCTCATGATGGTGGTCCATGGGGCGTGACCCGCCATAAGGTCGTGTCATGCGTGTTGATCTGCTCAGCCGGGAGTATCCGCCAGAGGTGTACGGCGGAGCCGGGGTGCACATGGAATATCTGGCCAGGGAGCTGCGGAAACTGGCCGACGTACGCGTGCGCTGCTTCGGGGCCGATCGCGACGAGCCGGGGGTCGCGGCCTACCGGGTGCCGGGCGGGCTGGAGAGCGCCAACGCCGCGCTCCAGGTGCTCGGCGTGGACCTGGAGATGGCCGCCGCCTGCGCGGGCGCCGACGTCGTTCACTCGCACACCTGGTACGCCAACTTCGCCGGGCATGTCGCGAAGATGCTGCACGGCGTCCCCCATGTGATCACCACGCACAGCCTGGAGCCGCTGCGGCCGTGGAAGGCCGAGCAGCTCGGCGGCGGTTACACGATCTCGTCGTGGGCCGAGCGGACCGCCCTGGCCGCCGCGGACGCGGTGATCGCCGTGTCGGAGGGGATGCGGCGCGACGTGCTCGCCGCCTACCCCGAGATCCCGGCGGAGAAGGTGTCCGTCATCCACAACGGCATCGACACCGCCGAATACGCCCCCGACTCCGGGGTGGACGTGCTGGAGAAGCACGGGGTCGATCCGCGCAGGCCGTACATCGTCTTCGTGGGCCGCATCACCCGCCAGAAAGGGCTGGTCCACCTCCTGCACGCGGCGCGGTCCTTCGACCCTGAGGCGCAGCTCGTGCTGTGCGCGGGCGCGCCGGACACGCCGGAGATCGCGGCCGAGGTGACGGAGCTGGTGCGCGGCCTCGACAGGAAGGGCGTGTTCTGGATCCAGGAGATGCTGCCCAAGCCCGAGGTGATCCAGCTGCTGACGCACGCGACGGTGTTCGTGTGCCCGTCGGTCTACGAGCCCATGGGCATCGTGAACCTGGAGGCGATGGCCTGCGAGACGGCCGTGGTGGCGACGGCCACGGGCGGCATTCCCGAGGTCGTGGCCGACGGTGAGACGGGGCTCCTGGTGCCGATCTCCCAGGGCGCCGACGGCACGCCGCACGATCCGGAGCTGTTCGCGGCGGACCTGGCCGAGCGGGTCAACGCGCTGCTGCGCGATCCCGCGCGGGCGCGGGCCATGGGCGTGGCGGGCCGGGCCCGCGCGGTCGGCCATTTCTCCTGGTCCCGCATCGCCCACCGCACGCTGGAGCTGTACGCGTCCCTGCGGTCCTGACGCCTCCGGCCGGGCCGCGGGCGGCAATTGGGTCTTGTAGCCGCCGTCGTTCGGGATCACCCTGAACGGCAGGAGGCAGTGACATGTCGCACCCGCTCGGAGTCAGCCGTCCCGATCTCGAAGTCACCGACCTGCCCACGCCGGAGGAGGTCTTCAAGGTCTCCAAGATCGGCCCCAAGGAACTCGTCAAATATGCCATCGGCCCGAGCCTGATCGCGCTCGGCATCTCGATCGGCAGCGGAGAATGGCTGCTCGGCCCCCTGAGCGTGGGGCAGTACGGATTCGTCGGCGTCGGCTGGGTCATCGTGGTGTCGGCCGTGCTGCAGACGTTCTACAACGTGGAGTGCTCGCGCTACGTCCTGGCCACCGGCGAGGCCCCGGTGGTCGGCTGGGGGCGGGTGCCGCCGGGCTGGCCGCTCTGGGTGCCGCTGTCCGTCCTCATCGTGATCTTCGCGTTCATCGCGGGCGGCTGGGCCGCGTCGGCGGGACAGGGCGTGTACGCGCTGGTCCACGGCGTGCCCCCGGCGGCCACGGACGCGGAGCCGCGCTGGTGGGCCGTCGGCCTGCTGGTGCTGGTGTTCGTCATCACGGCAGCCGCCCGCCGCATCAGCCGCGCCCTGGAGCTGGCGAACTGGGTCATGGTCAGCACCATCCTGCTCGCCCTGCTGGCCGTGGACCTGCTGGTAGTGCCGTGGAGCCAGTGGTGGGAGGGCATCCGCGGCTTCCTCACCCCGGCCGCGCCGCCCGCCGGGATCACCGCGACGCAGCTCGGCGCGCTGGCCGGGTTCACCGCGCTGGCCTCGGGCCTGAACTGGTACGTGATGGGCCACTACCGCGACAAGGGCTACGGCATGGGCCACCGTGTCGGCTACATCTCCGGCCTGCGCGGCGACGGCCGCGAGATCCTGGCCAGCGGCGTCACCTTCCCCGACGACGAGCGCAACCGGGGCCTGTGGCGCAGGTGGTACCGGCTGCTGATGATCGACATGTGGGGCGTGTTCTTCGTCGGCGCCATCCTCGGCATGCTGCTGCCCACGCTCCTGATGGCGCAGGCGGTCACGCTGTCGGGCGAGAAGCCGACGCGCGCGAACGTCCCGACGTTCGTGGCCAGCGCGCTCGGCGACGAATACGGCCAGGTCGTGTTCTACGTCGCGCTCGTGGTCGGCGTGCTGATCCTGTTCTCCACGCAGCTCGGCATCTTCGAGGCGATGGTGCGGGTGACGACCGACGCGGCCAACTCCACGAGCCCGCGCCTGCGCGCTCTGATCCAGGGCGATCCGCGCCGGTTCTACTACCCGTTCATGCTCCTGCTGCTGGTGGTGATCTCGATCATCATCTTCCAGGGCCTGCCCGTGGGCCTGGTGGAGTGGTCGGCGAACATGTCGAACCTGGGCGCGCTGATCTATCCGTTCCTGCTGATCTACCTCAACAGCAAGCTGCCGCGCCCGGCCCGCCCGCGTCCCTGGCACTACGTCATCCTCGTGCTCAACTTCCTGTTCTTCGGGTTCTTCTTCGTCAACTTCATCGCCGACTTCATCGGCGATCCGCTCGTGACCTTCTGATTGATCGTGGCTAGTCGATCGTGGTCAGGAAGACGTCGCCGTTCCCGGGGGCGGCGCCGCCTTCCGGCGTGCCGTACGTGAGGCCGGAGATCGCGACCTTGCCGGCGGGCGTGGCGGCGGCGTACAGGTTGGGCTCGGCGAAGGCGTCCACGGCGTCGTCCCTGGCGGTGCCGAGCTGGACGGCGGCGCGCTGCCCGCCCTTGGCGTCCAGCCGGGCCGCCACCACGTCGGCGCCGCCCGCCTGCACCCCGATCCGTCCCCGGGTGTAGCCCACGACCTCGACCTCGCCGCCGGGCAGCGGCGTCACGGCGGCGCCCTCGTCGGCGGCGGTGGTGGCCAGGGTGTGCTGCCAGCGCCGCTTGCCCTGGGCGGTGTAGGCGAGCGTGATCGCGTCTCCCGACGCCGCGCCGGTGGCCACCGCGAGACCCGCGGTGGTGACGGCGACCGCGTTCAGCCGGTCGTCGCCCGTGCCGCCCGCCGTGGTGGCCCACTTCCTGGTGCCGTCCGCGGCGTAGGCGGCGATCCAGCCGTCGAGGCCGCCGAGCGCGGTCGTGCCGGGGAGTGCGGCGGTGGCGCTGCCGGTGAGGTAGACGTTCGTGGCGTCCGCGGCCACGCCGGTCGCCTTGTCCTCGCCCGCGCCGCCGTACTGGCGGATCCAGGACACCTCGCCCTCGGGGGTGAGGCGGGCGAGCAGGGCGTCCTTGTCGCCGCTGTTCTGGCCGTCCAGGGCGCCCTTGGTGTAGCCCGCCACGTACGCGCCTCCGTCCGGGGCGGCGGTCAGGCCGTAGAGGCGGTCGGCGGCGTCCTTCGCGCCGAACTGGGTGATCCAGCGGACGGCGCCGCTCGCGTCGAGCCTGGCCACGAACGCGTCGTCCGTGGTGTTGCCGGCGTGGCCGCCGTCCAGGTCGCCCTTGGTGTAGCCGGCCGCGAGCACGCCGCCGTCGGGCAGGGCGGCGACGCCGTACAGCCGCTCGTCGCCCGCGGTCCCGAACTGCGTGGTCCAGGGCTTGGCGCCGGTACGGGTGAGCACGGCGTCGAGGCGGCCCGCGTGCGGCTGACCGTTCACCGGGCCGCCGGCCGCGTACCCGACGGTCAGGGAGCCGTCCTGGTGGGCCGCGACGCCGCCCGCCCAGTCGGCGGCGGGCGTGCCGTGCAACGGGGCGGGCAGACCGGTCGGCGGCGTGACGCTCAGGCCCGGGCCGAGCTCGGCCATCGCCTGCTCGAAGGCCGGCGCCCAGACCGTCCAGTCGTGGCCGCCGTCGAGGACGCGGAGCTGGGCGGAGACGGCGGGCGAGCGCCGGACGGCGTTGTAGAGGGCGGCGGACTCGAAGTCCAGGTCGTGGCGCGCGTCGGCCGGGCCGGGGTTGGCGTACTCGTCGTCGCCGACCGCCACGAACATCCGTACGGGCAGGTCGGGGTCGAGCTTGGGGAGCAGCGCGGGGTAGGCGAGCTCGCGGTACACCTCGTCGGAGAACTTGTCCGCGCCCGCGCCGTACGCGCCGTAGTCGCGGGTGGAGGAGTCGGCGGGCGGCAGCGGCGTGTAGACGGCGGGGCTGAGCACGGCCGCCGCGCTGAACAGGTCCTGGTGGGCCAGCGCGAACCGCAGCGCGCCCGCGCCGCCCATCGAGTAGCCGCCGACCAGGCGGGCCTGCCTGATGGGGGCCGTACGGTACGTCGCGTCCACGTGCGCGACCAGGTCGCGCGTCAGCGCCGTCTCCACCGGCCGGCCGGGCAGGTCGGCGCCGGTGTAGCGGGAGTCCACGTACCAGTTGCCGCGCTCGTTCCAGGGGGCGTCCGGCATGACGGCGATGACCTGCGGGATCCGCTTGGTCTTGATCATGTCGTCGAGCGTGGTCTTGACCCGCGTCCAGGCCTGCATGGTGTCGCCGCGGCCGTGCAGGAGGTAGAGCACGGGAAGGCGGGCGGTGCTCCGGTCGTAGCCGCGCGGGAGGTAGACGTTGTAGGCGATGTTCTCGCCCAGCGCCTCCGACGGCGCCGACCCGGTGGTGAGCGTGCCGCCCGCCCGCATGTCCGTCTCGCCGGGCGCCGCAGGGACGGCCGCGGTCACGAGCGCGGTGAGGAGGGCCAGCACGCCGGCGGCGATCCATGGGGGTTTGGGCATCGACCGCTCCTGTAAACGTTTACCGTAGGCACGCTGTTGTTTCGGGAGAGTTTCGTGGTGCCGGTGGGCCCGTGTCAACCGAGCCGCCTCTCCCGCCCCGCCGGTCTCGGGCTCGCGGCGGGCCGCTGCTCTACCCGTTCGGCCAGGCGGGCTGAGGATGGCTGAGGACGACCGCGGGCGCGCCGGCGCGCCCGCGGTCTATCGGCGGTACAGCTCCAGGAGCTCGTCGGCGCGGTGGGTGCGGGCGATCCACACCTCGCGGCCCCGGCGCTCCCTGGTGATCAGCTGCGCGGCGCGGAGCCGGTCGCAGTGATAGGTGATGCTGCTCGGCGCGATCCGCATCCCGCCGGCGAGCATGCTCATCGTCATGGGCCGGCCCAGCGCGCACAGCAGGTCCGCGCGCACCGGGCCCATCAGCGCCGACAACTCGTCGAGCGCCGGAGCGACGGGGTGGCGCCACAGCGCCTGCGCGCCGGGCACCGGGTACGCGATCCACACGGCCTGCTCGTGGTCCAGGCTCACGATCACGGCGTCCTTGCCGGCCAGCATCGGCACGAGGACGATCTTCCGGTCGCCCAGGTCGTACGTGCTGGCTTCGACGTCGGAGATGAGCAGGCCGCGCTCGGCGTACACGATGCGGCTGTTCAGCGACCCCAGCAGCAGCTCGGGACCCCCGCGCACGGCGGCGACGCCCACCCTCCTGACCTCCCTGTCCAGCAGCGGGCGCGCCCGCCGCCACAGCGGCTCGGCGGTGCTCCAGACGTCGGCCAGGGCACCGGCGTAGCCCTGCAGCCAGCGGCCGGGGTGCTCGGCGGCCGAGCGCCAGTGCGCGGGCAGCGGCCCGTCACCGAACGCCTGCTCCAGATCCGCGGCCAGCCGCTCGGGCGGCAGGTCGCGCAGGGCGTCGATCTGGGCCTGCACGGAGACGTCGCCGCCGATCGGCGTGCGCGGCACGATGCTGTCGGGGACCACCGAGTAGCCGGGTGCGGCGAGCGGGCGGACGGCCTGGTGGCCGAGCGGGCCGACCCGGGAGCTGAGCGCCTTGCGCCAGAGCTCCGGCAGGCCCCTGCGGCGGCCGGCGAGCGCGTCGCTGATCATGGCGAGCGCCGTCAGGTGCGGAGAGATCGAGATGGACAGCTGGGGCGTGGAGGTCATGCGCAGTTCACTCCACACGGATGTGCTGGTTACGTCGGCTCCTTCAGGTCGTCCAAGTCGTGTCCGTCAACCTAGCCCTGACCCTTTCGCCGGACTTTCAGGCCGGTTGCACGGTTGACGCTTCCGCCGCGCGTACCGGCACGTCATCCTGTGGATGATGTTGGACGTTCCGGCGAGGTGACGTGGAGATGACGGCTGACGCGCTGCACGGCCTGGCCAGGTCGCCGCGATTACCGCTGCTGGCGGGGGTGGCCGGGGTCGCGGGCGCGGTCGCGGCGGTGACGGCGGGGGCGTGGCCGGTGCTGGCGGCCGTGGCCGAGGACGTCGGCGGCAGCGGACTGGCCGTCGCGGCGCTGCTCTA